>DAOULD010000198.1:0-57099 GCA_034420635.1 Anaerolineae bacterium | reverse complement strand
GCATACAGTCGCAGGTCGTGACTCGCGGCGTTAGGTCGAGTGAACCTATCGAAAAGTGCCTGGTGTGCTGAACGCATATTAGATAGGAGACACTTCAAATGATTGAATTCATGCTTAACGGACAAATGACACAGTACGACGGCGACCCCGCGCGCCCGCTGATGAACGTCCTGCGCGAGGACATGGGCATCATCTCCCCCAAAGACGGCTGCGCCCCGCAAGCCGCTTGCGGCTGCTGCGTGGTGCAGGTCGATGACAAGGCTTTGCTCTCCTGCGTCACCAAAATGGAAAAGATCGCCGGCAAGTCGGTGACGACCACCGAAGGGCTGGGCGAATATCGGCAGAACGTTTTCGCCAACGCCTTTGTCACCGAGGGCGGCGTACAATGCGGCTTCTGCATCCCCGGCATCGTCATGCAAGCCAACAACCTGATCAACCGCAATCCCGATCCGTCGCGCGCCGAGATCGAAAAGGCGCTGACGCCGCATCTCTGCCGCTGTACCGGTTACAAGAAAATCGTCAACGCCATTGAGACGGCCGCCGACGCCATCCGTAACGAAGAGGAAGTGCCCATGCCCGAATGCGACGGGCGCATCGGTTCGCGCTTGCCCAAGTATCAGGCGGGCGATCTGGTGCTGGGTCAGCATCGCTATGTGGATGACATCCGCATGCAGGGCATGCGGATCGGCGCGCTGAAGTTCAGCGATCATCCGCGCGCGGTCGTCAAGTCGATGGACCTGAGCGCAGCATTGGCGCATCCGGGCGTCACCCGCATCTTCACCGCTGAGGACGTGCCGGGCGACAAGCATATTGGCTTGATAAAGCAGGATTGGCCGCTGATGATCGGCGTTGGCGAAACCACGCGCTACGTCGGCGATGTCTTGGCGCTTGTGGTCGCGGAAAGCGACGCCATCGCGCGGGAAGCGGTCGAGTTGATCGAGATTGACTACGAAACCCTGGAAGCGGTCACCGATATGCACGCCGCGCTGGGCGCCGACAGCCCCTCTGTGCACGAAGGCGGCAACGTCCTTTCACAATCCATCACCAATCGCGGCGATCTGGAAACGGCGATGGCGGAATCGGCATACACTACCACAGGCGTTTACGAGACGCAGATGATCGAACACGGCTTCATGGAACCGGAAGCCTGCATCGCTTACCCTACCCCCCATAGCGATGGGGGGACCGAGGGGGGTGGCATAACAGTGCTGTCCCAAGGGCAAGGCGTCTTCGAAGATCGCGTGCAAATCGCCAAGCTGCTCGGCCTGCCGCAAGCCGATGTGAACGTTATTTTAGTCTCAAACGGCGGCGCATTCGGCGGCAAGGAAGACCTCTCGGTACAGGGGCATGCGGCGCTGGCGGCTTATCTGATGGGCGAGCCGGTGAAAGTGCGCCTGACCCGCGACGAATCAATCATCATGCACCCCAAGCGCCATCCGATCTGGATGGAGTACACCATCGGCTGCGACGACGACGGCATGTTGACCTTCTGCAAAGGGCGTTTCGTAGGTGATACCGGCGCTTACGCCTCGGTGGGCATGAAGGTGCTGGAACGCTCGGCGGGCCATGCCACCGGCGCATACAACTTCCCGGTCACCGATATCGAAAGCACGGCGGTCTATACCAACAACCTGCCCTGCGGCGCCATGCGCGGATTCGGCGTCAATCAAACTGCCTTCGCCCTGGAAAGCTGCATTGACGATCTCTGTGAACAGGGTGGCTTCGACCGTTGGGAATTCCGCTACAAGAACGCGCTAGACGACGGCGATATGACCGCCACCGGCCAGGTCATCGAAGCGGGCGCCGGCGCTAAAGCCACGCTGGAAGCGGTCAAAAACGAATTCCGCAACGCCAGGTTCGCCGGCATCGCTTGTGGCATCAAGAACACCGGCATCGGCAACGGCATGCCGGATTCATCCCAGGTGACTGTCAGCGTGGTTTCTACCCCACCCCCGGCCCCTCCCCAAAGCATTGGAGAGGGGAGCAGGACAGGAGCGAAGTCTCCCTCCAATGCTTTGGGGGGAGATTTAGAGGGGGGTATCAAAGTCGTCATCGATCACGGCTGGACCGAAATGGGGCAAGGCGTGCATACCATGGCGGTGCAGGCGCTGGTGACCGAAACCGGCCTTGATCCCGCGCTGGTTGAGGTCCGCGTCGAGACCAAATCCGAGATGGTGACCGGCATGACCACCGCTTCGCGGGCGACCTCGCTGATTGGCAATGCCATTATCGACGCCTGCCGCGAGTTCAAAGCCGACCTGGAGAAGCACTCCCTGGAGGAACTCGTCGGCAAGCGCTACGTCGGCGCCTTCACGGTGGACTGGACCACCAAGCCCGGGGCTATGGTCGAGAAGATCTACACCCATTACAGCTACAGCTACGCCACGCAAGTGGTGATTCTGGACGAGGCCGGTCAAGTGGAAAAGATCATCGCCGCGCATGACGCCGGCAAGATCTTCAACCCCACGCTCTTCGAGGGCCAACTGGAAGGCTCGATCCATATGGGTCTGGGTTACGCCATCAGCGAGGACCTGCCCATGGAAGACGGCCGACCCAAGAGCACCATGCTGCGCAAATGCGGCATCCTGCGCGCCAGGGAGATGCCGGAAATGGAAGTCATCGGCGTCGAAGTGCCCGATCCCTACGGACCCTATGGCGCGAAAGGCGTCGGCGAGATTGGCCTGGTGCCGACCGCGGGCGCCGTCGCCAACGCGCTCTACCAGTTCGATGGGGTGCGGCGGCACAAATTGCCCATGAAGCTGCCGCGCAAGCGTCCCGTTCGGCGATCCAACGGGCGCAATGGCAGCAATGGCTCAAACGGCAAGAGCTAGGCAAATTCCCAAAATAGATAGTAATTGTAGGGGCGGCTGACGGTCAGTGTCTACGCGACCCTGTGAGTCGCCCTTATTTCTGCCGCTTTTGGATTCCCGACTAAGGATGTTTCGATTTGTCGTCCGTTATTGGCGCGCATCGGCGCCAGCCGAGTCGGCGGCCAGACTTTGTGTAGTACTTTGTATGAGTCTCGTCAACTCGGGAAGATATCACCGACCCGCATTTCAAAACCCGGCAGCACATCGCCGCCGGAGAGCGTGTCATCCTCGTAGAGCGTATTAGCGCTGCTTGCCGTATGCGCCACAACTGTGCGGCTCTCGGGATAAATCACCCAGATGAGACGCGTGCCCGCGTTCAGGAGTTGCATGACTTTCAGGTGAATATCGTCCGCGCGATTGTTAGGCGAAATCACCTCGACAGCCAGACCGGGTCCCGTCTCGTACCAAGTGTATTCCAATGGTCCCGATGCCTTAGCTTTGTCGATGAACGCGAAATCCAGCCCTCGAACAGTGTCCCTGCCAAGTGGATTTCGCTCCAGGATAAAGCCAGTGTCTCCAGAACAAATTCGTCCGAGATCCTGCTCAATGACGAAGCTGCCGATTCGAATATTTAGCCAGCTAATAATTTCTCCATGTCCAGCGGTCGGCTTCGACATCTCGACGACAACTCCCTCCACAAGTTCCAGGACGCGGTCTTGATTTTGTGGTTGCTCGACTATCTCGAGAAAGCGATCAGCCGTGATGTATTGCTGTTGAACGGCCATATAGCGCATGAACCTTTCAGCATCCTTGCTGACACAGTTATTGTAGCAGTTGCCCGGGCAAAGACAAAACGCGGGAGTTCAGCATCAGCCTTCGCGATGCTGCGTAAGCTTGTTTCATGAGAACGGGGAATGACGGGCGTTTATTAGCTCCTGAGAGCCTACCACAGTTTCGCTTTTGGTATCTTGCCCCAGGTATTCCGTGGAACACGACGATAAGTATCACCCACAGCGGCACAGGCCGATGCTTGCAAACCTGGTTTTCAACTGGTTCACAGCGCCCGGATTTTCTTGAACAAGTCGCGGAAGATAGGATCGCGGTGGACGAAATTGGCGACCCGGACCAGATGCCGCGATTGATCGACGCTCCAGGTGACTTGATCGGTGAGCACGGGACTATGCACCAGATCGCTCGGCGCCCAATCGCTGTTGAGCAGCCAGGCAATGGTCGAGATATCCCATATCACGCTGGACGCTCCGAAAGAATCGGGACGATATTCTTTGAATATCTGACAAAGGTAATCGCCAACCGGATTGGTCCCGCCGATGGTAGACTGCAACTCCGGCAGCGTGGTCAGCAGGTGAGAGGTCACGCCCATACAGGGCACAATCACAAAGGGTACGCCGCTGTCGAGCGCAACCTGCGCCGCCGGCACATCCTGCGCCAGGTTGAACTCGCGCGTATGCGGCCAGTTCAAGTGATGCCCGCCCAGCCAGACTACCACGATCTTCTTGATGATCTCCGGCGCTAGCAACAGCGCGGAGGCGACATTGGTGATGGCGCCGATGGCAACCACATAGAGCGGGTCGTCGGCCGGGCTGGCAAGCGCCTTGTCGATCAAATCGCGGACCGCGGCGTTGTCTTGCGGCTGCCGTTCGCTGCCCAGGTATTCAGTGGATCCGCGGAAGGCGAAGCCATCTGCGGAGCGCCCCAAAAAATCCAGCAGGCGCAGGATCTCGTCATAGCTTTTTTCCATGCCATCGCCCGGTCCCGCCGAGCGGCTGTTGTGAAAAGGCGCGGCATAAACCGCTTCGACAAAGAGCCGCTCCGGCGAGAGCAGCGCATATACAAGCGCGAACTGGTCGTCAATCTCGTTATAAGTATCGGTATCGAGCACCATTCGCAACTTGCGTTCAGGGCGCCCCAAGCGGCGAATGCGGAATTCTTCACTCAGTATCGGGAAAGACATCGAAAGTTCCTAACTCGTTTCAGGAGACGCAAAACGGGCGGGCCATGAACCCGCCCGTCAGTCCGAGCGATTATAGCGCTTTTACGGCGCCAAGCGCAAAATCAGGGTGTCGTCCCGTATTCAATATAGCTCGTGCCATGCGTCTGATAGAGCGGCGGATAAACCACGGCGGCGTCCAGCGCGCTCTGCCCTTCTTCAAAGTACTGCGCCACAGTCACAATCGGGTCGGGCCATTGATGCCACATGAAGGCCGGCACGTCTTCGGACAAATCGGGATTGTGGCTGCCATAATTGAAGTAATAGCGCCCCTGAGCCAACTCGACATCGGCAGTTTCCAAGGCGGCGACAATAGCGTCCGGGTCGGTGAAGGTATCGGCGACGTCAATCGCATGCGCCAGCAAACGCACACTGTCGTAGGGCTCCAAAGCGAAGCTAGGCGCGACGCCGCCCCAGGTTTCTGTGTACTTCGCGTTCAATTCCGTTGCGATCTCGCCAAAAAGCGCTGGCGTGGCGCCGACGCGGGTGAATGCGCAATAGTTGCCGTCGGGGACGGCCGCCCAAAATTGCTCGGAGTCGCCGGCGAAACTCTCGGCATAACAGATGGTCTCTTCGCTGGGCGTGATGCCGAGCTCGGCCATCTGCTGATTGAGGTTGAAGCCCGTCTCCCCGGTGACCAGCACGTGGATGACATCCGGCGGTTCTGGGCGCGTCAGCACGCGATTGAGAATCGGCACGAAGTCTTCCGTGCCCAATTCAAAGTTATATTGTTCGACCGTGATGCCAGCCGCTTCCAGCAGCGCCCTTTCGTCGGCGGCGGCCGGGATGCCATAGTCGGTGTTTTCGGTCATGATGATGACATCATCCAAGCCGCGCTCGATTATCCACTCCGCCGCCACCACCGCGACCATGGAAAAGGCGGGGGATGTGCGGAAGATATAGTCGACGCCATCTTCGATTCGGGGGGGCCTGCCCTCGAATTCGATGATGCCGTTGGCAGTGATATTGTCGTTCCAGGGACCGGCGAACAAAGTCGGAATGCGGTTCTCCTGCGTCACTTTCATGAGCGCCAGCGCCACAGCGCTGTGATAGCCGCCGACCACGCCATGCACGCCATCGTCAAATATCCAGCGCTCGGCAAGCGCCTGACCGCGCTCGGAAATGCCTTCACTGTCGCCGGTTATGACTTCCAGTCGGTGATTGACGCCAGCGATTTCGATGCCGCAGTCGGCGTTGATGTCGTCCGCCGCCTGTTGGTATGCCCAGTCGATGATGACGCCAGCGCCGGTCGAGCCGGGGGGCGAAAGCGGGGCAATGCCGCCAAACTTGATGACCTCATCGGCAAAATCGCAATGTCCGTCGGCGTAAAGGCCTCCCATCGGCGCGAGCGTGAGCAACAGCGCCGCGCAGATTATCCAAAACAGTTTCTTGAAAATCATTCCATCCTCCTCTTCCCGAAGAATATTTTGGTTGAGCTTTCATCTATTACGATATTACTATCTTAATGGCAGCGCTATGAACAAAGCAAGCGGATAGTAATATCAAAGGCGGGAAGACATCCCGCGCATGTCAATGTCGCAAGCGGCTAATCGCCTGGTCGGAAGTAAGATGTGCCGTGCGTCTGATACATGGGCGGGTATATGACCGCCGCGTCCAACGAGCTTTGACCTTTCTCGAAGTATTGCATGACGGTAATGATGGGGTCGGGCCATTGATGCCACAAGAAAGCTGGCGCGCCAGGCGGCAGATCGGGATTGTGGCCCCCATAATCGAAGTAATAGCGCCCCTGCGCTAGTTCCACATCCGATGTTTCCAGTGCGGCGACAATGGCGTCGGGGGCGGTGAAGCCGCCAGCGCGTTCGATGGCGTTCGCTAGCAGCAGTACGCTGTCATAAGGCTCCATGGCGAAGCTGGGCGCGGTGTCATCCCAGGTTTCTTCGTACTTGCGGTTGACTTCGGCGGCCAGTTCGCTGAAGAGGGAGGGGATGATTCCGGTGCGGTTGAAAGCGCAGTAGTTGCCGTCTTCGACGCTGCGCCAGAACTGCGTCGATTGCTCGGCATCGTAGCCGGCGATGCAGATGGTCTCCGCGCTGGGCGCGATGCCCAGTTCCGCCATTTGCTGGTTGAGGTTGAGGCCCGTATCGCCGGTGATGATGATGTGGATAGCGTCAGCCCGTTCCGGGCGCAATTCAATACGGCTGAGAATGGGGATGAAATCTTCCGTCCCCAACTCGATATTATATTGCTCGACGCGCATGCCTGCCGCTTCCAGCCGCGCCTTCTCATCCGCCGCGGCCGGCTGCCCGAAATCGGTGTTTTCCGCCAGGATGATCACATCATCAACGTCCAGCGAGATGAGCCAGTCGGCGATCACCGAGCCCACCATCGTCCAAGCGGGCGAGATGCGGAAGATATAATCCACGCCGTCGTTGACGCGCGGCGGCCTGCCTTCGAATTCGACAATGCCGTTGGCGGTGATATTGTCGTTCCAGGGACCTGCCCATACCGTCGGGATGCGGTTTTCCTGCAAGATGCTCATCGACGCCAGCGCAACCGCGCTGTGAAAGCCAGCGACCGCGCCGTGAATGCCCTCTTCATATATGAAGCGCTCGGCCACCGCCTGCCCACGCTCGGAGATGCCTTCGGTATCCCCGGTGATGACCGCCAGTCGATGATTTACGCCATTGATATTGATGCCGCAGTCGGCGTTGATATCCTCCGCAGCCTGCTGCACCGCCCAGTCGATGACGACGCCGGCCACCACCGCCCCGGGCGCGGATAGCGGCGCGAAAGCGCCGAACTTGACCGTCTCCTCCGCGAATTCACAATTATCTTCCGCGCCTGCCAAGCTGGCATTCGTCAGCAGCAGGAATAGCAGCGCAAGCGCGGCCAGTGATTTGCCTGACATTAGAACCCCTTATGTTTTTCGGCGCGGAGGCGCGCCACTGTAATATAAGCGTATCGCATTATGCTTGAAAGACAGCGCAAGGCGGGCGCAGCGCAGCGGCCGCGTCGCTTTCAGCTGCTTCGCATGGCTTTAGCCGCCCGGCTTAAAATATGATGTGCCATGTGTCTGATACACCGGCGGGTAGACAACCGCCGCGTCCAAGGCGTTTTGATCTTGCTCGAAGTACTGCATGACTGTCACGACAGGCACGGGCCATTGGTGCCATAAATATGTTGGCGTGCCTTCCGGCAATACGGGATTGTGGCTCCCGTAGTCGAAATAATAATGACCCTGCGTCAATGTGATATCTGCCGTTTCTAGGGCGCTGACAATGGCATCGGGGTCCTCATAAGTTCCGGCGCGTTCCATGGCGTCCGCCATCAGCCAGAGGCTATCATAGGCTTCCATAGCGAAGCTGACCAGCACGTCGCCAAAGTCCTCCCGGTAGCGAAGATCCAGGGATTTAGCCATGTCGTTGTATAGACTGGGGATGGTGCCGACGCGGTCGAAGGCGCAGAAATTGCCATCGGGCACGGTGTTCCAATATTGCTCAGACTGAAAAGCGAGATGGTTGGTGACGCAAATGGTGTCCGCGGTGGGCGCGATACCGAGCTCCGCCATCTGTTGCGTGAGGTTGTACGAAGTCTCTCCACTGACAAGGATGCGTATGGCGTCCGGCAGACGCGGCCGCGCGTAGATTCGGCTGAGAATAGGCACGAAGTCTTCGGTGCCCAGTTCAATCTCCAACTGGTCGACGCGCACGCCGGCTTTTTCCAGGTGCGCGCGTTCCGCCGCCGCGGCCGGATGACCGTAGTCGGTATTTTCCAGGATCAGGATCACATCCTCGACGCCCTGCTCGATCAGCCAGTCGGTGACAACCTTGCCGACAATCGAGCTGGGTGGCGAGGTGCGGAAGACATAGTCGACGCCGTCGTCGAAGCGCGGCGGATCGCCCTCGAAGCGGTCATAGCCAGCGGCGCTGATGAGGTCGTTGCGCGGGTGGGCATAAATCGTTGGGATGCGATACTTTTCCACCATGCCCATCGTCGCCAGGCCCACAGCGCTGTGATAAAAGCCGACGATGCCGCGCACGCCATCCTGCAAGACCAGACGCTCAACCACCAGTTGCCCATATTCAGAGACGCCTTCCGAGTCGGCAATGACGAGGTCAATGCGATGATTCGCGCCGTCAATTTCAATGCCGCAGCCGGCGTTGATATCGGCCACGGCTTGCTCCAAGCCCCATCTCATGCCGATGCCGCCGGCGACTGAGCCGGGGGCCGACAAAGGCACGACGCCGCCCAGCAGAATTGTTTCGTCCGCGAAGTCGCAATGCTCTTCAGCTTGCGCGATACATATTAGCGGCGATACTGGCAAAAGTAGGCAAATCATCAGTCCCAGTTTCTTGACGATCCAGTTCATGTCCTTCCACCTTTACGCATGTATCAGCAGCATATTTCGACGGTTGTTTCGCCGAAAAGCATAACACAGCCTTGCGAAGTGTTACAGCTATAGATTCGCAGCCGCTAGAGGCGGCGATGCGAGATGAGCGGTTATTCTCGGTCCTGGACATTCAGCGCTGTGATATCCGCATCCGTTCGGTGTGATTCCCGAAAAAGGTCTTCGTGATCAACGTAAGCCACGGTGTTCGACTTCCTGCGGGTCTGTTCCTCGCCTCCCTCGTCGGCATGCCAAAGGTTTTGTTTGTCCCAAGAGCGGGGCGGGGTCATGACGCGACTAAACAACTGTGAGCCAAATAACAAGAACATATTCGTTGCAGTTCTTGCTAGTTTACTTAAAGACGCGATGAGGCCGGCGTTCACAGCATCATCATCTTCCCGCTTCAACTTGCGTTTCCTCCGGGCGTGATGCGATGTATTCAATGTGTCACGCAACTCCTGCGGCGCATAAGTCGGATCCAGACACCAACTGATCCGATACAGGCACTCAAATATGAGGGCAAGGATCCAGGCGACGGCGAACATAAATAATCCGCTTTTCGCCATCACCTCCACGAGTTCCATATCCAGAAACAGGACCGCCGCCGCGCCAGTGAGCATCATCAAGAAACCACAGATTGTGGAAACGAAGCCGAAAAGCCAAGTCGACCATCTGCCGCGCATCCTAAATCTGCCCATGCTGACCATATTACTTCTCAGCAACCGAAGACCCACAAGAGGATAGCTAATCCGGCAAGGGTCGATCCAAAGGCCAATTCGATCATGGCAAATGAGCGCTCTCCAAGTGTTACGCCGAAAGTACTTTGCAGGCGGAGCAATCGCGCCAGAATCAGTTTCGGGATTATTAAAGGTTACAAGATGTCAGAAATGTTCAAGCAATATTGCCAAGATCCCTTTGTAGCCATTTGAGAACCATTTTGACATGATTTTCATGTTGCTGCGATCGCTCTGCTTGATGATGTCACAGGTTGTATGGCAAGAGAATTTGGATATACAGGTAGCTCTTTTGGCGGAGGAATTCGAATTAACTGTATAGCCTCAAAAAATTCCGTTTTCATTCGGTGAATCTTTTGGGACTTCTTGAACCGATTCCCACTCTTCGATGATTTTTTCATTCTCAAATCGAAAAATGTGAATGACAGAAAATACCTGCTCGGGGTCGAGCGCAACCTTGCTGTGGACGGCAACCAAATCACCATCTTCGAGGGCGCGCAGGACCTGGCATTGTTTGTCGGGAAACTGCCGCGCGCTTTCGTCCATTCCTCTGAGGAGTGTCTCGCGGTCGCCCTTGAAGTAGGCATTGTGATGAATAAAGTCGGGGTGAATATATTTTTCGTAAGCCTCAGACACCGTGTCTGACCAAACCATTTGAAGAAAACTTGTTGCGATGTCCTTTTTGAGCATATTCGCTTTGTTTCCTTAGCTCGTCGTGTCTTTTTATTGTAATGTGAGTATGGAGTATAATCCCAAACAGAAACATTGCAAATCAGGTGCATGTATGCCCCGCCTCTTCGTCGCCATCGACCTGCCCGAAGACAGCAAAAGCGCTATCCTGCGACTGCGCCAGGATGATCTGCCGCCCGGGCGCTGGCCGCGCCGCGACGCTTTGCACTTGACCCTGCACTTCATCGGCAACGTGCCGGAAGCGGTTGCGCGCGCCTACGGGCGTACTCTGCGCGAGGTGGACGCGCCCGCTTTCGACCTGCGCATCGCCGGCGTGGGACAATTCCCTATTGAAGCGCGACCGCGGGTCATCTGGGCCGGCGTGGAAAATACCCCGCCGCTACGCGACGTGTACGAAGCGGTCGGGGTGGCTCTGGAGCGCGAGGGATTCCAACGCGAGCGCCGGCGCTTTCACCCGCATATTACGCTGATGCGCTTCAAGAAACCGTTGCGCCGCGGGCTGGCTTCAACCTGGATACGCGCGCACATGGACTTTTTCACCGAGCCATTCCCCGTTACGGAGTTCGCGCTTTACGAAAGCGACTTGAAACCGAGCGGCGCGGTCTACAGCAAGCGCGAGGTCTATAATCTCGAACGCGCTGTCAAATGAATCAGACTGTGTCTTTCGCTTCGGTCAAGCGATGCACCCCCAGCAAAAGCCCCGCCAACACAATGACCAGCCCCATCACGACAAATGTCAGGCTCAGGGAGCGCTGCGCCATAGCGGCGTAGACCGGCAAACCAAGCGCCAGGAACAAGCTCAGGAACATACTGATCATTGACAAGACGGTCGCACGGTTCTTGCTTTCGATCAGCGCGTTTTGATAGGCGGAAAACAGCGGCGTCTTCATATCGTTGACGCCATACATCAGGATTATGACCAGGACAGGCGCGATGGGGCCAGCGACCGCCGCCAAAATCCAATACAGCGCTCCGGGCAGCAGAATCAGAAATGCTATCGCCCGCGCTTGGCCCAACCATTCTTCGACCTTGTAAGCGTAGCGCTGTGTCAATGCCGCCAGCAGACTGCCAAGGGACAACGTGAGGCTGATGACGAAGGGTGAAACCTCGTTCCGCACCAGATAAGGCGGACCGAGGGTCGTCACCATGGCGCCGGTAAAGGGCGATGTGAAAACGACCAGCAGCGCCAGCCGACGCAAGCGCGGTTGTCTAAGCAGCAAGGAGACGCCATCGCGAAGCAAGGTCATGCTGCCCGCCTTTTTTTCCGCCGAATCAATTGGCGGCTCGCGCAGCGTTACACAGACGAACAGGCCAAACAAGAGCGCAAGAACCGTCAAGGCGATGGCCGGGATGAAATTCTCGAGCGAGGCGTCGCCGATAATCAGACCACCCAGCACAGGGGCTATGACGAAGGCGATTTGCGCGAAGCTATTCACCCGGCCCATCGCCCGCTTCATCGCGTCCTCGCGCCCTTTTTCGGGCAAGCTGTCATAGATCATCGCTTCCATCGCGCCAGAGGCGAAGGCGAAGCCGGTGCCGGTCAAGAGGGCGATCAACACATACCATTCGAATCCGCGCGCGAAGATGAAGATGAATTCGGCGCTCATCAAGAGAAAGGTGGACGCGAAGATTGACCATTTGCGACCGACGCGGTCCGCCAGAACGCCGGTGGGCACTTCCATCAGGAATATCGCGCCGATCACAATCGACTCGATCAGGCCGATCTGCACCAAGCTCAATCCGCGACCCAGCAGCAGCAAGGCATAGGCGTGAATGTAAAGATGAAAGCGCTGAAAGAATATGATGAGGACTATCTTGTTGATGTTGCTGGCGTACATAATGTCGTTGCCACAGGTCTCTTGTCAATGCAAACAGAACGAGCAAAGATAATACGCGTACAACGCGTCTATCTCATCAAAATGGGGGATGGGGAGGAATGATTTTACATTAAGCTGTGGGTTGCTATCATGTTCCCGTTGACATAGGAGACAAAGAACCTAGTCTTGCCATTTACACGACCAGCCTTTTGAAATGCAGTACACCGTCGGTGTAAAGGGTGCATTCAATCTGCCCAACATTGAAAACCGCAGTTTCTTCTAGTGTCCAGCGCCATCCATTCTGGTGCAGATAACCCAGCAAAACCCGTCGACTCATTTCGGACTTGGGCAGATGCGACTTGACACAGAGCCAGCCCTCCTTATTCGCGCGCCCAGCTTCTTCAATGACTGCAAATAGGGTGCTGACAACTCGTTTGGCTTGTGGATGATGCCCCTCAAGTTCCTCGCCTTCAAATTCTTGCTGTCGACAATCTTCCAAACGCTCGTTCGCCTCTTTGTCGGCAACAACTCCGTAAAGCAATTTGATTCCTTCAATAGCCAGGTTTTCCACGTTATTCTCCTTCTGCGACTATTGGATTACAGCGCATGTCAGTGCGGTTGCTTGATTTGCTTCACATTTGCTCTGGGTCGCTGGCTTAATCACGTTCTCAAGTTTGGAAATCCGTCACTACAATCGTATACTGGTTTTTTAGTTTATCAATAAACACGAAAGGATGGAAGATGCGCGAAAATCATGTGCGGGCGCTTTGGGCAGAAGGCAAAGCCGCGTTGAACGGCTGGCTGCATATACCCAGCACCTGGTCCGCCGAGGTGATGGCGAATCAAGGTTGGGACAGTCTCACAGTTGATATGCAGCACGGCATGATGGGTATGGAAACAGCCATACAGATGCTGCAAGCTATCTCGACGACCGATGCAGTGCCGATGGCGCGGGTCAACTGGAATACGCCGGGCGACATTATGAAGCTGCTGGACGCCGGCGCCTATGGCATCGTCTGTCCGATGATCGAAACGCGCGAAGAATGCGAAGCTTTTGTGGGCGCTTGCCGCTATCCGCCGCAAGGCTATCGCAGCCTGGGACCAACGCGCGCCCGCGTCTACGCCGGCGCCGACTATGCCGAACACGCCGACAATACCATCATCACGCTGGCGATGATCGAGACGCAAAAGGGTTATGACAATCGTGACGAGATCATGAGCGTCGAGGGATTGGACGGCGTCTTCATCGGCATCGGGGATCTGCGCTTGACCATGACCGGCCAAGCCGGCTTGGACTCGTCTGACTCGGTTATCGACGCCGCGCTGGATGAACTTCTGGCGACTGCGCAACGGCATGGGGTGATCGCCGGCGTCTTCGCCGCAGGTCCGGAACACGGCCTTGAATTGATTCGTCGCGGCTACAGGATCGTCAGCGTGATGACCGATACGAATATCCTCGCCAACGCCGCCGCGGATATGGTCAGGACTGTGCGGGAGGGGATGAGCTAAGTTGCCTTAGTCCGCACGACGGTTGCGATAGAGTTTGAGGTCTTCGGCTGACATTTCATGCTCAGGCACAAGGCGGTAGTGGTGTTCCGCTAACTTAACCACTTGCCCATCAGTGTCTCGACCAAATTCAAATAACGCAATGCTTCCTTCATCCATGAACTGCGCGGCAATCGGACGCGCGACCAGTTCGGGAAACTTTTCATCACACAGCGCCAAGTCCTGTTCAATTTGAACGATCCCAATCTGATCTGTTTTGCCTTTGGCTTGCACCGGTAACACAAAGTGCGCCCCTCGCTTGTCCACACCCACATATATTTCGTCGGTCTCGATCTGACCGATGGATCGTACAGTAGTACGCAAGTGATTCTGGATGGAATAGCAAGTAACACTCGTAAAAATATCTATTAGCCTGTTGTATCTAAGTTTCGCCAACAATGCCTGTTCATCCGTTAGAGCGTACCGCGATACGATTCCGGGAGTAGCATCTGGCACCTTGGTGATTGGCAACATCGTATCAGGTTGAATCTTTGAAATCGACTTAAGTTCAAACGCATACTTCGCTTGTCCCTTGCCAACAATCACCCAAGATTGATCCGGCGGAGCCTCATCAGTAATAGCGTCGGGCAGAGGATTCCGATGTCTAAATGAGTAAACGACGTCCCCAAGATTCTTTGGCAGAGGAATATCAAGTCTCTCCGCAGAACGTACAATATCCTCGCGAGCAAAGCGGACGGCCGCATCTCCTTCGCTGTAGTGCTGAAAGAAGATGTCTTCAATAATCTGTGAATAGCGATTTGCTTTTGCCATTGGGGGCGCTTCAACCGTTCCATTGAAGCAGAACTACTTCTTCACGCAAGTGTTCTTTTGTAGCTGTCGAAAACCGCGTTCGGAATAGGTCAATGTCGAGCACATCATATCCCCTACGCTCTGCGATTTCCGCCAAGATATCCCCTGTGCGAATCATGATGCGAAAATAAGAAGCTTGATCCCCAACCACGTATGCGAGCTTTGCTCCAGGGCTCAGGAAACGGCGCAGTTCCTGCAGATGTCGAGCCATTCCACCAAAATACTGCAACACTACTTTGGAGTATTGTTTCTCAAAACCGGATGTCTTTCCCAGTTCCAGTCGACGATCTTCGATAGAACGCGCAAGCGCTTGAATTCTTGGCATGTCTTCCACCCAACTGTCGTCCTTATCGGTTTTGTATACTCCCCTAGTGTTCGAACGAATGAACCGTTGCTTTTGTCTGCGCAAGTCTTCCCGACTGGACATAAACCCGAGCAAGACTGATTCAAGACGCGTCGTTCGGCTGTAGTCCTTCTCGTTTGGATATGGTGGTGAAGTAATTACCGCGTCAATCGAACCTGGCGACAAATACTTGCTCATATCCCTTGCATCAGCGGAGAACACCGTTGCAGGCGTATACGATGATGCGCGAAATTCCTGCAAGTCATTGACCATGCTATCTAAAGCACAGAGCCACGGCTTCAGTACCGGTGTATCGACTTTTAGCTTACCGACTCCAATCTCTGGACCGAAGCGAAGATTGCTGATTTCATTTACCGTCTGCTTTGCCAATGCCAGTTTCGCATGATTTCGAAGTCTGGTTGGCTTATGCCTTTCAATGCCATCGAGCAATGTAAGCACTTTGTGCAACGGTATTGGACTTATAGAATTCTTGATCAATAATTTGGACTGTTCGACGCCAAATGCGCGCAATTCGCCGCTGAACACGGTTATATCAAAATAGCTTGAATCGCTTGAAAGTATTTTCTCATGTGAGGTTGCTGTAATCCGACTGGCAACTTCTTGTCCAAAATCAGCCAACTCACTTGGTTCAACTTCCCAATCTGTTTTAACGCTTGCGGCAAAATGAGCCATCGCGTTGGCTTCGACACCAACGCTCTTGATGCCTATTTTTTTTGCCTCCACAAGGGTCGTACCCGTACCGCAAAACGGGTCTAGAATGATCTGTCCCTTGTCAAGGCTGAACTTCTCTACGTAATCGCGCACCAAGTGTGGCGGGAAAGACAATACAAACCTGTACCACTCATGGATTGGTCGGTCATTCTCATACAGCCGATTCAATTCGGTACCGTTTTGAAGCTGCGTAGTGTATGTCATAATTACGCTGCCAGATTATAGAACAATTGTACTGTCAATAAGAGCAAATTGCAAACGTTTGTGATGAAATACCATATAGTCAAACCGCGTCGCCCAGGCAGATCTCCAGATCGCGCGCCGTCCGCAACCAGGGGTGATCCAGCGGCACGTTCTTGCGCTTGCCGACGACGTCCCCCAGCGGCACGGCTCGTACATGATTGCCGCAGACACCAACCAAGATGTTCGATTCGCCCGCGGCGATGAAATTGGACGCGGCCGTGCCCAGCCGCGTCGCCAGCAGGCGATCGGCCGGCGACGGCACGCCCCCGCGCTGCACATGACCGAGAATGGTCACGCGCGATTCCAGTCCGGTGCGCTTTTCCAGCTCGTTCGTCAGCAACAGGGTGCCGCCGCTGCGTTCTTTTTCCAGCGCTGCCGCTTCCGCCCTTGCCTCGCGGCGCCGCTTCCTAGCCGCTTTGAGCTTGTTCTTGTCATCGGCGCATTTCTTGATTTCGGCTTCGGCTTTTTCGATGCGAGCGCGGGCGTCGAGCAGTTTGTTGCCGATCTGCTGCGTCATCGCGCCTTCCGAGACGGCGACAATGCTAAAGCGCTTGCCGCCGCGGCTGCGCGCGCGGATCGACTCGGCGATTACCTCAATGTTGAAGGGAATCTCCGGGATCAGGATCACATCCGCGCCCCCCGCCAATCCAGCGCCCAGAGCCAACCAGCCGGTGTTATGGCCCATGATCTCGCAGACGATGATGCGGTGGTGGCTGTGCGCGGTGGAATGCAAGCGATCGATCGCTTCCGAGGCGATGTTCAAAGCCGTATCAAAACCGAAGGTGACATCGGTGCCGCTGACATCATTGTCGATCGTCTTGGGCAAGCAGACCACATTGATGCCCTCTTTCGCCAGGCGCCAGGCGTTCTTGGCAGTGCCGCCGCCGCCGAGGCAAACCAGAGCCGCCAGATCATGCTTGCGGTAATTCTCGACCATGACATCCATCATGTTGAGGGTTTTTCCGCCGATGGGCATCTTGTGCGGCTTATCGCGGCTCGTACCCAGGATAGTGCCGCCCAAGGTGAGAATCCCGCTCAGCTGCTCCGGACCCAGCCATTCGACGCGGTTTTGCATCAAGCCGCGGAAACCATCGCGGAAGCCAACCACGCGCATGCCATGCCGTTCGATTGCTACTTTGCCGATACCGCGGATTGCCGCGTTCAAACCCGGGCTGTCTCCACCGGCCGTGAGTACACCAATTGTTTCGCCAATCATAGTAAGAAGCCTTTTACTATCTAACATTTTGCATTATAGCGACGAATCGCGGGGACTTACACCAGAGCAATCGCACCAGAACCAATATATGTCGAATGTCACATAAATCTAACGAAATGCAGGGGCGACAGGCGGGCTGTGTCTACGCGCCCCTTGTGTCGCCCATGCAAAAGAGGGTGCAAAATTGCCGGCGATTCACAGAATCGGCCCCTACATTGTCTCCTTTTTGGCAAGCGAGCGGTTAAATCTCGGTGGTCTCGGTGGTCTCGGTGGTTAATTTTCCTTTGAAATCAGCACATTTTGGAGGCAATAATTCTGGTGCGATTGCTCTGACTTACACCGAGTCGATTTCGCGAGGAAGTGAATTGCGCATCGAACTATGTTATGCTTACGGTAAAGGTGGAGAAGAAACTAAAACGACGATGGCGATTCAGCAGCGGCTCTATGACGCGGACGAGCTCTGGGATCTCTACGGTTTGCCAGAAAACGAACAGAAGCGTTTGGAAATACATGATGGAGTGCTTGTCGAGACGTCGGGACCAGGCGGAATACACGGACGCATTGCCACAAAACTCGCTCGCTTTCTTGATGAGTACGCTGAAGCGCAGGCATTGGGTATCGTCACGGTCGAAACAGGCTACCATCCCCATGATAGCCGCTACACCCTGCTCTTGCCCGATGTCGCCCTCATCCGCCGCGAGCGCGCGCCCGATCCCTTCCCCGAGAAGTTCGTCCCGCTCATGCCCGACCTCGCCGTCGAGATCCGCTCGCCTAACGATACCCTTAAGCAACTGCGAGAAAAGGCGCAAATCTATTTTCGGCATGGCACAAAGCTGGTTTGGATCGTGCTGCCAGCGCAAAGCGCCGTGGAAATCCACAGGCCGCAAGGCGCGCAGCGCGCAAAACGGGAAACCCTCAAAACCAGGGACATCCTATCCGGCGACGAGGTCTTGCCCGGCTTTGAACTTGAATTGTCGCGCCTCTTCGCTTGACTGCGGACGCTGCGGCCCCCTGAAGCGCGTGACATGCCCACCGAAGAACGCCTGAACAAGCTACGCCGCATCGCCCGGCAGCGTCAATCGGGATTGACCGTCATCATCGAGGATGTCTTCGATCCGCACAACCTGGGCGCTATCACGCGCAGTTGCGATGCCTTCGGCATTCAAGAGATCAACATCATCTTCGATACGCATCCCGAGTTTGACCCCAAAGAAGTGGGCAAGAACAGTTCGACCGCGACCAATAAATGGCTCAACTATCGCGTGCACCACGACAGCGAAAAGGCTTTGCGAACCTTGAATGAAGAAGGATGGCATATCGTCGCCACCGCGCTTGATCCAAATGCGGAGTCTATTTTCGAGGCTGACCTCAGCCAGCCGAAAATCGCCCTTTTGCTCGGCAACGAGAAGGACGGACTTTCCGCCAGGGCGCTGCGATCCGCCGATCGTCTGGTGACAATTCCCATGCGGGGCCTCGCGCAGAGCATGAATGTGTCGGTTACAGCGGCTTTGTTTCTATACGAGGTGACGCGGCAACGCCGCCAACGGGACCCGGAAGCCTACGCCGCGGATGAAGTCGCGCAGCAGAAGACGCTCGATTATTTCCTCGATATGCACAAGCATCTCAACAGACGCAACAAAAGACAGCGCCAGAAGCGGGCCAATGAGAGACTCTCGCAATCAAATGAATAAAAGCCGCACACAAGTTTAGAACTTGGCTCACAGAAAATAATAAACGCAACCTGCGCCCAGTTTATGCCTGGGCGAAGATGCCGACCGTGGGACGATGGTCGGTCAAATCGTCGAAGGGTATCTTACTCTGTATATGGCAGGAAATCACCTCAAATTGATCCGCGGGATCGTGCAGCAAGATATGATCGACCAGGATGCGGTGACTGTGATGCGTCCACAGTTCTTTCCGCTCGTTCTCCGGCGTCAACAAACGAAAATGGCGCTGCAGCATTTCCATCTCCGGCGTGGCGGGCTGGGCGTTGAAATCTCCGGCCAGCAAGATCGCGCGCTCGGGCTGTTCGTTGGTCCGGTCCGCGCATTTCAATTCCTCCACAACATGCAAGATCTCCCGCGCCTGCGCCTGACGCATATGTGATGCCGTGCGCGAACGCTCGAAGGTCGGGTCGCGGCGATCTTCGCCGATAAGCACGCCGAGATGGGTATTGAGAAAATAGAGCGGGATGCCACGGTAGTTCAGGGAGGCGACCATCAAGTTGCGCGGCTGCGTATCGCGGTTGCCGCTGCTGTACAGCGATGCGCGGCTTATGCAAGTGTGGCGCGCCCAGGAACCTGCCATACCGCAATGGTTGTGGCTCGGGTAACTGCCCCATGACCACTCTGCGACCGGCAGATTGGTCACAATGGCGTTGCCTTCGGCGGCTTGTATCATGCGACGAAAGGCCGGCCGGTCCCACAAGTTTGGATGCGGGTGATCGCACATGGTGACTTCGGCGGCGAATGCGTCTTCATAATCTTCGCCTAAATGCCGCGCCATGCTGCGCCCCACATTTCGTTGGATCCCGTCGACGATGGCCACGCCGCTCTCTTGCAGCGCGATCACTGTAGGCTGTCCCGGATTGATCACCTGTTTGAGAGTGCTGATGGCATCCTGCGCCAACTGTTCGTGGTCATGAGGCGCGGGCCGCATACCACGGGCGCCGCCGATATTGAAGGATACAACCTGAAGCATGATTTCCACCGCTTCATCGCGATTATCGCAGCATTATATCATGCCCATGACATGAATCCCTAGCCTAAATTGATGGTTGCGGTCGGTTCGTCGCCTCGACCACAGCCGCTCGGCGCGTGAGCGGCGAATCATCCACAGGAATGTCGCGCTCACAGAAAATCACAGACCTTCTCGTGGCATGAGCGACGCGGTTTATCAAATATGAGACGGTACAAGCGGGCTTGCGGGCTTGACAATGGGGAGGGGAAATCGAAGGTCCCGAAAGACCCTAAACTTAGTTCCGTTGACCATTTACGATAGTCGCAAAAGGAGGGAACCGATGTCAGCAGACCAAGGTCCAGCGCTGATTATCATCGACGTGCAAGAGGGACTGGACGATCCGCGTTTGGGCAAGCGCAACAATCCCGATGCCGAATCCAACATGGCGAGACTGCTGAAGGAGTGGCGCCGCCAAGGACGCCCGGTTTTCCACATCCAGCACATGTCCACCGAAAGTGATTCTCCGCTGCGACCGGAATTGCCGGGCAATGCCATCAAAGCCATGGTAGCGCCGCGGGACCGGGAACCGGTGATTCCAAAAAAGGTCAACAACGCCTTCGTTGGCACTGATCTGCGCGAACGACTGGAGCGGGCTATGATTCAGTCGCTGGTCATCGTCGGCTTGACCACCGATCACTGCGTCTCGTCGACCGTACGCATGGCGGGCGATCTGGGATACGAGACGGTTGTGGTGGCGGACGCCACGGCGGCGCATGAAAAACGAAGCTTCGACGGCAGCCACTATCCCGCCGATGTAGTGCACGACCTTGCGCTGGCGCAACTGCACCAAGAATTCGCCACCGTTTTGACAACCAGGCAGGTGCTCGACCAGGGATGAGCCAAGGCTTTGTCATACGCGACGCCTCCCCGTAAGAAGCTGGGCAACTGAGCATAATCGCTCAACGCGCCAAGGCCGGGAGGTTCATCCCACCCTGCAGGGAAGAGTCTTAACGAGATTCATCTACCGCAAGCGTGACCCAGAGCAACACTTGAATTTCTTGAAAGCCTGTAATCTGATAAGGTTGTCAGGACAGTATTTCCAGGAAAGTAATGACAATAACTGCCCTATGAAAGAAATTGACAGAATAATCGAAACGTTGTACGGGCGAGCCGGTGGCTCGCCCACTCTTGTTACATATTGCCAATCAGTTTTCGCGCGACTGACTTGGTACTGCTAACCATCAGGGAATGCCCAATCGATGTCCGTCGCCGTGATCTCTTCCCTCTATCATTGCGAGCCGCATTTGCCCAGGTTTACGGCGGCAGTATTCGGCTTTGCCAAACAAGTCAGTGAAGTTGGCCTCTCGGTTCACTATTTGCCGATCGCCAACGACGCCTCGGACTATGAGCGAGCTCAGATCGATTTGCTGACGCGCGAAATCAACGCTAACTACTATGGGCGCATGACGCCGGTTTACGTGCCCCGCGAGTCGCTGTATGCCTCTTGGAATCGTGGCATCGCCTCATCGCAGGCTCCCTATACCGCCTTTTGGAACGCCGATGATATTCGTTCGACTGAGGGATTTATCGAGGGCGTCCGCGCGCTGCAAGGCGGCTCAAACCTGGTCGATTTCCCTTTCACGCGGGTCAGCGTTGTACGACGTTTTGGCCTCTTTCCTCAGCAGCAGCGCCTCGACGTGCCGAGGCTCTTTGATCCCGACAGTTTCGCAAGGGGTAAGGGCCTTGGTCCTTTCTTCATGATGAGTCGCGCGCTCTATCAGCGGGTTGGTCCTTTCGACGAAGCTTTTCGCGTAGCGGGCGATATGGAATGGGCCGGTCGCGCCATTGCCCATGCCCGATTTCATCCCGGCCAGAGCAACGGCGGCGACTTTCTGATCCATGGCGACAACCTGAGCAACACCGGGGGCGATCGCGAGGATATCGAGGTCAACGTTATCTTCCTGCGTCGAGGCGAATGGCGTCATCTGCGCCCGGCCCATCCTCGGGCGCAACAGGATGCCTGGCATAGTTGGGGCAATACCGGGGACCTCCAACTGCCGGACGAAATTGAAGATTTTCTTTGGGGACCCGCCGCTCACGAGCGTTGGCGGCAATATCAGCGCGAGCGCAGACAGGGACCCGCGCAGCGCCGTATACGCCTCGCCCTGGCTGCGCGCGGTCTGCTGCGCAGCGCCGAGTGGTCGGTTTACCAGCGCGATCAACAGGACAGCCTATGAGCGCGCGCCGGTTGCGACGATTCCTGCCGCTATTGCTCATCATATGCTCGACGCTGATCTTGTTTCGGCACTTGACGTTCAGCGATCTTATCCTGGCTCGGGGCGATACGTATAACTATTTCTATCCCTATTGGGACGCGCGCAACGCCGCCTTCCGCGCCGGCGAATTGCCCCTCTGGACGACAGACCTTTTCATGGGCTTGCCCTTGCTGGCCAATCCGCAACTCGGCACGTACTATCCGCTCAACTGGTTGACAGCGCCCTTCCGCGCGCCGCAAGCGATCAAGATCAGTATCCTTTTGCATAGTGTCCTGGCTGGACTGGGCGTCTATTATTTGTACCGCGAAGCCGTCGAGAAGCGCGTCATGCCCGCGCTGCTGGCGGCGCTGGTTTATAGCTTCAGCGGCTATCTCGGCGCGCATGTCGAGCAGATCAACCAGTATCAAGGGCTGGCATGGCTGCCCTTTCTTTTCGCGCTCTATCATCGGACCTTGACGCGCGGACAGCCCTGGGGAGACGGGCTGTTGTTTGCCCTGGCTTGGGCGTTGCAAATATTTTGCGGGCATACGCAGACTGTCTTCATCAGCGGCATCGGTCTCGGCGTTTACGGCATCGGACTTGGCATAGCGGCGCGGGAAAAGCCCCGGCAGATCACCGGTCGGCTTATGCTGCTGGCGGCCTGCACGCTGGTGGCACTGCTGCTGGCTATCCCGCAATTGCTACCGAGCCTGGAACTGATCGGCATGTCCAACCGCAGCAGCGGCTTTAGCGCTGGAGAAGTTACCGCCTTTTCCTTGTCGCCCAACTTGTTGGGGCGCGCCCTGCTGCCAAGTTACGACGGGCAGCTCTTCGGCGAGTATGTCGCTTACCTGGGCGTGATCGGACTAGGATTGGCGCTTTGGGGCGTCGCGGCCGACCATCTTCCCGCCGGGGCGCGACGGCTCTGGATCGGCATAGCGCTTCTGGGCTTGCTGCTGGCTTTGGGACGCGCCAGCCCGCTCTTTCTGTTGCTGGCGGAACTGCCGTTATTCAACCTGTTTCGCGTACCGGCGCGTTTCCTGGCTCTATTCACCTTGGGCATGGCGATCCTGGCGGGTATTGGTTTTTCCGCCATTGAACGGGCATCATCAAATGAGCAGGGGCAAGGCGGAAGTCGCGGCGCCATGGCGGTCGGACTGACAATCGCCGTGTTCATCTTGCTGACGCGCTTCCTGCTGCGGCCGGAGCCTGGCGCTATCTTTGGCGGAAACGCGATCAGCAATTCCTCGCTGGCGCTTTGGGGACTAGCGCTTTTGCTATTGCTCTCCCTGCTGATCTTGCGGCATCGTTGGCTGCCCTACGCCGCTTTGGCGCTGGTCTTCGCCGAGCTGCTTCTCGCGGGGCGGAACTTGCCCTACAACGATCTTAGTCCACCGGAAGTCTATCTGAGCCAGCGCTTCACGATCAGCCAATTGCTGGCGTATCAGGCGGAAGAGAGCGCTCCCGGGCGAACGCTGTCCATCAGTCAAATCTATTTCGATCCCGGCGATATCGCTGCCTTGCGCGCCCGCTACGACCGCCTCGGCATGGATTTCAAGGCGCAGTTCCACGCTCTGGACGCGGTCAAAAAGCAAGAGATGCTGATGCCGAATCTCGCGCTCACCTGGAGTATCCCCACCATCGACGGCTTCGGGGGCGGCATCACGCCGACGGTCTTCTATTCGCAATTCACGTCTCGGCTGCTGCCGGAAGGCGCAGCCCGCGCCGTCGATGGCCGACTTGGGGAACGGATGGCTTTGCCCGAATGCAGCGGCGCCTGCATACCTGAATTGCGCTGGCTGCAGATGACCGATACGCGCTATCTCATCGTCGACAAGGTCTACGATATATGGCACGACGACATCGCTTACGACACCGCATTGGCCGATTTCTGGCAAGCGGTCGAGCGAATTCCCTGGCCGGACGATCCCTTCGATCAAGCGCGCGTCCTGCACGCCGAGCCGCTGACAGGCAGGGACGATGCCAGCGAGCTTGAGAATGGTCTGCTGCTGACCGTCGTCGATCGCTCCGGTTTGCAGTCCATCCTGGCATCCGACCACAGTATTCTCGCGGTCACTTTCACTTACAGCGGCAAAAAGGGAATTTTCCTGCAAGCGCAGCCACCGGATTTCGAACGCGTCCTTTCCAGCACTATCAAGGTCTACCGCGTACCGTCCCGGGGGTCCCGCGCCTATCTGGCGTCACAAGTGAGCATCCTGCCGGACAGCTTGCAAGGTCGTGAAGAAGCCTTGCGTGTGATCGACGCAGGCGACACGGACGTAATTCACGGAGACGCCGATCTGGCGGCGCTCGCCGTCGATCAACCCGGACAGGTGACCATCGTCGAATATGATGATACCCGTGTGGTCTTGCAGGTCGAATCATCCGCGCCAGCTTATTTAATCTTGCGCGATGCCTTTTACCCGGGCTGGACAGCCAGCGTTAACGGCGAATCAACGCCGATTCTGCGCGCCAATGTGATCTTCCGCGCGCTGCAGGCGCCCGCTGGGCAGAGCCGTGTCGTCTTCGCGTTTGAACCACATCTTTGGCGAGTCGCCTTGGCGGGGGGCATCATTCTGTGGGCCGCGGCGTTATTGCTGCTTCTCATGCTCATGCGCCGCGGTCGGTCTGGCATAGACGGCGCATGAAATAAGCCCCTTTCATTACAACCTGATTAATCAACCGGTAATCGGTCTTTTCAAGCCTAACTGGGACTTCCGAGCGTGAGGAATCTCCGTTAGGCTCATGATAAACTATCCGCAAATCTCCAGTCGAGAAGGAACTGCCGTGAGTGAAATGAAGTCTCTCGCCATGCAAGCGCATATCGAGGCTAACCCCGACGCCGTTTACCGGGCTATTACGACGACTGATGCCGTGCAGGCTTGGCTGGCGGAATCCGCCGATATCAATCTAGCTGCCGGACGCTTCCTGTTTTGGGGGGTGGCGACGCCCTTTAACCCGAGCCGACATGACAAGGGCATGACGCTGCTGGCGCATGAAAGCGATCGGCTGCTCAAATTCGCCTGGAATCTGGGACATATTTCCAGCAAGGTCACGATTAAACTGCGGGACCTGGGCGCTGAGCGGACAGCGCTGACCTTGATTCATCAACGCGAGGAACAGAAGGAGCCCGAGCCCTTCACGCTCGAGGATTTCTGGTTTGTGCATCTGGAGAACCTGCGCCGTTATATCGATGGCAAATCCTGCGAGGCGCGGGTCGATTTCAGCCGACCGATGACGGGAGACATCAAGCACAGTTTGGCATCCACCGCGTCCCCGGAAACCATCTTCAATGTCCTCACCCGTCCAAAGCTGATGGAACGCTGGATCGCCAATCAAGCGCGAATAGAACTAAAGCCAGGTGGAGAATATGATCTGGGCTGGGGCATCGAGGGCATCCGCGTGGTCGATTTCGCGGAAAACCAAGGACTGACCATCAGTTGGCAGATGGGGGATGAGGCGCCTACCCGGGCGACCTGGCGGCTCGAGCGCATTGCCGGCACGACGCGCATCCGTTTTGATCATAGCGGCTTCTCGCCAGATTTTCCCAACAACGGCATCTGGATCGGCTGGCTGAACTACCTGAACTGGATCCGGTCAGTAGCGGAATACGGCGAGGCTTGGCAGCCGCCCGCCGTCTCGCTAGCCGATCATCCCTGGGCGCAAATTTACCCCAAGTCTATGCACGAGATGCAAGCGAAGCTGGTACAATCCGACCTTCAATTGGATCCCTGAATCGCCGAAGACGCGGGAGCAATTCATTGTGACAGCCGCACGGCGCGTAACGGCGAAATGATCTGTCGCGCTCACTCATAACATCAAACTTTCCTCTTGCAAGAAAAAGGAGGTTGAAAAAAAAGTGACATACGGCGGGATTCATTCGGACACGGCAGTTCTGAGAAATGCCTTGACGCGCCGGGGCCTCCGCGATCCGCGAACGGGCCAAGCCTTGAGCGAGGCGATGATCCTGGGCATCGGCGGCGGATTGGGCGCGGGATACATCTTGTGGGAATTCGACAAGTACGATTCGGCGCTGATTGTGCTGGGTTTCCGCAATCGCTGGAATTACACTGCCGACTTCCTCAAAAATGCCTGCCAGCGCCTCAATGTCGAGGTCGACATGCGCGAGACGACCAGCGTGAAGAAGGCGCAAGCCAACCTGGACGACGCGCTGAGGGCGAGCGGGACAGCCTTGCTCTGGACGGACAAAGCCAGCCTGCCCTATCACGGATTGCCGCCATCGCAAAAGGGACACATCATCCATCTCATTCGGGTCGAGGAGGATGGAGACGCGACTTACATCGTCGACGACTTGAGCGCGAGCCCTTGGTCTATTAGCCGCGACGCGCTTGCGGCCGCGCGGGAACCGATCCCTTCCAACAAACAGCGGAGCATCAGCCTGCAGCCAGCGGAGAATTTCGATCTGGCGAGCGCGGTAAGCGCTGGCATCAACGACCATATCTCCCACCTTAGCCGCAGTTCCGAGTCATTTTCGCTACCGGTGTACCAGAAATGGGCGAAGCTGATGACTCACCCCAAGAACAAAAAAAGCTGGCGTACCGTTTTCGCGCGGCGCGCCGGCTTGTATTTGACCTTGCGTACCGTCTACGAAGGCATCACGCTGGACGATACCGAAGGCGCCGGGCTGCGGGAGATCTATGCCGATTTCCTGACGGAAGCGCAGACCATACTCGATGTTGATCTGGGCCGGGCAGCGGAACGCTATCGCGCCTGCGCGGCCGAGTGGCGCGCCCTGGCCGAGACTGCGCTTTCTGACGAGTTGCCGGTCTTCGCCGAAACCAAAGCGCTGATGCGCGCGCGATACGCGGCCTTCGCGGGTCAAGATCAATCGAGCCTCGCCGGAGCCATGAAGGACTTGGGAGCGCTGGAAGCGCCCAATAATCTGGAGGGCTGGCCGCTCGACGGGAGCGCGACCGATGCCCTTTTTGAGCGCATGGGCGAGCAACTCCATACCATTTTTGAGGCGGAACAATCCGCCCTAGACGCGATGAAACAAGCGATGCAATAGCAAAACTATGAGCGAAGGAGAAGGCATCATGAAACTGGGAACTTATGTCGAGGTACTGAATTTTGTGGATGACACGGCCGCCGCCGGCGCATACTACAGTAAGCTGGGTTTGGTCGCCGCGGACGATGATGTCTACACCGATGGTCGTTATCACCTGCACCTGTTGAAAGGCGAGGGCGAAAACCCCAGCCTGCGCTATTACGGCAGCGATATCGACGCGCTCGCGGCGAGCGGGCTGGACGTCGTCGACAATACGCTGACCAGCCCGACCGGCGTCAAGATCCTGCTGGATCCTGCCCCGGCGCCGCGCCAACTCCCGCATGACGGAGTCGCCAAGGCGCCCGATATCACGCGGCTGGGCAAGTTTGGCGAACTTTCGGTGATGACGGATGATCTGGAGACGGAAGGCGCCTTCTGGGAAGCAGCCGGCTATGAAACGCTGGGCAAATATACCCAGCCCATGCCCTGGGGCATCTGGTGCGACGACCTTTACCTGATCGGCATCCACCAATACGGCATGATCGAGCCCTTTTCCATCACGCACTTCGACCCGAATATGAAAGCGGTCAACGAGGCTCTGGTCGAAGAAGGCTTCGAACTCGGCGCCTTCATGGACAGCGGCGACAGCAACGACTTGTCCCACGCCACGCTGATGACGCCTTACGGGATCAAGTTCTATCTCTTCACCGGGGATATTTCCGAGGCCAAGCCTTAGCTGGAATGACCTTACTTCAATCGTAAAGAATCGCCTAAGACGAGCTGTTCATCGCTTGCTCGTCGTCCAGCATCATTAGCAACACATTTGCCGCTTCTGGCGCGTCTATTGGCGACCAGAAGTCGTAACTTGTTCCATTTTGAAAGTACTTTTCTTCGTCGACAGCCAGTTCTCCAGCGAGGATCTGGATAACCTTTGCCTTGTCACTTCGTTCAAGCTTATGTAATTCGTCCAAGAGTTCCCTCGACAACATCGCTAGTCTCCCTAGCTAACCCGACGCTCATTGACGTTTATATTGTAACCCAATTGATTGCGTTGGTCATGGGACCGTAATCGCCCAACAGCCTGAAAAGAATCAGAGCTTTAACTTCTTCGTATCTGCATTCAATGTAGAGAGCCTAAACATCAAACAGAGTATGCAAGTGGCCGCGCAGTTGCGTGGGGTCGTGGCGATTCCATCACATTCCATTTGGGTCTGCGACCAACTCAGCTGCTGAACCTTCGCCCACCGTGCCTCAGTAAATGCAAGTAAATTATGCGAAAAAGTTGATGAAGTATAAACAGCCACAAAATAATCGAAAACTGTAGGGGCGTTTCGCTGAAACGCCCGAAAATTACCGCATGAGCGATCATCGGGCAAGAAAATATGACGACGGGCGGCTCAGCGAGCCGCCCCTACAGGCTCCTCATTTCGTTGCATGACTTACTCGGTTCTACTTCTGCGGGAAATCAATGATATACTTCTCACTGCTCACCGAGCCTTGAGGCAATCCATGACCGACGACGGCGTCACCCACATCGCGGAGGACATCGTACAAGTCCAGATCCCGCTGCCCTACGCGCTCAACATCGTCAACTGCTACCTGCTGCGCGGCGAAGGCGGCTGGACCCTGGTCGACACCGGATTGAACACCGCGGCCGCGCAAGCGCAGTGGACATTTGCGCTGAATCAGCTAGGCATAGCACCTGACGACATCGAAAAGATCGTTCTGACCCATATGCACCCGGATCACTTCGGCATGGCCGGCTGGTGGCAGCGGCTCGTTGAGCAGCCGATGCCGCTGTACATCCCCGAGCTGGAAAAACCACAAGCGCAGTACTTCTACAATCCGCGCAACACCGCGCGCTATCACCAATGGCTGCTCGCCTGCGGCGTCGACCAAGCCACGATCGATAAAGTTGAAGGCGCGCTGGGCAGCACGCGCGACGCGACTCGGCCGCATCCGCTACAGCAGGACAGCCTCGAGGCGGATAGCGTCGTCCGCATCGGGGGGCGCGATTTCCGCGCCATTCACGCGCCGGGGCACAGCGACGGTCAGTTAATCTTCTATGACGCCGATGATCGGCTCATGTTGTGCGGCGATCATGTGCTGATGAAGATCACGCCGAATATTGGCGCCTGGCAACATGCGCAGCCCAATCCCCTGCGACGCTTCTTGGATTCGCTGACTTCGCTGAAGGAACTTGATGTGAGGCTGGCTTTGCCCGGGCACAAGTGGCTGATCAGCGATTGGCGCGGCCGTATCGAAGAACTGCTGGATCATCACGACCAGCGCCTGGGTCATACCTTGGAGGCCATCGCCGGAGGCGCGACCACCGTGCGCGAGATCGCGATGGTCATCTTCCCCTTCGAGCGCTTCACGCCGCATGAATGGCGCTTCGCCATGGCCGAGGCGCTGGCGCATTTGCAACTCTTGAGTGAGCGCCGGCAAGTGACCCAACTTGAGGGCGAGGTCTATCGATATCGTTTGAATTGATACGCCCCTCAAGCCGACCAGTAGACCCGCGCGGCATTCTGACCCAAGATTTGCGCCTTCTGCTCCGCGGATAGAAACGCGCAGTGGACGCGGATCATGTTCAGCAACTGCCGATAGCTGCCGCTGGTCAATAAACCGGGCGCATCCGTACCCCACATGATCTTGTCCGCGCCGATCAACTCGACGGCTCTACAGATATAGTCCTGCGCGGCGACATAGGGATATTCATCGTAATCGGGCGCATAAGCCGGCAGCGCCGATGTATCGAAAAAGACGTTCGCCAGCCGGCCCAACAGGATCTGATCTGCCCAGGCCGCGTTGAGCGCGTCGTCATCCGGGCGCGCGATCGGCGGCTGCCCCAGATGCGCGATAACAATGTTCAGCGCAGGGTAGCGGCGGGCGACCGCCGCGACATTATTCGTCTGGTAGGATGCGCTGCCGGGCTTACCCAAATCGAAGGCGACTACCAGATTGCGCCGCTGCGCCTCTGCGTAAATCCAGTGGAATTCCGCCGAGTCGATATGCAAATCCGGGTAGCGGCCGATCAAGCCGGTCGTCTCGGTCAACTCGAATTTGACAACGCGCAGGCCATATTCATCGACGCACTGCTGAAATTGCTGGCGCACATCCCTGTCGCGCGGATCGGGGGCGAATGCGCCCAGAAAACGGTCGGACCAGCGTTTGACCGCGGAGGCGACATAGGCATTGGCCTCGCCGTAGAAGGGACCTTGCAGCAGGACTGCGCGTTCAACGCCCGCCCAATCCATCTGCGCCAGCAGCGTCTCCGCGCTGAACGAGGTCGTTTCGGCAAATGGCGGCAGCAATTGAATCGTCTCATCGCCCCAGCGCACCCGTCCCCAGGACAGCGAAGTCGTGGAGCCGGTCGCGGTCTGGCCATTTACCGCGAGCATGATATGGGCGTGGGCGTCAATGATCATCGGAAAGGTGAAAACTCATCTCTTTGTGTGTCCGTTTTGTGACCGTTGCAGGACTTTTTTTCAGCCACAAAAGGGGGTTTGCCTAGGCTGGCAGCGGGCAGCAGGGGCGCAGCGCAGGACGCGGTGTTTTGAGTTTGGCAATTTTTTTTCTGACACAGTATCTCTCAGTGGTACCAAGTTAATTATGCGAAAACTGATTGGATTTAGTTGACAAGAGTGGGCGAGCCAGCGCTGCGCGTAGACACAGCAGGTCGCTCGCCCGTACAGGCTCCTTATTTTTTACATTACTTTCTTGATTCTACTTCTGCTGGGCGGGAGACAGAATCGAGGGCGGGATTGACCGGGCATTGTCAAGCCGACAATCCTGTGATGCGCCGCGCTTCTTCCGGCGTGGCGATCTCGCGCCCGACTTCCCTGGCGATGCGGGCGGCGCGCTCGACCAGTTCCGCGTTGCTCTTGGCGTAGACGCCCGGCTCGATATAGGGGCAGTCTTCCATGCCGACGCGCACATGACCGCCGATGGCGATGCCATGGGCAATCGCCGACCAATAAACCGCCGGCGCCATGCAACTCATGCTCCAGTTGACGTTCGCGGGCAAGTGATCGATCATGAACTGAATGCCCTTGGCCGAGGGCGGCGTCCAGCTTTGCCCGGGCCAGCCGAAGAAGAGGGTCGCCCACAGGGGATCGGGCAGCAGCCCCAACTCGTCCTCGCGCTGGTCCCCCAGCCAGAATTCGCCGGCGCGGACCTTCTCGATTGCCCAAAAGGCGCCGGTACTGAAGCATTCGATCTCCAGTTTGACATCATTTTCCTTCGCCAGACGGGCGTATTCGCGCAGTTCGGAGATGGGATGAATCGAGTAGCAATAGCCGGCCGGCGGATGCTCGGGCACCGGCTGGAAGTACTCGTCATGCGAGTCGAAGTTGATCGAACTCATATCCGGCTTCAGCTTCTGCCACAGTTCTATCTTTTGCTCGAGGCGGATGCTGGCCAAGCCGAACTGAACGACAGCTCTGCCGGTTCCGCGGATGCGCTCGCTGATTTCCGCCCAGCCCTCCATGATCGGTATCTGCAAGAGCCTGCCGTCCGGCTGGATTTCTGTATCGCTCACGTAGGAGCCATGCACGTGACAAATCGACGCCCCGGCATTGATGGCGCGCACATATTCATCGGCCACCCCGGTGGGGTTGTCCGGTTTGGGACCGTTGGGATTATGCGGATAGGTCAAAGTGGTATCGCAGGTGACTGTAATAACTAGTTTTTCCATAAGACTATCTCCCTCTCTCATCGTGCCCTCCGCTATCGTTCGTTTTTTGGCGTTCAATCAAAATCAATCAAAGGTTAAAACGATGCGCCCGATGACACCGCCCCGCAGCGTTTCCAGCGCCTCGTTTACTCGCTGCAAGGGGTAAGTCGCGCGCACGATTGAGCGCAGCTTGCCCGCCCCGAAAAGCGCCAGGCAGCGCCGCAGATCGTCGCGCCGGCCGGCGCGGGTACCAAGCACTTCCTTCTCATTCTGCGCCAATTCCTTGCCGGGCAGCGGCAGCGCCTCCGGCGTATAACCCACGACTATCATGCGCCCGCCGCGGCGAAGAGCGGCGAATCCGGCGCGCATCGTGCTTTCCAAGCCCACCACGTCTATGACGCGGTCGACGCCCAAGCCCGCGCTGCGACGCAGCGCCTCGGCGACGAGATCATCGGCTGCCAGCGGCAAAAACGAGGCTGCACCTTGCGCCCGCGCCCAGCTTTCTTTAGCGCCGTCGGTATCGACGGCGATCACTTCGACGCCCGATGCCGCCAGAATCTGCGTCACGACCGATCCGACCCCGCCCACGCCGATCACCAGAACGCGGTCGCCGATACTAACATCGGCGCGATCGACGGCGCGCAGCGCGGTCATGCCGGCGTCGCAGCAGGTCGCGCCATCCTCGAAACTCACGCCGTCGGGCAAGCGGATCAACTGCTGGGCGGGCAGGCAAACGTAGTCCGCGTAGCCGCCGGGCAGATCCAGGATGCCGACGATGCCGCGCATATCGAGACAAAGCTGATCGCGAAAGCGCCGGCAATAGACGCAAGAGCCGCAGGTGACGAAGTTGTACACGACAACGCGATCGCCCGGCGCAAATTCGGCGACATCAGCGCCGCACTCGACCACTTCGCCGGCGATCTCGTGACCCATGACAAAAGGCAAGTCCGGCACATAACCGAAGCCGTCCAGCAGCTTCAAGTCGGTGCCGTCAATGCCACAGGCGCGCACCTGTAGCAGCACATCGCCGGAGCCCGGCCGCGGCGTCGGCATCTCTTCAATGGAAAGCCGCTCGCCGATTTTCCTCAGGACCGCAGCCTTCATGACCCGTCTCCTTCGGCGATGCCTATCGCGACCAGGGCTTCACGATAAACGGGCAAGCCCCATTCGTATGATTTTTCCGGTACGGGATAGCCGTACATGTCCAGCGTCGAAGTCCCGCGGAACCCGATATCCGCCAGGGCGCGATTCATCGCGGCCAGATCGAGCAGGCCCTTTCCGGGCGGGAAGTGCAATTCGCTGGTCAAGCCATCGGTATCCGAATAGTGAAGATGTTCGATGCGCGAATCCAAATCGTATATGGCATCAACATAGCTTGTCGGTTGCCCGACGCCATAATGACAAAAGTCGAAGAGTATGCCAAAGGATTCGCGGTCGAGGCTATCGCAAAGCCGCTTCATAAAGCTGTTGTCCATGCCCAGCGTGAAGGGATGCGGCTCGGCGGTAAAGCGAACGCCCTTCGGTCGGGCATAGTCAATCGCCTCGCTGAAAAGGCTGATCAATACCGCCAGCAGATCCTCATCGGGACTGTCGTCTTGCGGGCGCAAGCCTTCCCAGACCATGACATCCGAGACGCCGAGATCAATGGCGTAATCGACATCTTCTTTTAGACCCGCCAGCGTACGGTCATAATTCGCCCCTGATCCGAAGGGCTGGAAGTAATCGGCGCCGACCACATTCAAACCCCATAGTTCCAAGCCGAGTTCGGCAGCGAATTCGCGGAAATGTCCCATCAGGGTTGGCGTCCTGCAGCCGGCGAGGTGCGGCTTCCACATCTCCACCGCATTGCAGCCGGAGGCTGCCAGCCGCTGACAGGCTTCTTCCACCGGGTAAGCTTCAAAGGTGATGGAATTGCCGCATAGACGCATCGTTCATTCTCCCTCGAGATCAATTTCGAGTTCGCGCGCCAGATTCTTGAGCGCCGTCCAAAGGCTTTCCGGCAGGTTGATGCCTTCTCGCTGACGCCGCTGCGCGTTGCGGAATTCCGGTTCGCCGGGGAACAGCACTTCGTCGAATCCGGCGCGCGGACGCGATGATTTGACGTGCGCGATCAAGTCGCGGGTGCGATTCTTGAAGCTGCTCAGATCTTCAAAGGCTTCAATGTTCATCACTTGGAAGAGTACGCCATTGCCTCCCGCCAGCGGCGTCTCGCTGACGTAACCGGCGCCGGTCAAACCGCCCGCCAGCATCTCGATCATCACGCCCAGCGCGTATCCCTTGTGACCAACAGCGCCGCCCAGCGGCAAGATGCCCCCCATCGGCGGACCGTAGAAGTCTCTGGCATCGGTCGTCGGCAGGCCGGCCGCATTGATGATGACGTCGGGCGGCAATGGATCCCCGCGGTAGAGGTGATCGCGCACTTTGCCCTCGGGCATGACCGAGGCCGTGATATCCACTAGAACATGCCATTCATAGCCGCTGGGCGCGGCAAATGCCAGCGGCGTCGGCGTGAAGCGCCCGTCGATCCCGCCCCAGGGCACCACGGATCCGTCGCTCGCGGTCTGCGAATTGACATAAGCCATGCCGATCATATCCTGCTCGGCAGCCATCAAGACATATTCGCCCAAGCGGCCGATATGCGGACAATTGCGCAGCGCGACCAGGCTGACGCCGTGCTGCGCCGCCATGTCAAGCGCCTTGGCCATGGCAGCGCGCGCCGCGACTTGCCCCCAAGTTCGCCCGGCATCAAGCAAAGCGGCGCTTGAAGTCTCGCGCAGGGTCATGACACCCGCGGCTGGATTCACCGCGCCTTCCCGCGCCCATTCGGCGTATTGCAAGAGTCGCATGATGCCATGCGAATCGTGCCCGGCCAGGTTTGCGCGCACGAGCGTCTCGATCACCCATTCCGAGCGCTCCCGCGGGGAACCGAGGCGATTGAGTATCGCAGTCCCCACTCTCTTCAAGCGGGCGGCTTCCATCAAAGGCACTAGCTGTCTCCGTTCTTTATACTGTCGCGAAAAATATCCAACATATCGCGCGCGCCCTGCAAGATCAGCCCCTGGTCGGAAGCGATCGGGATGATGTGCAAACCTTGCTTCAGCAGGTTGCGCCACCCGAAGGGACTATCCGGATCGGCATCGGGGGACCTGCCCGATGCGAATCCGATGGTCGTGCCGCGGGCTTTCGCCACCACCTGGTCAATTGCGCCAATCACGCGCGGGTCATCAAAATGCGGAAGCAAGCCCATGCTGGCGCTTAAGTCGACCGCGCCGAACATGAAGGCGTCCAATCCCTCGACCTCCAGAATGGCGTCAATGTCATTCACCGCCTCTATCGTTTCGATCATGATGACGACGATGGTCGAATCGTTAGCGCGCGCCAGGTATTCTTTTTCATCCAGTCCGTAACGGCTAGGTCGACGGGGACCCGTCCCGCGGATGCCCTGCGGCGGGTACTTGCAGGCGGCAACCGCCCCCCGCGCTTCTTCGGCGCTGCGAATATGCGGCACGAGTACGCCGCTGGCGCCCATATCCAGCACGCGCTTGATATGAACCGGATCGTTGCCCGGCACGCGCACGATCACCGGCGTATCGCCCAAGGCGATCAGCAAGTTCTGCAGCGCTCCCAAATCAATCGCCGTATGCTCAGTATCGATAAAGACCCAGTCCAGGCCGACATCCCGGATCATTTCGGCGACGGTGATATCTGTCAGGCTCATCCACATGCCCGGGCTCGGTTCGCGCCGTTGCCACTTGGCTTTCAGGTCGATTGCATTCACGTCTTCCTCATTCCTCTGTGTTCATCAATAAGATCTGCCGGTCCGTGACCAGCGGCAGCGGCCGCAGATGCAGCCCGCCGTCGACGACAAACTCGGCGCCGGTGGTGTAGGGGCTGAGCCGGTCCGAGAGCAGCAGTATCGCTGTCGCCGCCAATTCCGTCAGCTTGCCAAAGCGCCGCAGCGGTATCTCTCCGCGCAAGATACGCGCGCTTTCGTCGCCGATACCTTCCGTCAGCGGCGTCAGAAAATGACCCGGCGCCAGCATATTGACGCGGATGCCATGCGGCGCCATCTCCAGCGCCAGCGTATTCTTGTAGACGCGCAATCCGGTTTTGGCAATGTGATATGAGGCCTCGCCGTAAGCCTGATTGAACTGCGCAGTCGAGCCGATGATCAGTATGCTGCCGCCGCCTCGGGCGATCATGTGCTTGCAGATTTCGCGACAAGCAAAGACGCAAGCGGAAAGATTTGTATTCAAGGTCTTGTGCCAGGCATCCGCGCTGATCCGCGTGACGGGCTGATGAGCGGCGATCGCGGCGTTGTTGACGTAGAGGTCAATCGAGCCCAGCTGGCTCGCTGCCTCGTCAACCATGCGCCCGACATCGGCTTCAATGCTGACGTCCGCCGCGATGAATGATGCCCGAACGCCGAGACTTTTAAGCTCGCGGATGGTCTCTTCAGCCGGCTGGTTGCTGGCAATGGCGATATTGACGCCCGCCTCCGCCAGCGCAAAGGCGATGGCGCGGCCGATGCCGGTGCCGCCGCCGGTGACGAGCGCGTTCTTGCCGCGCAAACCCGGTCCCATCACGCGCCGTTCGCCTTTTCATCCAGGAGGAGCGAAAGCTCGCTGTCGGCATCAAAGAGGTGCATATGAGCGCCGTCGAAATGGAGATGACAGGTCGCGCCGACCGCGACGGAATCCAGCGCGTCAACAATCACGCCGAAGAGCTGATCGTGGACGCGCACGAACATCAGATCGCGGCTGCCCAGCGCTTCCACCAATTCCACCTGGCCCGGGACGCAGTTGCCGCCGGGACCCGATACCAGCTTGACCGCTTCGGGACGGATGCCCCAAATCACGTGATGAGAACTCATCCTGCGCAGACCAGCCGCGAATCGCCTCGGCAGTTCCAGTTCGAAGCCGGGCAAAGCCGCGAACATGCGGCCGGATTCTTCAATGCGCAGGCTTCCGGGAAGCATATTCATACTCGGCGTGCCGACGAAATTGGCGACGAAGGCGTTGCGCGGCGTGAAAAAGACCTCGTGCGGGGTGCCGACTTGCTGGATATCGCCGCGGTTCATCACGATGATCTTGTCGCCCAGGGTCATGGCTTCTTCTTGATCGTGCGTGACGAAGATGAAGGTCGCGCCGGTATCCTGGTGCAGGCGTTTGATCTCAGTGCGCAATTGCACGCGCAGTTTGGCGTCGAGGTTGCTCAGCGGCTCGTCCATCAGAAAGACCTCGGGACGCCGCACCATCGCCCGCGCCAAGGCCACGCGCTGCGCCTCGCCCCCGCTGACCTGCCGCAGGCCGCGCTCGAGCAATTGATCGATATTGACCAAACGCGCCACCTCGCGCACGGTGCGGTCGATCTCCTTCTTATCCATCTTGATAGCATGCAGGGGAAAGGCGATATTGTCGTAGACGTTCATGGTCGGGTACATGCTGAAGTTCTGGAAGACCATGGCCACGCGCCGGTCCTTGGGCGCCAGATCGGTGATATCGCGCCCGGCGATATAAATGCGACCGCTATCCGGCTGTTCCAAACCGGCGATCATGCGCAGGGTCGTGGTCTTGCCACAGCCCGACGGTCCCAATAGCACCGCCAGCTCGCCCGGGTCGATCTCCAGATTGATGCGGTTGACCGCAACCGTGTCGGCGCTCTTGAAATCCTTCACCAGGTCTTTGAGTACGACTTTCATAGTCCGCGCCTATTCCAAAATCCCAAAGGTCAGCCCCTTGACCAGTTGCTGCCGCAGGAAGATCGTCAGCACGATCACCGGCATCATGATGATCAAGTTCACGGCGAAGAGATTGCCCCATTCCACGCGGGCTCGCACGATGTAAGTGCCGGCCGCCATCGGCAAGGTGCTGGTATTGTTGCCCGCCAGGATCAGCGCCAGAAAGAACTCGTTCCAGGCGAAGATGAAATTCAGCAGCGCGGTCGCCACAATGCCGGGCCAAACCACCGGCAGCACCACGCGCCAAAGCGCGCCGATGCGCGTATAGCCTTCCACCATGGCGCTTTCTTCCATAGCGGCGGGCAACTCAACGAAGTAACCGCGCATCATCCAGATGACCAGGGGCAGCAAAAATGTCTGATAAGTCAAAATGAGACCAAAATGCGTATCGCGCAAGCCGAGGCCGGTCGCGCGTTCCAGAAAAAGGAACATGGCGTAAAAGGGCAAGCCGACAACGATGGGCGGGATCATGCGCAGCGAAATCAGCCACTGCATGAGCCCCTTCGAGCCGCGGAAGCGAAAGCGCGCGAAGCCATAGGCCGCCGGCACGCCCAATACGAGCGCGATGAGCACCGAACCGATCGAGATGATCAAGCTATTGCGCAGGTGCAGCCAATTCTGCCGCGTGATCAAGACGAATTCGAAGTTTTCCAGCGTCGGCTCGAAGAACCAAACAGGCGGGCTCGAGATCCAAATGATCTGCGGTTTGAAAGCGGTGAGGCTGCCTGCGACCACTGGAATCAGAACCAGGACAGCCATCGCGATTAGAATGGCATAGGCGAAGATCCGCTCGCGCGCGGGCACAATCATCCGCCGCTACCCCACTTCAATGTCTTTGTACAAGAAACGGAACATCATCGCCGATATCAAGCCGATCACCAGCAACATCAAGATCGAGCCGGCCGCCGCGCGGCTCAACTTGTTGAATGTGAAAGCGGTGCGATAGAGGTACAAGCTGAGCGTTTCCGTGGTCAGCGCGGGACCGCCATCGGTCATCACGCGCACGATATCAAAGGTGCGGAAGGCGTCGACCGTCCGCAGCAGCAATGCGACCAGGATCACCGGACGCAGCATCGGCAGCGTGATACGCCGGAAGATCATCCAGGATGACACGCCTTCCAGCCGCGCCGACTCATAGGGCGCGCGCGGCAGGGTCGCCATACCCGCTTCAATAATGAGGAAGACCAAGGGATACCACTGCCAAATGTCGACCAGAACCACCATCAGACGGGCTGTGCTGGCCTGCGCCAACAGGGTTTGCCCGGGAATGCCCAACAAGCCGAGGAACCAGTTGATCAAGCCGAAGAGCGGATCCAGCATCCAGTTCCACATCAAGCCGACGACGATGGGCGCCATGGTGATGGGGATGATCAGGATCAAGCGCAGGAGATCTCTGCCCCGGCTGATGCGTCGGATGAGCAAGGCGGCGCCGAATCCCAGCATGAACGAGCCGGATACTGAAAAGACCACATAAAAAAGCGTATTGTAGGTACTCTGCAGAAAATCATCATTGCCGAGCATGCGCTGGAAATTCTGCAAGCCGACGAAAGGGCGCGATGTCGAGGCAAAAGTGACGCGAAACAGTGAAACGCCAGTCGAGAAAACAATGGGGTAAATGACCACCGCCAGCAGGATGACCAAGGCGGGACCGATGAAGAACCAGTGCCGATGCCGCTGCGTCAGACGATAAACGCGCGTTGACAGGCTTTGGTCTCCGGGCTGGGCTGATGCATCGGGCTTCACCATCGTTGTCTTTGGATGCCCCCTCCCTAAATCCCTCCCCCATGAAGAGGGAGGGACTTATGCGACTCAACACTCTGTCTATTGCTCCCCTTCCCTCCTTGTGGGTCGCGTAGACATAGACCTTCGGGAAGGGGATGGGGGATGGGGCGCACCGCTATACCCTACATGCACTCGTCGTGATCTAGACCCAGTTCAGCCATTTTCGCGCAGACAAATTCTTCGCGCTGTTCGACCGAAACATAGGTGATGCCCTCGTCATAGTAGCCGGCGTCCGCCACGATTTCGACGATATCGGCGTTGGCCTCCGCCATCAGGCTCGCCGCGTCGCCGCCCGCCGCGATCTCTTGCAAAGCGCGGCCGATTGCGTTCTCCGCTTCGGGCCACCAAGGCTCCGCCGGGCGCCCGATGCCGACCTTCATGGCTTCGAAATTCGCGGTTAGATGGGGCCACTTCATTACCAGATCGGGATCGGTCAGCACGGATACGCGATGTCCCGCGCCCCGTTGATCCGCCAGCAAGCGGGCGAATTCCTTACCGTGCGCCAGTTGCAAATAATCCCAAGCCAGTTGCTTTTGCTCATCCGAGATATGGGCATTGATCATGTATGCCGGACCCGCCGAAAGCAAAGCGGATTGTATCTCGCCCGTTTCCGGATTGCGCCAGCCCGGTATGGGCGCGAAGGCGGTATGCTCCGCCACGACCGACGCTTCGGGATCCAAAAGCAGCGGGATGGCCCAACTCTCGGTGCCATACATCGCTACCTTGCCTTGCGTGAAGTTCTGCAAGACTTCGCCAAATTGGTAGGATTCGCGCCCGGGCGGTTGCAAACCGAGGAAATCTTGACCGACGAAGAAATTGGCGGTGTCAATGGCCGCTTCCGTGCCGAAGAGCGGGTTGAAATCGGCATCGAAGAAGTCGACCCCGCGCGAGAAGCCGAAGTGGATCATGTAATCGAAGAGGATGTTATTGGGCGTGCCATAGCGGTAGTTGAAGCCCCAGAGCTCATCCTCGGGACGGGTGAAGAATTCGCCGACTTCCGCCAGCTCTTCCCAGGTCTGCGGCACGGTCAATTCGCGTCCGTAGGCTTCCTGGAAGGCGGCTTGTTCATCTGGATCGTTAAAGAGATCGGTCCGATAGGCGAACATGCCGACAGCCACCAAGGTGGGGATGCCTACCCACTTCTCTTTGGCCATGGCGACAGTGCCGAAGGCTCTCGCGGTGAAGTCTTCCGGATGGGAATCGCCGGGCGCCGCCAGATATAGGGCGTCCAACTCTTCCAGACAGCCCAGCGCCGCCAGAGCGCCTGCCCAGCCATCCTCAACGAACATGATGTCAAAGTCATCGCCGCCGGCAGCGCAAGTTGTCTGTATGCGCGGCAGCAGATCGCTATGCGCCATGTTTTCGTAAATCAGCGTGACGCCCGACGCTTCTTCGTAGGCCGGATCGAGAATCTCGTGCTCATAAGCCAGGATCGGCACCACCTCGGTGTTGATGATGCGCAATTCCCGTCCTTCATAGGGGCGCGCGCCGGTCGCCGGGTCCGTCAAGGGGAACGAGTCCTGCGCCGATACCAGCGGCAGGCACAAGGAAAACGCAAAGAGCAACAGCAAAACGGTTTTCAGGCTTTTCATCTCTAACTCCTTGAAGCAAAACTTTTTTCGCTTGCGAAACGAGACGTTGTAGATCTTTCAATAGCGACTGCCTTTCTACTAATGCGAGCAAATATGCGGATGAACGGACGCGCTAGCTGTCCGGCGCTCCCATAGAAACAGAAAAATCCTGGCTCATCTCTCGAATATAGCTGCCGTATTCGTGTACGCGGTTCAGGGTCAGGCGCGTCGCGGGACCGGAAATGCCCATCGCGGCGATGACTTCGTTGCGGTGATTGCGCACCGGCGCCGCCACGCAGCGAACGCCTTCAAAGGTCTCCTCATCGTCTATGGCGTAGCCCCGTTGCCGCGTGGCGTGCAATGCGCCGCGGAAGGCGTCAGCATCCGTGATCGTCTTGTCCGTCATTGGCTTCCACTCGACGAGGCCGAGCAGTCGATTTCTTTCCGTTTCCGGCAGATGCGCCAGGATCGCCTTGCCGACCGCCGACACATATACCGGTCGGCGAACGCCCAGCATCGGCGCCACGGTGATCGCTTCTTCGCCCGGCAGATGATTGACATAAACCACGTCGGCATCCTGCAAGACCGCCAGAGAAGCCGCTTCACCGGTTTTCTGACGCAGTTTGCCCAGGTAAGGCGTAGCCAGCGTGGGAAAATGCAGCTTGCCCGTGATGCTGTGGGCGAAGGTGAAGACCTTGCGCACGTTGATGACATATTGATCGTCGAAGGGGTCGCGCAGCACAAAGCCATGCGCCAAGAGCGTATTGAGGATGCGGTAGGCGGTGCTGCGATCGACGCCCAGCGCCTTCGCCAGGCTCTGCGGCGTCGCCGATTGCTCCAGCACTAACTCCAAGGCGGTTAATCCGCGCGAGAGAGATTGAATGACGGTGCTTTGGTTTTCGCTCATAATCACGATAATCCTCGTTAAAGAAAGGGTTTAATATTCAAAGTGTCGCGCTGTTGCCGGCTTTCCAGCAGCGAGACGCCGTTTAGGGGCGCCCAATCTGGTCGACAGCTTCCGCCGAGCGGCCGTGCTTAGTTTTTCGTTGCATGACATACTGGCGCTCTCCAAATTAAGACCCGTTCCACAATCGTCCTAAACTCGCCCATCCTCGGTCTTAGCTCTGTTATGCTTGGCACAGGCTTTCCGGATAGTTCCTCCGCAGGGTTTCTGGCGTGCGCGCCACCATGCCTCGCACCCATTCAATCACATGAGGCGCGGCGCCCAGTCCGATCACCACCTCCAACTCAATCTCCCGGCATAATAGTTCTTCCCTGATCTGGCTTTCCAGATCACATGCATACGGCAGGTGCCCCGCATCCGCTCGATGCACGTGGCAGGCCTCGTGAACAATTACCGCGGACATGCGCGTCTCAAACCCGTCCGTCCTCGGTCCCGACCATGGCACGAAAAATGTCCTGCCTCTCTCATCCACGAAACCACCGAGCAGGTCAGGACTGGCCTGTTGGAGCTTGTCCAGGGCACTGAGCGCGTAGTGATAGCGTTCCGGCATCCCGTTGCGCAGCTCCTCAAGCCTTATCGCCATATAGTCCACGAAGTCCGCATCGCCCACGATGCTAATCACACTACCCGGAAGCTGGCATTGTTTCCTCATGTTTGCCTCATAGCCCGTCTGCCAATCCTCGTCGCTGTTGCATTGCCAATTCATTTCACAGCAATTACTGAGACTAATGGGTCCCGAATCCAGCGTGGGCAGTCGCGTAAATGACGTCGAGGGCTGGATGCTGCCGCTCGTATACCCGATGATGCGAGCGCTCTCGGGCGCGCCCGGCGCTGATCCCGGCGCTGACCCCGCCGCGCATTGATTGTTCTGGAATGCGTAATAGCCCGCCTCCCATTCCAACTCGTTGCTACATTGGCGATTAACGAAACAGCAGTTGTTCACTTGCGCGCTCGGCGCGCTGACCGGCTGCGCTGACGTTTGCGCGGTCGATTGCCCCGGCGCCGCGCATTGATTGTTCTGGAAGGCGTGATAGCCCGCAGCCCATTCCTGGTCAGTATGACATTGCCGATCGACGAAACAGCAGTTGTCAATTTGGGCGGGGGCGCCGCTGACCGGCTGCGATGACGTTTGCGCCGCCGGTTGCGCCGGGGCTGAGCATTGGTTGTTTTCAAAGGCGTGCCAGCCGTTTATCCAGTCCTGGTCGTTATTGCATTGCCGGTCGACAAAGCAGCAATTGTCGATGTTGCTCGTGGGCTGCTCTTGCCTCGACTCGCCGCCTTCGACGCGGCTGTAAGCGACCCAATTCGCCATCCAGACATCGTTTCCATTCCTGCTGATCCGCAGCCAGCGGCCGCTCTTGCCCACAACCTGCAAAGTTGTACCGGCTGGCGCGGTTTCGATGATGGCGCTTTCCAGGCTGGGAGCGTCCCTCAAGTTGGTGTTGTGCGTGACGCGAATGGCATAGGTTTGCGCCGATGAGACGCCGTAGAGAAGACACATCGCTATCGTTGCCGCGATCAATCGAGCCTTCATTCGGAGTCTCTCCGTTTTGTTGTGTAAATGATGCACAGACTGTGCATTATACGCACTCGACCTGATAGTATCTACTATATCGGCGTTTGTCAAATGAAGCGGGAAAAAACCGGGGCAATCGCTTCAAATTGTTTTTTCACCACAAAGACACGAAGGACACAGAGTTTAAGTTTGTTACCAGACGAAAATGCTACGAAAAATCAAAGAAACAGCCCCTTTTCTGTCATGGAATCACGTTTAGAAAAAGAATTTAGCCATTGCTTTCGAGAAAAGGGGTTTTCTCTGTGCGCTCTGTGCCTCTGTGGTCATTTTTTGCTTTGAATTGCTGATATATTGATGGACTATGATTTTGAAGCGATTGCCCTGGGAAAAAACAAAAAAGGGGTGGGAAAGCCACCCCTCAATCCTAGTACGGCGCGATTAACTCTGATCGGTCGTCGATGACGCTGTCGCCGATGACGACAAATCGCGACAGATCGGCCGGCTCCAGCGTCAAGCGGATCTCGTGTCGCGTCCCGCCTTGGCTGACTTGATGCTCTTCGCCGATGATGAAGTATTCCTGGTCTATGTGCCCGGTCCGCGATTCGCTGATGCGAATGCGGTCAAACAAGCTCAGTCTCCGCGCGGATGGATGTTGGCGAGCGTCAAGCCGCAGCTCTCGCACTGCGCCAGCCGGATGTTTGCGCCGCGCGAGTTCATAGCGCGCGAATGCTTGCGCCGTCGCGATATCGGACAGGGCGGGCAGGTCCTGCGTGAGATGTTTAAGCCCGTGCAGATGAATGCCCGCGCCATCGCTGAGAGTCAGCTCCAATGGATCGCGACGGTACAAGGGCTTGCCGATGACGAGCAATTCGGTAAGGAAAACATCGCGAGCGCTGTTATTTTCCAACCGCGCCACAAGGGACGTGAAGCCGATCTCGATGATTCGAGCGGATACGTTCTCCCGGATCGCGCTGCCCTCGCCGCCTTCATCCCTGTGAAAAGCCGCCCCCAGCCGCTCCAGTTCCAGCATACCGACCGGCCGCCCCATCTCATCGGTGAAACGCAGGTTGAGCACTAGGCTGGTCATCGCGCCGATGCGCTCTGCCCGCGCCAACTGCCACAGCGTGGTCCCAGACTCCCCTACCTCGCGCGGGGTCATCAGCAAAGTGAACCGATTGACGCGCTGATCGCCATAAGCATAAACCATGCCCGTCATATCGTCGGCGAAGGTCGCCGACAGCCTCTCTCTCACCAGCGTTTGATGCCGATTGAGGAAAACGGCGTCGCCAGCCCGATCAATGTAGAATCGCCCTCGCTCGCTTTCCGCCAGGTCTCGAATGGCCCGTCGTATCGAAGTTGTCTCGTCCCACCAATCACCGACATAGGCGAAACGCGTCTTGCCTTCTTGCAACCGCCGTCCCAGGTTCTGCGGCGGAAAAACCCGAACGCTGTCGATCCGATCATGTCCCGGCACATCAATGATGCAATAGCCCGCAACCGCCGCGCGCCGCACAAGAGCCCCATCCAGCAGACGATCAATCACTGTATCGGCACTGACATTGCTGATCGGCGACAGCCGCGCCGGGCTCGCTTCCAGCCAGGGCTGAATGTCCTGCACATGCATGACGGACCGTCCCTCGCTCCAATCCCCGGCATCGACAGAGACCTGGCTGATGAATCCGGTGAACAGGGTGATGCGCTCGCCACGGTCTTCGCAGGCGATTTGCGCGCGTGTGCCGATATCAAGGCGGGCTCGTTCAGGCGAAAAACTGCCATGGACATTGCGTAGCGCGATCTGCGCCATCCCATAATCAGCGATGCTGTCATAGGGCTGGCGCAAACCCAGGCGCCATTTGAGTTCGAGAACATGCCCGGCAAGATCTTCGTCCAGATCGAGGAAAGTCCCGTCGTGGTTCCTGTCGATGGCGATGACATATCGGCCGCTCATTCGCTAGATCTCCATCATCCAGGTATGGCGAAAGGCGCAGCCGTAGAAGTCGGTCTCATCGTAGGTGAATACGCCCGCCTCGACCGCCACCCGCGCCGGCGCCAGCAGCGCCTCGCCCAAGGTGATGTCCGCCGCAATCGCAGCGACATAATTGTCGATTAAGCCGACCAGTTGCGGCAAATGACCGCGCATGCCCAAACCCTTTTCGGTCGGCGCCGCCAGCAGCAAATGCGTCAGCAAATAGTAGACCGACTGGGCGTTGCCGCTGAAAGTGACCGATTGCAGCCCTTCCTTGCGCTCTCGAAACAGTCGTTCCTTTTCCAGTTCCAGCGGCAGCACCAGCAGCGCCGGCAGATGGGCTGCGCTAATGCGATTGGGCAATTCATCAATATCGAAATTGTTGCGCACGCCGCTCACGCGTATGAACGACAGATTGGACAAGGCAGCGCGAAAGCTTGCCATTGGCATCTCCTTTATTGTGGTTGAGATTGTCTGATTTTGGGGGTAAAGCGCGCCGGGTTCAGACCAGGCTCAGCGGTCCTTGGGATTCCGGCTGTTTGAACTAGCGCGACAGGTTTTGACGCCGTTTTTCAAGTTCTTCGTCTTCCGCCAGCATGCGTTCCAGCTCAGCTGTTTCCAGAACATCGACATAGTGGTCGATTACACGTTCAAGATAAGCGGGAAGATCACTGTGGATGTCTTGGAAGTTGGCGATGAAGCGCGGATCGGAATTGTACATCTGCCCCAAGCCGCGCAGCATATCGAGGTTCGGCTCATAGAAGCGCCGCAGGTGATCTTGCCAGCGGTCCAGAATGTCGACTATCTGGCGGTCGCCGGCCTCCTTGCCCGCTTCCATCGCTTCTGCCAGATCGACATAGATCTGATTGCCCTCAGCGATTATCGCTTCTTGCTCGGCGTCATTGTAGCTATTCCAGCGTTCGATCGACTCGTTGACCGTGCCGGGACCATATTGCAAGCGCGCCTCGCGCTCGTATTGTTTTTGTTCTTCCGCGCTATGGCGCTTCAGCCCGCGTTTTTTCTCGCTCATAACGCTTCTCCGCTCAGCGTACAAAGGCAGTATGATACGAGCAATTTCCTCAGCGCAACAGGCGGAGTCAGGCGCGTTTGCGTTTGAGGTCCTCGGCGTTGTTGTAGCGTCGTATCGACGGATAGCGCCAGGCGACCCAGCCGGTCATTAGCACCGTCGCCAGTCCGCCGCTGAATATAGCGAAGGGCGCGCCAAATAGCGACGCCAGGATGCCGGCGCGCAGTTCACCCAATTGGGGACCGGTCATGAAGAACAACATATTGGCTGATGTCATCTGCCCGCGCAGTTCGTCGGGAGTCGCCAATTGGCGGATCGTGCCGCGGATGATCGAAGAAACCGTATCGCCGGCGCCGGTCAGCGCGAACAAGACGAAGGATAGCGCGAAGACGGTGGAGACGCCGAATATCGCCGTTGCCAGACCGTAGAGCGCGACGCTGAATAAGAGGATGAGTCCCTGCCTCTTCATCTCGCCGCGGAGGGACAAGACCGTGCCTACCAGCAGGGCGCCGATCGGTTGCGCGGTCGCCAGCAGCCCATAACCCGCGGCGCCGACGCCGAGGATCTGGCCAGCGACGATCGGCAGCATGGTGCGGGCCGAGGCGAAAAGCGTTGCGAAGAAATCGAGCAACATCGTGCCCAGGACGATACGCGAACTGAAGGTGAAGCGGAGCCCAGCCAAGAGCGTTCGCCATCCGATCTGCGCTTCGGCAGACGACTTGCCGCGATGCCTGATGCGCCAGATCGCAGCTGCTGAAAACAGGAAGGTGACCGTATTGAGGCCGTAAACCAGCCCCACGTCGAATTGCGCGACCAACAAGCCTGCTACAGCCGGACCAATGATGGTCGCCACCTGCATCACCAAGGCATTCAGACTGATGGCATTGCTCAAGTGATGCGGCTCGACCACATTCGCCACTAGCGATTGCCGCGCCGGAAAATCGAATGCCATAGCGGCAGCCGCCAGCCCGGTCACGACGTAGATCGCGCCGACGCTAACCTGCCCATTCAATGTTAGCAGCGCTAATGTGGCCGCCAACAGCGCCGACAGACACTGCGTCGCGACCATCACCAGCCTTCGCTCGAAGGCATCCGCCAACAAGCCGCCAAGCAACGCGAAGAGAATCACCGGGATTACGCGCGCCAATCCCAGCATGCCCAAGCCGAATGCCTCGGATCCCATTACGATATCGTTGCCAAGAACGTTGAATATGAAGGTCTGCCCGCGCAACAACTCGAACACATGCCAATTGATCGCGAAGTTCCGCATCTGCGAGCCGGTCCAAGCGACGGTCTCGCCCAGCCACAGCAAACGGAAATCACGATAGCGCAGGGCGACCAATCGCTCAAATTGATTCGTCATTGGCTTCTGTTGTCGCGATGCCTGAAAATCATCGCGCTAACATAACGCAGAGCGTGAGCGAAAACCAGACGCGATACACGGGAAAGCAACGATCTCGCGGGTAATCTCAGGCGGTCAGTCGCCGCAGTCGTTTCAGCGCGGGCGCTATTTCATCTTCGAGCAAGCCCGCCGAATTGATCAGCAATTCCGCATATCGCAGGCATAAGTCGCGGATTGCGGACGCTGCCCGGTAGGTCTCGATCGGCGCGCCCGCAGCATGGGAAACCGCCTCCGTTCCATTAACGCCCCGTTGAGCCTCCAAGCGATTGCCCTCGCGGTCGATTGCAATTAGCCGCAGGTATTCGCTTTCCACGCGCAACAACTGCCCAATCTGAAAACGCGGGCTGATGCCGTCTTGATCCTTTCCAGCAACATCGTCGACAGTTATCCAGGTGGCATCGGAGTCCAACTCCGAGTCGCCGATCGCATCTCCGCTTTTCCGCCAGGCTTGGGTCCAGCGGTCGTGCCAGCCCCAGATGCCGGTGACGCTCAATTCTCCGCTGAATACCTCGCCGTCGTTGAGAATCAGCACGCTGGCTGGCAGATCGGGTCGATTCGGTACGCGGCGCAGGGCGTCCTTGCTGAGGTTTCGCCCGTCGGATTCGATTGAAATCAGGTCCAGAAGATCGTCTGGCAATATCAACTCGCGCGGATTGGTCGCGTCGATCGTCAGGCGGCGCGTCCCCAGCGCGGGGCAATAACGCCTTTGCGTCAGAGACTCGATGAGGTGACTGGCCTTTTCCAAAGCCTGCCGCAAATCAGCATCGGCGTCGGTATCGGTTTCCGTCAATTGCAAGTGACGGCGGAATTCCTGCAAACTTGCTATGCTGTACATAGGGTTCCTCTCTGTTCATTTGACAGAATCTAATGCAGCCGTCTGGCGGATAAGCCGGTGGCGCTTTCGCCCGGGCGGCGCCCGTGTTAACTTATTGAGATAGCGGAGCGGAAGGCACCGGACTTGAAAATCCTCGCCATATCGCCAGAGCAATTTGATCCCGCGCGTCATCGGCTGCCGGTCGCCGGGGAGTTATTGCTGCCCGGCGTACAAGTGGAGATACGGGCGGACGGCGTCGCCTTTGCTCTCAAGCAGGCGCTGATACGGGGCTATGCCTACGGCACAGTGATTGAGTTGTCGCGGCAGGGCGAGGGCGTGGAGGTGGCGCTAAGCGCGCAGCGTCAGGAGGACGGGGGTTATTTTTTCGAGGCGCTGTGGGTGGTCCTGGGGTGAGGGGACATTCTTCTTTAGTCGCAGATTTTCTCTTTCAGTGTCGGATGAACTTTTTCGCAGTCTATGTTTTTCAGTTTTCGACTTTTGCATACTTCTTTCTCGACAGTCTTTCGCGGTATTCTAGTCATCTTATCTCGATGGGAGTTTATGAGATACACGAGGTCAAGCAATTTCTGTGGAGTTAGTTCGCTGATATCGCGATGCCAACTGTTTACTGCATCGTCAGCAGTGCTTCCAGGTGTGTCCTTTAGTTCGAATGAGTTGTCTACGACTTCATACGGAATCAGCACGTAGTCTACTCGCTGGAGACTTTCCCTTGTGCACGCATAGGCAGCCACAACTTGATTAAGGTTGGACTTGTCAGCCTCTATAACATACGTTGACAAATCACCGTTGTGAGTCCCAAGACTTTTGAATACATCGGCAATTAGCTCGCCTTTGTTAAGCCAAGGCAACTCTTCATGGCTTTTGTCCCACCATGACTTGTTTCTTATCTCCCGAAAAAGAAACTTCACGATAACTACAATTCCAGCAAAGTGTCTTTCAATTGATCCAACACCAATGTCAGATCTTCCCGAAGTGCTTTGCAGGTTGTATTCGAAATTGCTTCTTCGAGTTTGGGGATTGATCGAGGATCGTCAAGAGAAGCCAGACCAAGTCCCGCACCGTCGCGGACCCATGCCGAGCGACTCTCTAGCAAGCAATGCTCAAGCATCTTTCTGCGCTCGTCGCGCCATTTTACGGAATCAGTATCACCAATATATTGCAGCGCTTCCATTGCGATAGAAGACTTGGTCTTCTCAGTCAATATCAGACGTTCTATCGCTCGCAGTGCTGGTTCGCCATACTTTTCAATCACTTCTTCAAGGCCAACTGAAAAGTCATTTTCCATCCCGGGTTCAAGGTCAATGAAGATTGCAAGCGAAAACAATCGATTCACTTCCGCGGTCACTATCTCAGGAACTTGCTGAATCTGTTGTGCACTCGGCAACCACGTAGACGAATCTGTATCTATGCGGAGGTAGACCACTAGTGAATCGCTTTTCCAAAGATTACTGCAGACATCAAACGGCTTATTGATTGATAACAAGTCAATACTGATTAACGCATCGAACGATCTTGATTTGCGACCCGTCGCAATCTCGAAGTCCGCGTTGGTCAGAGCAATGATCATGTCATCGGATAGCAATGTTGTGGTATGGTCAACAGTTAGCAATTCGGTCTTTGCAGGAATGCGGACTTTCCAGTTAATGTCACCAGACAACTGATTGTCACGCATTCTTGTCGGTGTTGTGGCACTTAGACTGTAATTCATTATGGAATGTCCCCATCTCTGCTCAACTCCACTCCGAACTTTACCAATTCATTGAACAGATCAACGGTTTTATCTGATAGGAATGAATCGAATCGTACTGGGACTGTGTTTATATCCAATTCCAGCCGCGTCGCAAAGTGCAAATGGCTTGATTGCGACAATTGTGGCGTAATATGCACATTTACTACCTGTCCCTGACCTACACTCCAACGCGCCAGCCTGTTAATAAGTAGACCATTTACATGACTGCTCTCTCGACGCCGATTGACTTGATAGAAGAAATCCCGAGCCCCTTCAACATAAAGATGCGGTAAGATCTTTTGCAACACCTGATTACCTTCTTGCTCACTCGCGACGGAATGATGAAGGACGGCTCCAAAAGCTAATCGTTGTATCGGGCTCGCAGATATGAGACTGTGCCATTTGTCGATTAGTTGCAAGAAAGTCTCCAACTCTTCTTTGTAATCTCCAATGGTGGGCCAGCTTAGGCTGTCGTCCATTTGCTTTGGCACATATTGGCACTCGATACGATCCAATTGCTTTATTAGAAAAACCCGTCCGTTTAAGTACGCAATCTCACGCGTCTCTAATCCCGAACGTTGAACATTCAGATTATCGGGACTTCTACCGATAATCTGCTCCCACGAATCCGCCGCCGAAAAGCTGGCTGTATCGACAGGAAAAACAGTTATGCGGAGGATTTCCGCTTTCCAATCTACATTGTCTATCATGAGTCCTCCTGATTTCACGCCAAAGCACAACTGTCTTGTGTGCTCGGCAGTATAACATATCTACGTAAAATACAAATAAACCCTCTCAAAACTAAGCAAAACCACCAGGGCGGGGGCACCCAGCACCCCCGCCCTGTGAAGCCTACATCACGATGTTATACAGGCAGCTCGCCACCTCGTCATCGAAGCGAACGAAAGCCAGCCGCACCGTCGCCGTCAGTTGATAACTGTCGTAATAGGACAGGTAATCGACGCTGACCGCGATCTTGCGCCGATAGCCGACGGTCCAGCCCGGCCGGTATACGCAGAGCGCCTGACCGCGGTCGTTGCTGCCGCCGCCGACTTTGCCGTCGGCTTCCGTCAGCGGCATCTCGGCAGAGACATAGACCGGAATGCCGTCCACCAGACCGATCTGACCGGTCTGCGCCGTGGCCAGCGGACCCGCCTTGTCCATGGTCAGAAATTCGTCGATGCCCAGCAGCTTGGCATAGGTCCCGCTGTCGACGATCCAGGCCAGATCAGAGGGACGCGCGGCGTACTTGCCTGGCATCTTGAAGCGGGCTTCGCGCATCTTTGCCAAGCTCGGCGCGTCATTGAGATTGACGCGGTTGGCAGTGTTGTCCACCAACGGCAGATGGCGCAAACCGTCCATCGACAGGTACTTGGCCGTGGCGGGCGGCGCAGCATGATCGCGGTTGATATTGCCGGTCGCCGATGTCGTGGTGTCGCCGTTGAGCAGCACGTTGTCAATGGCGTCCGCGATCGCCCGGGCAGCTTGCTGTCGGTAGATATTCAGCACCGGGATCACGGCGTCTTCGACGAGTTCACTGCTGAAGCCGACCCGCAGCGCCAACTTTTTGGCGTTGAGCGTCACCAGCCCCGAACCGATCTTGCTATCCGGAATCGGATTGCCCGCGCCCAGGCTCAAATGCGCCTCGTCGCTCGTTTCCGGCACGAAATAGACCTGCGGATCAGTGCCTTCAATCGGCAGCTCGAAGGGATTGCTCGGCATTTCGATGGTCTGGAACAAGGGCAGGATGGTGTTGTCTTGCCGCGCCTTGTGCCAGATCTGCTGGCTCCAGAGCTCCGGTACCCATTCATCGCCGAAGCCGGTCTGCGTGCTGTACGCGAGTTCGTCCGCCTTGATCGCGCTTAGCTCAGCCTTGCCAATTTTTTGTGACAGCGCATTGGAATAGCGCTCGCTCACCCCTTGGAAACTCTTGGTCGAGCGCAGCAGCATGTAGCCGTGCAGCATGTCCATTGCGTCCAGGCTATCGAACTCGCTGCCGATTTTGATGCGTCCCGCTCTGATGGCCTCGCGCTCGTCCGCCAGCGGCAAGCGCTTGATAGCGGCGCTAGATGATTCCGTCATTGGTTCTCCTTTCTGTCTTGCTTCATCAAGATTTGGGCTGCCTGTCGCTTCAATGCCCAATCGCGACAGATCCAAACCCAGCGACTTGTAAGCGCTCTTGAGGGTTTGCACATCCGTCTGTCGCGGCTCGGCCGGGGTGGGTGTCAGGCTGCCTTCCACGATGGGCCAGCATTTGATTCGCCCATCCTCGTCGACATCCACCAAATGCGGCAAACTGCCCGATGACCAGCTCAGGACGCCCAGGTCCACCAGCCGCCGCACCGCTCTCACATAGCGTTTGTGCAGGTCCAGCTGCGCCTCTGCCCAGAGCCCTGTATCATCCGGTCGCAGTGTATCGATGACGCCGATGACCGCCGCTTTCAGCGCGCCATCCAAGCCATGGTGATACAAAACCGGACGCTGCTCATACCAATCCAGCCCCACATCCGTGTGCGGGGTGAAAAACTCGCCTTGCAGATCGCGCCGGTCCGCTTCGCCCCAGACCAGCATGTATCCACCGATACGACCGGCCGGCGCGTCAATCATCTTGACCGTGTTCTCTTTCATATGCGATCCTTTCCCTAGTCCCTCTCATTTGACAAACCCCCTTGCTCATGCAAGGAGAAGGCTTGTTATTTTGTGTGAGCGCGACATTCTTGTGGACAATTCGCCGGTTACGCGCCGCGCGGCTTTCTAAATGAAGCGCCAAACCGCATCTACAATCATGTCGAAATTTGTAGGGGCGGCTGACGGTCAGTGTCGAAGGGCTGTGTCCACGCGCCCTACGCGACCGACGCGACCCTGTGAGTCGCCTACGGCCGCTCCCAATTTCCTGACTCCGGCGATTCGCCTGCGGACGGCTCGCTCCCGCGGGACCGCCCATTATTCCTTGCTGCCTCGGACCGTCCACACGCGGTTCATGATTGGTGCAGGGGCGGGCAGCTATCCAGCAATCAGTCAGCCTTCGCCACCGCCCGAAGGTGAAACCGCGATGACCAACTCATTGCGTTGTTAAGCATCTGATGAACGGCGTCACCAGACTATCTTGATAGCAGTATAGCACAAATGTTCTGTATTGGGAGTAAAAATAGTCGCAGGTTTCCGTTTTCTAACAAAACCGCTGTCAAACTGATTTCGCGAGAGACACTGGATAATCGATCCGCAAGTGAATGCGCGTAGCAATGAGGCGAAAACCGAAGGACAGAATAGTGTCAGTATCTGTCCTTTTGAACTTCAATCGGATGTCTCAGCCAAAAAGCGGGCTGATGTAGCGCGCGCCAGCCATCAACACCAGCGAGACCAGCGCCAGCCACATGCTGATGCGCCCATTGCGGCGCAGTTTGTCTTCGAGCGCTTGCAAGGCGGCTTCATCCGCATCGCCGCTTTTCACCAGATCGCCGTATTGCCCGGCGCTGCGCCAGAGCGCGGAAAAACCATGACCGAAAGCGAGCAAACCAAATAGAGCGCCCAGCGTAATTGAAATGCCCATCGCGCTGTTCATCGTCTCGTGATAAGACATCATGCCATACAGAAGCAATCCGGCCAGCGTTGTGATGATGGCTGCAAGCGGGATCATGCGCGAGTAATTAGTCTTCCCGTATAAGTTGCGCAGGAATCGAGCCCCGTCCCCGCCCGACTGCTGGGATGCCGGCTCGACATAAAAGGACATCATGACCGCGGCCCCAACCCAGATCAAGCCCGCCACGATATGCAGCAGGCGCAAAACAGAGATGACCAGCGCGCCACCCGCTGAACTGATATCCATGGCTTTCTCCTCCTTCTCCTCAATCGACTGAGTAGCCTATGGCGACTCGGCAAGCATCCATTCAATCTAGTCCAAAGTCTGCAAATAGGCAATGAGATCTGCCAGGTCAGGCGCTTCCAGGCGGTCTTCATAATCCGCGAACATGATATTCGAATAGCCCGCGACCAGGTAGCGCCCGGGACGCAAGACGCTCCAGTAAAGATACTCTTCGGCAGATTGACCACGCGCGCGGCTGCCGGCGATCTCCGCCAGCCCAGCCAGCGAGTTGCCAATGCTGCTCTGTTCTCCCGTGACCGAGTGACACGCTGAACAAGCCGGCGCTTCATTATTCGACTGATTGAAGAGTTTCTCTCCGCTGCCGGCGTCCGCCAAAGCGAAGTCGAGCTCGTCAAAGCTGATCCGAGGCTCATCCGCGCTGCAAGCGCCCAGCAGGAGCGCGCCGATTATCAATGTCAGGAGATATGCCTTTCGACCTTTCATCGTTGCGCCCGTTCCGCATTCCAAACAACCATACTCTGATCATAGCGTATAATGCGTAGCTAGAGCTAAATGCACAGAAGTAAGCGCAAGTAAGTCATGCAACGAAATAAGCCGCGTGTAGGGATTCGATTATTTTGCAGTTTTCTATATTTCATCAAATTATTCGCAGGACTTACTTGCATTTACTGAGGATGATCCGTGACCGGCGATTTGTCACTCGCGCAGTTGCGTCGCTTGCGCCTGCAAAACCAGCGCCTTGCCGAAGATACGCGCATAGCGTCCGCTGCCTCGGTTGTCCGCGACCTTTGCGCCCTGCAATCACAAGAATGGCTCTCGGCTCAATTGGCGATCGCCGCCCGTACTACGGGCATCACGCGAGAAGACCTCAGGCGCGAGAGAGAAGTCGACCGCAGCTTTGTACTCACCTGGAGCCTGCGCGGCACGCTGCACCTGGTCGCGGCGGAGGATATTGCACCACAACTTGCGCTATTTGCGGAGCGCGCCATAAGCGGAACCAATCGACGCTATCAGCAGCTTGGCTTGAGCGAAATCATTCGCGAAAACGCCCTCGATCATATCGCCGAGATTCTGGCGAAAGACGGTCCCCTGATTCGCGCGGAACTCGCCGAGAAGCTGGGCGCGCGCGGCGTACCAGTCGCCGGGCAAGCCATCCACCACCTGGTACGTTACGCCGCGCTGCGCGGGCTCATCTGCTTCGGTCCCGAACACGAGGGAGATTTGACCTACGCCCTGCTCTCGGAATGGCTGCCGGACTACAAGGCGCAGGAAGCCGCCGACGAAACGCTGTCGATCTTCGCGCGTCGCTATCTGCGCGCCTATGGACCGGCGTCCAGCGCGGATTTCGCCCGCTGGACCGGCATCAGCGCCAAGCGGGCTGATGGCGCCTTCGCGGCCATTGCCGGCGAATGCGTCGCCTGTGAATCGCCCGTCGGCGCAGTCTCGCTGCTCAAGCAGCAGATCCAGCATCCGCCCCCAGGTGAAGCGGCGCCTAACCCCCGCTTCCTGCCGCGCTATGACAACTACCTGCTGGTTTACGCGAGTCGCGACTTCATGGTGGATGCGGATTATGCCAAGCGCGTGCATCCCGGCGGCGGCTTGATCCGCGCCTGCGTCATCGTCGACGGGAAAGCCGTCGCCAACTGGAAACTGGAACAGCAACGGAAAACCGCTCGCATCGTCGTTTCCCCTTTTCAAGCGCTGGACAAGTCGCTCCTGCCTCTTTTGGAAGCGGAGGCGGAGCGCCTGTCACAGTTTCTACAGCGCGACCTCGAACTGCGAATTGAAGACATAGGATGACGGGCGACATGGTAACCAAAACAGGGATTCACCACAGAGGCGCAGAGAGCGCAGAGTTTTTTTCGGGCGACATGATATGTCGCTCCTATGGTCTGCCCGCCACGCCCAAGAACACTCCCGTTGGACAACAACAACAAAAGTTGTCCAACGGAGTGTGGGTTTGGTTTGGAAGTACTCTCTTATCCTAGGGTGTTGCCAAACTTCCAAACTGCCAAACCGAATTATGGCAAGCTCATCCCAAGAGCCGCTGCAACCGCTTCCTGGCTGTCGCGCTCGGCTGTAGGGACGGGATTCACCACAGAGGCGCAGAGAGCGCAGAGTTTTTTTCGGGCGGCATGATATGTCGCCCCTACGGCCGGCCCGCCCGCCACGCCCAAGAACACTCCCGTTGGACAACAACAACAAAAGTTGTCCAACGGAGTGTGGGTTTGGTTTGGACGGACGTTTCTATCCTAGGGTTTGCCAAACCGCCAAACCGAATTTGGCTTGTCGCCCCTACGATATTCGAAATCAACGAGACCTGTAGGGCTTGTCCGCTACTGCATAGCGCTAGCGCCTTTTTTCTACCCCATCCCCCGGCCCCTTCCCCGTAGCAACGGAGAAGGGGAGCTAACATAACGCGACTTCGCTTGAAAACAGCAGTTATCGACACAAACATCATCAGAAAACTCGCGTTGATGCAACGTCAAAACCAGCTTCCCCCCATTGCTATGGGGGGATTGAGGGGGGTAGACCGAAGACGGGAGCGAATCGACCAGTACCGGACAAGCCTTGTAGGGGCGACCAATCTGGTCGCCCGTCGCGACAGGTCACATGGGATGACGGGCGACATGATAGGGCGCGTAGACACAGCCCTTCGACACTGACCGCCTGCCGCCTCTACAAAACATTTTTTTGAAATCTTTTCTCTACGCCCTCTGCGCCTCTTATTTAACGAGCCACCCATTAATGTAATTCAATTTGAGACATCGTCGCGCTAATTTACCCTGTTTTCCTGATTATTTTGCGATCTTGCCTGAATGCGTTAT
>DAOULD010000197.1:0-24647 GCA_034420635.1 Anaerolineae bacterium | reverse complement strand
ATCGTCGGCGGAATGAAATTGTCTTCTATCGACTTAATGGCGAAGATCGCTTCGGTGGCCGCGGTAGCGCCCAGAATATGACCTGTCATTGATTTGGTCGAGCTAATGGGAATGTTGTAGGCTTGTTCGCCCAGCGCCAGCTTGATGGCCAAGGTTTCGCTCTTGTCATTGAGTTGCGTGCCGGTGCCATGCGCGTTGATATAGTCAATTCCATCGGGCTCAAGTCGGGCTTCCCGCATGGCGCGCCGCATGGCTTCCGCGGCGTCGACGCCGTCGGGATTGGGCGCCGTCACATGAAAGGCGTCCGAGGTGTGACCATAGCCGGTCAGTTCGGCGTAGATATGCACGCCGCGCTCCAGCGCGTGGTCAAGGTCTTCCAGGATCAGCAAAGCGGCGCCTTCGGCCGCGACGAATCCGTCGCGATTGGCGTCGAAGGGGCGCGCCGCTTTGTCGGGAACGTCCTCGGTATTGGTCAAGACTTTCATATTGTTAAAGCCGCTGATGACCATCGGCATGATGCAGGCTTCACTGCCGCCGGCCACCATCATCTTGGCACGACCCATACGGATCAAGTCGGCAGCGTCGCCCAGGGAGTTGTTGCTTGTCGCGCAAGCCGCCGTGATATTGTAATTGGGACCTTTCAGCCCGAAGTGCATGGACACGCGCGAGCTGATCCCGTCGTGCAGCAAGGCGGGCACGATGACCGGGCTTACCCCGCGGTGCCCCTTGGCTTCAAAGCCCTGTAGCGCCTGGACAACGGTGACGATGCCCCCGATGCCAGATCCGACGACGACGCCGACGTCATACATATTGTCATCGTCGATCGTGATCTCGGCGTCGTTCAGGGCTTCTTCCGCAGCGACCAGCGCCAGCATCTGCGCGCGGTCCATGCGGCGGACTTCGCGCCGGCCGAATTTGGCGATCAGGTCCAGGTCCTTGACTTCGCCCGCCACGCGATTTTCAACCAAATCGGTATCGAACAAGCTGATCCAGTCGATGCCGGAGTTGCCTGCGCGAATATTCGCCCAGGCGTCGTCGACAGTGTTGCCGCAGGGGCAGACAAGACCCATTCCAGTGATGACTACGCGTTTTTCAGCCACGGCCGGACTTTCTTTTCCGCAAACTACCTAAGCAGACACAGATCGTTCCGTGTCCCGATTATACTACCGATACCGTGCACTGCCAGAGAGCGTTGTTTGATTTGCAGGGCAATCGCTTCAAAATCATAGTCCATCAATATATCAGCAATTCAAACCAAAATATAACCACAGAGACACAGAGCGCACAGAGAAAAGTCATTCAAAATGAAAATTGCGCGCTTTTTTCTACAAATGGTCTTCAGTGACAAGTCACTATCCCCTTTAGTTACGCGGATTCAGAGGAGTTTTGCCTTGTAATAAAACTTAAACTTTGTGTTCTTCGTGTCTTTGTGGTGAAAAAAATTTGAAGCGATTGCCCTGTGTTTGATTTGCTCTCGCACATGCTTGCGAAGCGAAGCTGGCGCGTTCTTTGCGGGAGGCGGTTAGCCTTGCAGTTCGTCAAGCAGAGCCCGCTTGGCGTCTGGGGGGAGTTGATTGTACGGGAGATCCATCAGCGCGCCTTGCAAAGCCCAGAGCATGTTTCTGCTGACCGGGAAGCGCGCGCGCAATCGTCTGTAGACCTCCGCCGCGCCCAGTTCTTCAATCTGCGCTATCGACTCAATTTCAATGGCGATTAGCCAATCTGCCGAGGTTTCGCCGATATTCTTCAACTTGAGCAGGTCCTCGCGCATCTTTTAGTTCTCGCGGCTTTACCCGTTTTTAGCCGTTGAACTATCGGGCGCCGGTCCAGCGACGGCGATCACCATATTTTTTGGATCGAGATAGCGTTGAGCCGCCCGCAGCACATCGTCTTTGCTGATCCGGTAAATCATGTCCTTGTATTCAGCCAGATAATTGAGACCCAGGTTGTAGCTTTCCAGGGCATGGATCTGCGAGGAGATGCCTTCGTTGCTTTCCAGCCGCAGCGGCAGGCGGCCGGTGAAGTAACTTTGATTGTCCGCCAAATCTTGGTCGGAAACCGGTTCGCTGGCCAAGCGCTCAATCTGCAAAAGGATGCTGTCGATAGCTTTTTCGACATTGTCGGGATTCACGCCGGCGCTGACGATCCAGGGATCGGGACCGTGCCCGCCTCCCAGATGGCTGTAGGCGTAATAGGCCAGCCCCTGTTCTTCGCGAACGCTCTTGCCAATGCGGCCCATCATGCCGAATTCGCCCAACACGCTGTTGGCGATTTGAGCGGCCAGGTAATCCGCCGCTCCCCGGGCGGGTCCCAGGGCGCCCATGCTGATATCGCACTGCGTCTTCCCGGGCACGAAGACCGTCTGCCGTTCTGTCCCGTTTGGCGCCTCAGGGAAATCCGCATGGGCGAACTCCGACTGCTCAGGATTGCGCCAGTCGCCCAGGGTCTCGCGGACTAATTGAAGGGCGGCCTCCGTATCGACATCGCCGACAATGACCAGGATCATGCCGTCGGGACCAACATGACTGGCATGGAAAGCGGAAAGGTCTGCTTGGGTGATGCCCGCGATGGTCTCCTCGTCGCCGTGAGTGCCGTAATGATAGGGATGAGAAGCCGGGTAAAGCGCTTGTCGCATGGCTTTGCCGGCGCGGTAACGGGTGTCGAAGCTGCTGTATTGCAGCCAGGTTAGTCGCTCGCCGCGCAGGCGTTCAACATGCTCCGCTGGAAAGGTCGGATAGCGCAGCGCCTCGCTGGCCGTTTCCAAGAGCGGTCCCAAGTCTTCCGCCAAAGCCTTGCCGAATAGCCCCAGCTTGTGTATATGCCCGCGCAGGCTCAATTCCGCGCCAATATTCTCCAGGGAGGCGTGAATCTCGTCGAAGCTGCGGCTCTGCGTGCCGGTCAGCAGCGCGCTCGCTGCCAATGAAGCCAAGCCGCTGCGCTCGGGCGCTTCGTAGATGCTGCCGGCGTGAAGGGAGGCGGTGATGTTGACGGACTGGACGGCTCGGTTCTCGTAAATGAGCAGCACCAAGCCGTTGTCAAATTCGACGCGATTGATATTGCCCTCGTTGGGAATGCTCGCGCTGTAAGACGACATGGCTATTCCCCCTCCGCTGAGGGATCAGTCGGCTCGGTTGGTTGCAGTATGCCCACAACACGTCCTTTTGGAACCAGGTAGCGCTTGGCGACATCCAGGACGTCATCCGCTGAAACGCGGGTCAGGCGATCCAGGTAGCCGTCAAACCAATCCTCTTTGTCCAATACGAAGGACTGCGCCAGCCAATACGCTTGTTCGGTGACGCTTTCCGTGCTGTAAGCGAAGGCGGCTTTGGCTTGTTTGCGAGCCTTGCTCAATTCTTCTTGGCTTATGCCATCCTCCTGCAAGCGGGCGATCTCCCCCAGCAGGACTTCTTCCGCCTCTTCGGGGCTTCGACCCTCCCGCAAGGTCACAATGATGCTGTAGAGATAGGGATCGATGGTCGGGACGATCATTGCGCCGACGCCCGCGGCGATCTCCGACTTCACCAGCGCTTGATACAGGCGGCTGGTCTTGTTGTCCGAGGCGCCGCCCGATCCGCTCAAGACATTGTCCAGCACTTTGAGCTTGACCCAGTCTTCGTGCGCCGCGTCCGGAATACGGTGGCAGATCTCGTAGAACGCCGTCTTGCCGGGGCGCTCGACCCAGACCCGCCGTTCTCCCTGCTGGGCGGGTTCCTCCCGCGTGAATAGCTCGGGCGCCGCGCGAGATTCGATTGACCCGTAGGCGCTTTCGATCTTCGAGAGCATATCAGCGCTGTCGAAGGCGCCGACAGCCACAGCCACGGCGTTGGCGGGACAATAATGACGGCGATAATGCGCATAGAGATCGTCGCGCGTCATGCTGCGCAGGTCAGCGTCGTCGCCGATGATTTCGTGATGATAGCCGTGGACGCGGAAAGCCGCGCCGCGCACTTCCTCTTGTAGCCAGAAGGTCGGCTGGTTCTCCAGACCTTGCCGCTCGGAGATGATGACGGTGCGTTCCGATTCGGTCTCCTCGGGATCGAAGATGGCGTTTGCCATGCGGTCGGCTTCCGCCTCCATGGCGATATCGATCTTGTCGGCGGGCAAGGTCTCGAAGTACATGGTGTAATCCATGAAGGTGAAGGCGTTCCATTGGCCGCCGGCGCGGTCGATTTCGCGGTCGAGCGCGCCGGCCGGGAAGCGCTCCGTGCCCTTGAACATCATGTGCTCGACCCAGTGGGAGATGCCGGTTTTGCCGGTGGGTTCGTTGCGGCTGCCGACGCGGTAGCCGATCCACCAGCTGATGATGGGCGCGCTGTGGACTTCCTTGAGGATGACGGTGAGTCCGTTGGGCAGGGTGTGGCGGGTGGTTTGGGGCATGGGTTAGCCTATTCTGTTATTTTGATGATTTTTCTCGGTTGCATTTGCGGCAGAGCATTTGGCAGTTGTCTTCTTCTGTCTTGCCGCCCTCGCCATCGTCTTCATAGCCGGCGACGAGGTCGCGCACTGTGAGGTCTAGCTGCTGGATTTTCATGGCGACAGCTTTTTGCGGGGTATCACAATGTGGTGAATGCTTTAGCTATTTCAGGAAAACAGCGACAAGCGCGAGCGCGCTGACGACCCTCGAGGTCGCTTGGACTTGTCGGGATTAGGCGGGTTTCTGTCAGGCATTTTATCCAGCTAACGGCTGTAACCATCCGAGGTTAACTGCAAGATTGCCAAAGCCTATGGCCAGCGACAATATGAAGCCAATGCCAACCGCTACGCCGATTGCCTTAGTCTGAGTGCTTCGAATCCCTTTGATTTCCTTGGTCAATTGGCGGGTTTGTTCGTCGATTTTCTCCGCAACGTATACTTTGGTCGCCAATCCTTCCAAACGTCCTTCAATGTAGCCCAACGCTCGCTGTTCATTGGGATTATTGTTCTCTTGCATCTTTACCCCTTGGCAAACTGGATTGAGGACAAATGACTTATCCAACACTATGTTACCGAAATTATACCATACTTCAAGGATTCCCCACGCTGGAAGGACGGGCGGATATCGAGCTTGCCGCCATAGCCAACCACGCCGCCGTCGTCGTCATGGTAGCCAGTGACTAGGTCGCGCACGGTGAGGTCAATGGGTTCGATTTTCACCTGTGCAACCTTTCCTTTACTGAAAATGGCAAGATTCTTAATATAGGAGATTTTTCTATATAATCCCTCGCTTCGTTGCAATGAAATACATGTATCCATGCCAATTGTTGAGTGCAATCTTTCGCAAAGTCATAACGGTATTCAAGAGGTAGCGACTCAAACGGACTAATCGCAGGTCTGAACAAGACAGGGGATAACCCCGTTTTGAGTTCCCTGTAGCGTTTGGATGAAAGTGCTTTTTCATACTCCTGCATGGATTTTCTAATACTAGGACGTAACCTGTTTTCAATTTCCTTTCCTATACGCCCTCGCGCATTTGCATATGTTCTGTTTTGCAAGTCTGCCTCTAGGCTAGAGGCATAATCTATAAGAACACGTTTTTGGGGGGTTACAATTAGCCTTTCCAATACCTCATGGAGTTTTTGACAGAAATCCGCATTTTGTTTTGACACAACAACTTTTCTCTGTAACATAACAAGAGAATAGATTGTCTTAATTGTCCAAAGCGGCGGTGCAATTATTGCGGTAGTAATAATCCAGTCTGCCAGTCTGTTGATTATCACAGCTAAAAGTTCAGCCATTCACAGCTCCGTGCAACTCCACTCATTTTTGACGCCTCTTGTTTCGGATAACAAGCTGAGTAGTCAATATATGGCCAGCCCAATCATCACTTTGACGCACCGCCGACGATAAACATAACAGGTACATGATGCACGGTTGTTTCGCCATCAATAGTAAGTGTGATTCGCACACTATCCGTACCGTTCCTATAGTACCAGTCAAAGTCCCAGTTTTTCTTATCAACAGGGAATGAACTGATCACATAATCTTTAATGTGAGGTCTTACATCGTGATGTGTGAGGTTTTGCGTTTGCTTCGTCATTTTATACACTCCGTCCCTAGTCTTGCCGCCGCTCTTTCATATAATCCCACTCAAAGCCAGGAACCGCTGGGTTCAGCTTGAACAACGCTTGCGCTACATTCTCTGCCGATTCGCTGACCTCTCCCGATTACACTTCCTGCGTTGCTACAATTCTTTGCGTCGAATAACGATCCGAACATATTTGGGTTTGCCGTTTATTGCCCCGTCTTTGTCCTTGATTAATCCGTGCTTCTTAAGCGGGATCCGTTCATTCAATCGGAGATCATTGGCGCTCAAAATCTCAAACTGATTCGGATTGTGTTTGTTCAAGAATGTAATTGGCACACCCATTGCGCCGTCCCAGTCCTTGGGAATATGCGCAACCTTTGCACTTCAATTTGTGCAAGTTTCGATTCGCCAGCACAATGCAACCCACCTTCGCTCATCTTTACGCACAGCGCAACATTATAGCACAAAAGTTCAATTCTCTGTGCTCTCTGTGACTCTGCGGCAAAATCACCCCCGCAGCTTCCGCTCCAGCACGCGCGCCCCCTCGTGCTGAGCCGCGACCCAGTCGCCGACAGCGGCCACCGCCCGGTGCATGCCAAGCGTCGGCCGCGCATGACCGACGCTCGTCATCTTGACGATGTATTCGCCCGGCTTTTGGCGCGGCGTGAGCGAAATCATCGTGTGCTGGTCAATCGTCGGTTCCTGAACCACAGCCTCGAACACGGCGGCGTCGCGCTTGGGATCCGCATAGGCGCGCAGCAGGGCGATGTGAATATCGCCGTGGCGGCGCCGGCTGGTTTCAAAGCGCTGAACCAGCGTCGCGGCATTGAGCGGCGAGTACAAGAACAGGTGCGGCATGTCCAACTCCTTGATGATCGCCGGATGGGCTACCGGCGTCGCGTTGCGTTTGTAAAGGAAAAAATAGGCGCGACGGCCCTCGCGGTAGGCTTTGGATTCGTATTTGCTGCGAAAGCGCCCAGTCAAATCGCGCGCCCAGGGTCCGTCGAGGGCATTGCTAAGTCCCGGGCTGTCCGAGAAGGTCTCATGCGCCAGTTCGGCGTAGGCGAGGATGTCCGTGACAAACAGCAGCGTTCCACCCGTTGCCATCCGGCTTGTGAGCATGTCAACCGTCTCGCGCTTGATCAGTCGGCGGCGGCTGTGTTTCTTCTTGAACCAGGGATCGGGGAAGTTGATGTGAAACTCAGTCACGGACTCGGGAGGGAGCAAGCGCGCCAGAGCCGTTTCCGCCGTCGAATGAATGGGGCGCGCGTTTGGCAGCCCATGCTTGCTGATCTTGCGCTCGGCTTTGTCCATGGCTTGGCTGGAGATCTCCAGACCGATGACATTGGCGTCGGGGCGCGTCCGCGCCAGGTTGACGAGATAGTCGCCATTGCCGAAGCCGATTTCCACTAGGAGCGGTCGCTGTTCTGGAAACAGGCTGGTGAAATCCAGGGGCCAACTGACGTTCAGATAGTTCAGTTTTCGGAGCATTTTACGATTATCTGGCACGAGTAGAACCGAGAAAGTAATGCGAAAAGTTGATGAATATAGAAACTACAAAATAATCGAAAGCTGTAAGGCTTGTCCGCTACTGGGTCATGCAACCGCGCTTTTTCTACCCCACCCCCCGGCCCCCTCCCCGAAGCATCAGGGAGGGGGAGCTTAAAGCCCCGTCATGAATCATTGTGGTCTTTTGTTTACATCCAACAGTGACTGGGCTTGGTCGTAAACTGTGATTTTCAACAGAGTCAACCTGGTCGCCCGAAACCGCGTCTTTGCATCGACGGGCGACATGATATGTCGCCCCTACGGATTTCGAAATGATTGTAGGTGGAATTTGGCGGGTCAGTAAAAGAGAACCTGTCGTCGGTCTGTCGCAATCACTCGGCCAGGTGTTCCAGCGGATCGGGCTTGGGCGCCGGCTTGAAGAAGCCCGCGAAGAACATCAAGGCGAAGCCGGCAATGAATCCGCCAATATGCGCCCAATGGGCGACATCGGTCTCGACGCCGATCCATCCCACTTGTTGCAGAATGTCCATCAAGAACCAATAACCCAGGAAAAGAAAGGCGGGCACGTTGATCGACCATACAAATGGACGGAAGAAACCCAGCATCGTCTTCACCTTGGCGTCCGGGCGCAAATAGAGGAATCCACCCATGACACCGGCGATGGCGCCGCTAGCGCCAATCACGACGCCGGTATCGGCGACTGTGCAAATGGTATTGCCAAGCATGACGTGCGCGATCGTCGCCATAACCCCAAACGCCAGGTAGGCGGCGACAAACTTGATACTGCCCAGGTAGCGCTCGACGAGGCCGCCAAAAAGGAAGAGAAACCACATATTGCCCAGCACATGGGCGACGCTGGCGTGAAGAAACATGCTGCGGAATGAATCAAGCGTCGTCGTCCCGAAGGGCTGTTCGCCGATTTTGCAGACTTCCAAGCCGTAGTTTTGCAATGCAGCCTTCAAGAAGCCTTCGCCCTGGGCATCCACTGACAGTTCCCAGAGAAACACCAGGATATTCACGACGATCAGCGCAATGGTGGCTTTGGGAAGTTTTTTGTCTCGTCCGACTACCGTTAAAGGAAACATGGCCGCGCCCTCTTGCTCGCCCTAACTCATTTACGTTATCACATTATTTTGGTTTCGCGCAAGTCAGCTTTGCATTGGAGCCAGGGCACGCTTCAAAATGGCGTTACTACAAGGACATATAATCAAACTGAAAATTAACCACAGAGGCGCAGAGGGTCGCGTAGACACTGACCGGCAGCACAGAGAAAAAGATTTTTATTGATAATACAGACTTATTTGTTATTGCAAGTCAGATTTGGCGCCAGGTCAAATGTTGCGCTCGTAATTTTTTTGGAGCAGAATTAGCAGAGCTTTGCCCGGTAAAAAGCTTGAACTCTGTGTTCTTCGTGTCTTTGTGGTGAAAAACAATTTGAAGCGATGGCTCTGGCATTGGAGCGGCTTCATTCCTTTGCTGAATGGCGGCTTGCGTTCATTGGCGGCGCGATGAAAAAGGAGATGACAAAGATGAGCGCCAGACCGGTGAAGAAGCCGCCAACATGGCCCCAATGCACATTGATTCGCGGAGCCACTGAACCGACTTCGTAGAAGAACTGCATGAGCAGCCAGTAGATCAGATAGACCCAGGCGGGGGCATTAACGTCGTATCCGAAAATCTTGAGAAAAACGATCTTGGACCTGATTCGCGCGGTGGGGAAAAGGAAGAGGAAGGCGCCGATGATTCCCGAGATCGCGCCGCTGGACCCGATCAGGTATTGCGGTTCGCTACAGAGCGCGCCATCGAAGAAAATGTGACCAAAATGCCCGCCGAAACCGGCAATGAGATAAAAGGCGAGGAACTTCCAGTGTCCCAGATGCTCTTCGATGCGAGAGCCGAATACGTAAAAGATGATGATGTTGGACGTAAGGTGCACAAAGCTCATGTGGAGAAAGATGCTTCGCGCGCCGTCGATCACTGTCTCGAGCGGGCTCTGCTGGCTTACGGCGCAAATGTTCAAGACATAACTGCTATATACCTCTTCCAGCGACAGTCCGCCAAAAAAGGCATACAAGAGGACGTAGACGAAAGCCAAGACGTTTGTGACTGTGACAAAGAATGCTACGTAAGGTCGAAAGTCCGATTTGCCGACAATCTTGTAGGGGATCATGCCGCCGATTCCTAAACAAGCGTTGGCATCAGCTTAGCATAAAGAATTGGCCATAGGCAAATCGGGCGTCGTTGCTGGTGGCTTCCGGTTGAAAAGCGCGCTTGCGCCTCTGAACTATTTGAGCGTCCTAGCGCTCGGCCAGGGGCGCCCAGTTGAGATCACAGGGTCCAACATAGTTTGCCTTGGGGCGGATCAGGCGTCCGCCCATCTGGCCGATAATATGCGCCGACCATCCGGCAATGCGCGACATCACAAAAAGGGGCGTGAACATATCGACATCCAGATCCAGGGTGTAAAGCACGATTGCGCTGTAATAATCGACATTGGGGTAGAGATTGCGCGAGATGAAATATTCGTCCGCTCGAGCCGTTTCTTCCAGCTTGACGGCAATATCGTACCACTTGCGCTTGCCCGAGCTTTCCGCCAGCGCTTTCGCGTGCCGCTTGAGAATGCCGGCGCGCGGGTCATTGGATTTGTAGACGCGGTGTCCAATCCCCATGATCCGACGCTCACCGGTCTTGACGTATTTTTCGAACCAGGGAACGACGTTCTCTACTTCGCCGATTTCCAGGAACATTTTCATGGCTTCGGCGTTGGCGCCGCCATGCGAAGGTCCCTTGAGCGCGGCGATACCGCCGACAACTGCGCTGTGCATATCAGAGCCGGTCGCGGTAATGACTCGGGCGGCAAAGGTGCTGGCGTTCATGCCGTGTTCAGCGAGCAATACCAGATAGACATCCACCGCGGCGCTGGCGGTTTCATCGGGTGCTTCGCCCGACATCATGTACACGAAGTTCTGCGCCAAAGTCAGATCCTGGCGCGGGGGGATAGGTTCCAGTCCTTTTGTGATGCGCATCCACGCGGCGCAAATTGTCGTGATTTGCCCGGTCAGCCGTACTGCCTTGGACAAAGCCAGGTCTTTGTCTGTCAGGTTTTCCGCGTCCTCGTCAAAGGCGGAGAGCATGGAAACGGCGCTACGGAGCGCCGCCATTGCCGGCGTGCTATCTGGCAAGGACTTCATCATATCTATGATTGGATTCGGAATCGCGGCGTTCTTTGCGATGTCGCTCCGTAGCGCTTCGTATTCGGCTTGCTGCGGGGGGCGTGTGTAGTGAAGCAGGAACAAGACTTCTTCAAAGGATGCGTTTTCGGCAAGTTCTTCAATGGCATAGCCGCTATAGATCAGTTTGCCGATTGTTCCGTCAATGAAGCTCGTCGCAATATCCGCTACGACGACTCCCTCTAGCCCACCTTTACTTGCCATCTAGCGAGTCTCCTTGTCAACTAGGGTTTCCCCGAGATTTGTTCCACTCGTAGTACGGTTGCCTCCGCGCCAAGCGATTGCTGTTCTCAGCGTCCCGCGTTGCTCGCAACTGTTTGCCCCTTGCGCGCTGAGTCAGGCGCAGTCTGATCGCTGCCTTCAGCAATATATCATAAGCCGAGATTATCATTCGACAGGGAAGTATAGCACTGTCAATACTTGCCTTCAATGACAATCAGCAGAATGGCGGGGCAATCGCTTCAAACGGTTGGCGACTGGCATGATGCGAAATTGGACTGAATGTAACCACCGAGGGTGCCGAGGGTCGCGTAGGGCGCGTAGGCACAGCCCTTCGACACTGACCGGCAACACCGAGAAAAGCAAGGAATAAGCCCTCTTGTCTTGTTTTAGGAGAACTCTTATGCGATATGTATTTGATTGCTTTGCCAGGCAAGAGATCTACCGTTGCGCATCGCCCCCGAAAGTGCTAATCTATGCGGCATGGTGAACTGTGAAGCGACTCAACCTGCGAAAACCGGATGCCTCTGTTGTTGCAGCAAAGGGCTGCGTAATATCTGGCGCGTGGGGATTTCTGCTGATTGAAGACGTCTGGTCACCAAACGGCAATAAAAGAAACGAGAGTCAACGCGCAAGGGTTGGCTCTTTTTGATTGTGGTGACAGGGAAACAAATCTACCATGACGGTTCGGTTAGGAAAGCTGCTTCGAAGTCGGATATTCGAGCAGATGGAAGATACCTATCCCAACGAAGGCGGGGGCTTTCTTTTGGGCGAGCTGGAAGACAATTGCGCTGTCATCCTCGACATCATTCAGGTGGACAATGTTTTCGAGGAAGAGGAACAGTATCATCGTTACGCGATGACCCCACAGGACTGGATGCGCCTCGAAGACGAAGCCGACGACCGCGGACTAACTTTAGTGGGGTATTATCACAGCCATCCGGATTCGCCGGCGGTCCCGTCCGAGTACGACCGAGAGCACGCTCTGCCGAATTTCCTGTACATCATTACCTCGGTCGAAATGGGGCGGGCAACCGATATGCGCGTTTGGAAGTTGCGGGCGGATCGAAGCGTCTTTGATAGAGAAGAACTTGATGTGCTTGAAATCGATTGATTGAGGCGCGATTCCACAGATCAACGCCGCAAGGCAGAGAAATCGCGGCATAAGAGAATAGAAGGAGATAGAGCAAAATGGCGAGCATTCGAATCCCAACACCGTTGCGCGCCTATACAGGCGGCGCATCCAACATCGACGTTAGCGGCGGGACGGTTGGCGAGGCGCTGATGAACTTGGTAGAAGCGCATCCAGATCTTCGCGTACACTTGTTTAACGACGACGAACTGCGCAGCTTTGTCAACATTTTCATAGACGACGAGGACATCCGTTTCATGCAGGGTCTTGATACGGAAATTGCGGCAAGCGACAGCTTGCGCATCATCCCCAGCATCGCCGGCGGAGGCATGATCGCTTGGCGCTTACCGGAGTGGAAATGATGACAAGGCTACATAGCCGCATTGCGGATTTGAACAATGAAGAAGTCAAACGCTACAGTCGCCACGTCATCATGCCGGAAGTCGGTATAGAGGGGCAAAGGCGTTTGAAAGCCTCCAATGTCCTATTGATCGGCACCGGTGGATTGGGCAGCCCATTGGCGCTTTATCTTGCCGCCGCCGGCATTGGACGAATTGGATTGGTGGATTATGACGTGGTCGACTTCAGCAATCTGCAGCGCCAGGTGATACACGGCGTAAGCACCGTTGGCTTGTCCAAGCTGGATAGCGCTGCCGATCGCATGCTTGATCTCAATCCAGATATCGATGTGGTCAAATACAACGAGCCCTTGACCTCCGATAACGCCGAAAGGATTTTCAGCGAGGGCTGGGATATTGTCATCGACGGTACGGATAACTTCCCGACGCGATACCTCGTCAACGACGCCTGCGTGAAACTGGGAATCCCGAATGTCTACGGCAGCATTTTCCGATTCGAGGGTCAGCTAAGCGTGTTTTATGCCGAAAGCGGTCCCTGCTATCGCTGCATGTTCCCCGAGCCGCCGCCGCCGGGTCTGGTGCCAAGTTGCGCGGAAGGCGGGGTTCTGGGCATATTGCCCGGTACAATTGGCACCATGCAGGCGACCGAGGCGATCAAGCTGTTGCTGGGAATCGGCGAGCCGATGATCGGCCGAATGATGCTGTACGATGCCCTGGAAATGAGTTTCCAAACCATTAAAGTCCGCAAAGATCCGAACTGCCCGGTATGCGGCATTGACAAAGCAGATGTTGTGCTGATCGACTATGAGCAATTCTGCGGCATGCCGGCGCACGATCATAGCGAATTCAGCTCGATGGATGAGACCGAGGATATCGACATCAAGACCGTCACCGTGCATGACGTCAAATCCGCGCTTGAAAACGGCGACGATGTAGTCGTGATTGACGTGCGCGATCCGCATGAATGGGACATCAGTGTCATCGACGGCACGGTGAAGATTCCCAAACCGGATATCCAATTGGCGAAGAACGGGATACAGGGCGGTCGCCGGCTGTGGGAAGAGACGATCTTGAAGGACATCCCGAAGGACAAGACCTTGTACTTGCACTGCCGCTCGGGGGTACGAAGCGCCGACAGCATCGCGTATTTGTCGGAAATCGGATATGACCTGGACAAGATGTTCAATGTCGAAGGCGGCATCCTGGCTTGGGCTGACGAGATAGACCCCGAAATGCCCAAGTATTGATCCGACATACATAAAGAGACCAGCGCGTAGCGCTGGTCTCTTTATGTCTTCTTGAGATTTGCTTCAGCTTGCCATCAGGCCCCGCATAACGCTTTCGAAAGCCTCTTTCGAAGGTCTCAGGCTCCCCTCATCAAGACGCGCCAGGGGCGTCGACGCCAGGTCTTCGGTATCCGCCAGCGTGGGACGCGGCTCCTCATAGTAAATCAAGCCCGTGGAGAAGATCTGCTCGCGCAGGGACTGCTCAAGCACATCAATCGCCATTCGACGATTGCGCGGGTCGTGATCGTTGTCCAGCTTCTTTAGCCGAATGAAACTGCCGTCGTGCATTTCGACATCGATAATATCGCCGGCTTCGTAGTCGCCAACTTCGATCTCTTCTTTCGCATCCACGTAATCTGGCGCCAGAATCTCGATCTCGTGCAGCGGGACCTCGTTGTCCTTGCCGTAGGGATAGCTCTTGGTTGAGGTTTCGGCATTGTTGAAGGTGACACAGGGGCTGATGATATCGAGTACGGCCGTCCCATGATGGCGGAGCGCTGCTTGCAATAGCGCCTGCACTTGTTTGGCGTCGCCGCTGAAACTGCGGGCCACGAAGGACGCGCCCGAGATCACCGCTTCCAGCGCCAGGTCAATTGGCGGCATTTCGTTCAGTCCGTAGTACTTCAGGAACTGACCTTCGTCCGCCGTCGCAGAGAATTGCCCTTTGGTCAATCCATAAACGCCGTTGTTCTCAATGATGTACACAAAGGGAACATTGCGGCGGATCACGTGCTTGAATTGCCCCATGCCGATGGATCCGCTGTCCCCATCGCCGCTGACGGCTATGCAGGACAAATCCCTGTTTGCCAAGAGCGCGCCGGTCACCACTGACGGCATCCGTCCATGCAAAGCGTTAAAACCGTGCGATCCCCCCAAGAAATACGCAGGCGTCTTGCTAGAGCAGCCGATACCACTGACTTTGATGAAGTTGTGCTGCTCGATTCCCATTTCATAGGCTATGCTGATTATCTGGTTCGAGATTGAATCGTGACCGCAGCCGGGACAAAGCGTGCTGGGACGGCCCTTGTATTCATTTCGGCTCAAACCTAGCTGATTGACGCGTGGTGGCATGATTAACCTTCCTGTTCTTTCAAGTTCTCGTAGATCCAGCTCGGTGTCATGGGCAGACCATCGCCCAGCGCCAGTGAACGGACATGCGAGATGTCCTCGGGGCTCTCGATGTGCAGGAGCTGGTTCAGCTGGCCATCGAAATTGTTCTCGATGACGAAGATGCTCTTGTGAGAATGGATGAAATCGCCCACTGCGGACGCAATCGGCAAAGCGCGGACGCGCAGGTAATCGGTTTGGATTCCATCGTTTGCCAGCCAGTCACGCGCTTCGCGCGCTGCGTCTTCGTTGGTGCCAAAGGTGACGATGCCGATGTCCGATCCGCTGCTGTTTTCGATGATCGGCTGTGGCAACATCTCCCGCGCTGTATCCATTTTTTGGCTTAGGCGATGCATATTCTCGACCCAATCATCACTGCGTTCGCTATAGGTGGCCATGACATCGTGGCCAGTGCCGCGGGCAAAATAAGCGGAGAAAGGATGATCGGTGCCGGGAACGGTTCGATAAGGGATGCCATCGCCATCAACATCCATATATCGGCCCCACTTGCCGTGCTCGTCAATGAAGCTCTGCAGTTGCGCCGCATTGAGCACCTTGCCGCGGTTGATCGGCTGGTCGGGGTAATCGAAAGGATCAGACAGCCAGTTGTTCATGCCCAGGTCAAGGTCGCTGATGACAAAAACCGGCGATTGCAAGGCTTCAGCCAGGTCAAAGGACTTCCAGCCGAATTCGAAGGCTTCTTTCAGGTTGCCCGGCAGCAGGCAAAGTTGCCGGCTATCCCCATGGCCCAGGAAATGCGTGAAGAGCAAATCGCCCTGGCTGGTGCGGGTGGGCAAGCCGGTGCTGGGTCCCATGCGCGTGATATTCCAGAAGACCGCGGGCACCTCGGCAAAGTAGGCCAGACCGGCGAATTCCGCCATCAAGCTAATGCCGGGACCGCTGGTTGAGGTCAGGGCGCGGCTGCCGGCCCATCCAGCGCCGGTGATGATGCCGGCGGCGGCCAATTCGTCTTCAGCCTGCACGATTGCGATGGTGTTCTCTTTGTTCTCGTTCTGGCGCAGATGCCGGAAACTGATGATGCCGTCGACGAAACTGGTGGACGGCGTGATCGGATACCAGGCCACAACATTGACCCCGCCAAAAACTGCGCCGAGCGCGCCGGCATCATTTCCCGTCATCATGATTTTGCCGGTTGTCCCATCCATGCTTTCGAAGCGGTAGGGATCGGTCTTTTCGATGTTTTCGGCGGTCCAGTCGTAGGCGAGTTTGATAACATCATGGTTCATCTTCGCCGGTTTTTCTTTGCCCTTGAAGTTAGACAGCAAGACATCGTAGATCAGATCCAGCGGGATGTCGAAGAGCTTGGCGACCGCGCCGACATAGGTCATATTCTCGACGAGCTTGCGAAATGCCGACGGAACGTCGGTCTGTTTCATGAGCGCGGCGACAGGAATCTCGTAATAGGAGATGTCATCGCGCTGTTTGATGACACGGGCGATCTTGTCCGTCGTGATGCAGACGCCGCCGGGCGGCAAGTTGGCGACATCTTCAGTAGCGGTGCCGTCGTTGTAAGCCACGACGATCTCTGTTATTGCCTTGCGCGCCGTGTAACCAGCTTTGCTCGCGCGAATGGTATACCAGGTCGGCAGTCCCTTGATGTTGGACGGGAACAAGTTCTTGCCATTCACCGGAATGCCCATCCGAAAGAGAGACATCACCAGCACGTTGTTGGACGTCTGGCTGCCGGAGCCGTTCTTGGTAGCGACCGAGAAAGCAAAGTCGTTGATCACCGGCTCCCTTGTATCCACTTTGGGTTGAGATTGTACGTTTATTGCCATAGCTTCTGCGCAGCGATTTGCGCATGACTCCTTTCAGACAACATGGTCAAGATCTTCTCTCCATCGGATTGTCCATCCTTAACCCCTTTCCATCTCCCAAGAGGCATTGCCCGGCTCGTGCCGCAGCAGCCGCGTATGCTCTATAAAAGCCAATCGGGCGTCGTCGAAACGATTGTTTTTGATATGCTGCAAAATGATGGCGTGATAATCCCAAACCCGCCGCAGGTAGCTGTAATCCATATAACGATTGATACCGACTTCTTCGTACAAGTCCCAATAGGCTTCAAGAATCCCGAGAACAAAGGTGTTGTCCAGATGCTTGAACACGGTCAAGTGAAAGAGGCGGTGTTCGGGATTAGGGATGTGGATAGGCGGCGAATCAAGCTTTTCGTTCGCGCCGTCTATGCAAGCCTGCATGACGTCAAGATCTTCATCGCGCAGTAAAGCGCAAGCTTCGTTCCAATATGCGGATTCCACATGGTTGCGCAAAGAAGCGAAGGACTCGAAGCTTTCACCGCAAGCCATGGCATATAGCGCGCTGAGGCGTACTGCCGGGGTGAAAGCGTAATCCTTGACGCGCGTGCCGCGCTTGGATCGCACCTCGACCCAGCCCATGGTTCGCGCCACCTCTAACTGCTCGCGAACCTTGTTGGCGCTCATATCAAGATGCGAATCGTTGGTCAGTTCCTGAATGGACGGCAAGCGGTCGCCGGGTTGAAAACCCTGGCGTACGATGTAATTCAGGAAGTCAGAACCGAGGTTTATACCGCTCATTTATCATATGAATACAATCAATCAACAGATATAATGAATTATATCATTGCATGATTCACTTGTCTATAGCTTTTGCCGTCGAATTTGCGAAATATCGGGCTGAAGATTTTGAGGGGATCAATCTTAAGGATCAGGAACGGAGTTTCCGCATCCGCTCGGCAGCTTGCTCCAATGTCTCGTCGCTCTTGCAAAAGGCGAATCGGACGTGATTTTCAGCATGATGGCGGTGTTTGGGGCTGAAGAACGCGGAAGGCGGTATCGTGGCGACGCCGATCCGCTCGATACAGTGCCGGCAGAATTCAACATCGTCTCCAGCAAAGACATCGGAAAAGTCGCCCATGATGAAATAAGTGCCTTCGGGCTGAATCGCGGTCATGCCGGCCGCATCAATCACTTGCATGACCAATTCACGCTTGCGCGAATAGAGCGCTTGGTACTCTTCGTAATAGCTGTTGCCCAGGGTGAAAGCGTAGGCGACAGCCTCTTGCGCCGGGTGATTGGTTGCGAAAGTGATGAACTGGTGCGCGCGCCAAACGCCGGTTATCAACTCCGGATGACCGTAGACCCAACCGATCTTCCAACCGGTCATGCCGAATGTTTTGCCCGCGCTGCCAACCGTCACTGTGCGCTCGAACATGCCATCCAGCGATGCGATCGCAACGTGCTGATGCCCCTCGAAGATCAGGTGCTCGTAAACCTCGTCGGAAATCACGATGACATCGTGCTCAATGCAAAGATCGGCAATCATCTGCAGTTCGGCGCGCGTGTAGACGCGCCCGGTTGGGTTGTTGGGCGTGTTCAGCAGGATCGCTCTGGTCTTGTGGCTAAACGCGGCGCGCAGTTCCGCTTCGTTAAAGGTCCAGTTTGGCGGGTGCATTGGTACGTAGACGGGTTTGCCGCCCGCCATTTGTACGCCCGGCACATAGCTGTCGTAGTATGGCTCGATCACGATCACCTCGTCGCCGGGGTCGACCAATCCCATGATGGCGCTGTAAACCCCTTGCGTCGCGCCGGCCGTCACGATGACGCCGGTATCGGGATCGACGTCGATGTCGTAAAAGACGCCGGCGTGCCTGGCCACACCCGCGCGCAGACTGGGTAGACCCGGGCTCGGCGCGTATTGATTGGCGGTGTCGCCGTTCAGGGCGTGGATGGCCGCGTCGATAATATCTTGGGGCCCGTCGAAATCGGGACGACCCTGGCCAAGATTGACCGCCCGATGCTGGGCGGCAAGTTGATTGATCTCGGTAAATATGGTTGTTCCGAAGGGTTCGACGCGTTTGGCATAACTGGGCATATTTCGCTTCCTGTTTTCGCGTTGGCAAACATCGTCCACTATAACACAAGCTTGCTCAGTCCGCGCGTTGAAGCAACTGCTTCGCCATGTCGGTCGCGCGCCGGAAATGAGGATTGTCCTCGCGTGACTTAACAAAGACAAATACCACGTTTCGCGCCTTCGAGAGTTCAAGAAGAGCCCGCCAATGGCTTTGATACTTGACCGGCTTTCCTTCTTGCGTTTTCCAACCCTTTGCGGCCCACTTCCCAATCCAGCGGTTCATACCCTTGGAAAGGTATTCCTGCGCTGTCAGGACGGCGACGCTGCGATCGTCCGGCAATGCCGCCAGACATGCATTCGCCCCAATTAGCACGGCTTCCAATTCGCTGGTGTTTTCGAGCGAATCGCCATACTCCCGTACTTCTCCCTTAGAAACTGTCACGGCGGACCAAGCCGCCTTTTTTCGCTGCGAAGAATAGCGCGTCGAGAGGTAGACCTCGATGTCGCTTTCAATCGTGGGGGGCGGTTGATCTACAGAATTCGCTTTGCTGCGCGACAACCGATTCTTTTCCGCCACCGCGATGCGGTCGCAGCGCTCGTTGTAAGGGTGGCCCGAATGCCCCTCAATGTAAAGCCATTTGATCTGGTGGCGAGCCGCCAATTCAAAATACCGCTTCCACAAATCGGCGTTCTTGCGGCTTTTTTTCGCGCGATTAGCGATATCAATGACATATTGCGAGTCGCTGACCACGGTTACTTGGGACGGACGCTTCAACTCATTGAGACCTTCAATGACTGCGGTGAGCTCCATTTGGTTATTGGTGGTCATTTCCCGGCCGCCTTTGAGGACAGATTCTTTGATGACGCTTCCGCTTTCGTCGGTCGCGCACAAGATAGCAGCCCAGCCGCCCGGCTGGTTGTCCGCATGAATGTCACAGGCGCCATCGGTGTAAATGGTGATTTGCATCTCGACTACCGTTCGCATAACATAAAACTGCAGTCTAGCATACAAGGATGTGGGTAGAAAGACATCGAGATCTATGGCGGTTGACCAAGCATTTTTGCAGCAGAAGCGCTATGAAGCTTTCCTAAAGATCACACAAACGGTGGGCGGCGCGGCATTGACGGGCGCGGTCCCGGGACCCACGCTGGAACTGGCCAAGCAATTGGGCATATCGATCGCCGATGCCTGGATGTGCCTGGACATTTACCGCAAGTATTTTGATGAAGAGCTTTCGCGAGGGGACTTTTCCCGCATGATGCAAACGACCGGCGTCGTTGTATTGAGCGGGGGCATCGCGGGCTACGTCGGCATTCGTCTCGCGCAGGCGGCTTTAAGCGAAATCCTTGAGAATATACCTATCGCCAATTCAATCATCACGGCGCTGGCTTTCGGCAGCTCAACCTTCATTATTGGTTTGGCATGGCTGGCAATTGTGGAACAGAATTATCTGCTGCGGCAAGCGGAGGGCGATTAGCTGGCTCCCAAGGCAAATTGTTTCACTGACAGTTGTCGAACCAGAGCCAGCAGCAGCAGAGCCAGCAAACCGCCTCCGACGCTAACGAGCAAGAATCCCCCCAATCCGTAGAGGAATCCCGAACTTAAGGTGCCTAGGCCGGCGCAAAAGGCGACCAGCATGTCGTTAAACCCGGCGACGCGCGTACGGTCGGAACCGCTAAGCGCGTCGGCGAGCATGGACGAGCCGGCGATATAGCCGAAGTTCCAGCCCAATCCGAGCAAGAACAGTCCCACCAGCAGGTAGGGCAACTGCGTCGAAAGCGGCGCTATGATCGCGGAGGCAACCAGAGTCAATGCCGCTACCACCATCATCGGAATCCGTCCGTATCGATCAATAAGATATCCGGTCACAGCTGAAAGCCCAAACATGCCCATCACGTGCGCCGATATCACCAATGAAACGGTCGTATTGTCATGATCCGCGCGATGCATATGCCAGGGCGTGATGGTCATCAGCGTACTCATCACCGTTTGGCAGATGAGCATGGACAGTATTGCCAGTTGCACATTGGGCAGCCGCAGCAGATCCATGAGCTTGTGCTGGGTATCTGCTTGCGCTTGATGCCTGCTCTGGGTGACGTATTGTCTGGCGACGAGCGCGGGCTCGGGCCGCAGGAACAGAATGCTGATTAGAAAGGACAAGCCGTACATGAAACTGGCCATCACCCAGGGTCCCGTTGTCAAACCCTGCCGAAAATCTGCCACCGGCATGAATCCTTGGACCAGGACGGCGTTGGCCAAAGCGGGTCCATTGGCCAGATCAAGGACGAGCGTTCCAGCCAGTCGCGTGCCCGGTTCGATAAGCCCGGGACCAAATATGGCGCCGATGGTGCCGGCGAAGACGATTCGCCCGATCATCTGCGCGCGTTTTTCGGCGGGGAACATCTCGCCGACTACGAATCGGCTCATCTGCGCCCCGGCTCGGGAAGAGCCCATGCAGGCCGAACTGACCAACAAGAGCAAGAAGTTTCCGTTCAGAACCGCAATCGTACCCAGGATGCCGCCCATCGCGCCAAATGCGTAAGCAGTGCTGAGTCCCATGCGCCGGCCGAAACGTCCCATGTAGAGGCCGAAAGCGTATGCCATGATTGAATGAGAGAATGTGACAACGGTTGTCGGCATGCCGGCGGTGCTGTCTCCGCCGCCGAGGATGCCAGCGGCGATGGAATGCAGGGTGAGGATGGCGATTTGCGAGGCGGACATCAGGCTTTGCGTGATGAAAATGGTAATCAGCAGCCGATGGCTGGTTCGCAAGGGATACATGAATGGCGCTCCGGGCAGTGGTGGAGAATTCGGCAGCAACCTTATCTCTAAACAGCACCGTAATCAACTGCTAATGATGTGCGGGTTTTCGTCACATGACAAGACAAGAGCGTCTGGAAACGAAACAGCGCGCCGTCGCTGAATCTTCGCAGCAAATGTCCTAATCGGAAAGGAAGTTTCGCAGGACCGTGTGGAGGATGCCGCCGTTTCGATAGTAGTCCACTTCTACGGGCGAATCGAGACGAACGATGACATCAAATTGCGTCTTCGCTCCCTTGTCGTCCGTCGCGGTGATTGTCAATCTCTCCATTGGTTTGACGTCGTCGGCAACTGGAATATCATAAGTCTCGTGCCCGGTTAGTCCCAGCGAGCGATAAGATTCTCCATCGGCAAAGGTGAGGGGCAGCACGCCCATCATCACCAGATTGCTGCGGTGAATGCGCTCAATGCTTTCCGCAATGACCGCTCGGATGCCCAAAAGCAGCGTGCCCTTCGCAGCCCAATCGCGCGACGATCCCATGCCGTAGTCTTTCCCCGCGATTACAATCAGGGGCGTGCCGTCTTCCTGGTACTTGAGCGACGCGTCGTAGATCGACATTTCTTCCATGGTCGGCAGGTAATATGTGACGCCGCCTTCACTGTTCGGCACCAGCAAATTGCGCAGACGCACGTTGGCGAAGCTGCCTCTTGTCATTACGCGATCGTTGCCCCGGCGCGATCCAAAACTGTTGAAATACTGTGGACTCACGTCGTTGTCCAGCAGGTATTGCCCCGCCGGACCGTTGATGGCGATCGCGCCAGCCGGAGAAATGTGATCGGTCGTGACCGAGTCGCCACCCTTGACCATGACGCGCGCTCCGGTGATCGGCTGGATTGGCGAGGGTTCATGCGGGAGATCGACAAAGAAGGGCGGTTCCTGGATATAGGTGCTGTCCGCTCGCCATTCGTACACCGGCTCGTCGGCGCTCGGGATGGCGTTCCACTCCTCGTTCCCTTCATAGACGTCGCTATATTGCTCGACGAACATTTCGGCATCCAGGCTGTTCTGTAGGGTGGACAGGATTTCGCTTTGAGATGGCCAAATGTCATTGAGATAGACGTCAAGTCCATCGCGACCCTGGGCGATCGGCTCGCTGCTGAGGTCGATATCGACGGTGCCAGCCAAGGCATAGGCTACGACCAGCGGCGGAGAAGCCAGGAAATTGGCGCGGACATCGGGTCCGATCCTGCCCCCAAAGTTGCGATTGCCGCTCAAGACCGAGGCGGCGACAATATCCGCCTGGTGTATCGCCTCGCGTACTGGTTCTGGCAGCGGACCGCTGTTGCCGATACAGGTTGTGCAACCATAACCGACGGTATGAAAGCCGAGCGCTTCCAGATGCGGCGTGAGACCGGCTTTGTCCAGATATTCCGTGACCACTTTGGAGCCGGGCGCCAGGCTGGTTTTAACATAAGGTTTGCGGTTAAGTCCGCGTTCGTTGGCTTTTTTTGCCAGCAAGCCCGCCGCGACCATCACCGAGGGATTGCTGGTATTGGTGCAGGAGGTGATCGCGGCGATTACCACGGAGCCGTGCTTAAGATCGGCCGTGTCGCCATTGCTCCGGTAACTGCCGGTTCTTCCCAACTGATCTGCGGAAAGGGCGAAACCCTGTGGTCCCAAGGGCGCGGTCAGCACTTTGTTGAACGCGGGCTTCAAATCTTTCACCAGAACGCGATCTTGCGGGCGCAATGGACCGGCTACACTTGGCTCAACTGTAGCCAGGTCTAATGCCAGATTGTCATTGAATTCGGGCTCGCTGGCGTCGTCGCTGCGAAACAAGCCTTGTTCCTTGCAATAACGTTCGACCAGTTGCAGGGTTGCTTCGTCCCTGCCAGTACGGCGCAGATAGCTGATGACTTCGTCATCTACTGGGAAGAAACCCATGGTCGCCCCGTATTCGGGCGCCATGTTGGCAATGGTCGCGCGATCGGGGAGGGTCATGCTGGTGAGCCCGGGTCCATAAAATTCGACGAACTTGCCAACCACGCCTTTTTGGCGCAGCATCTGCGTCACAACGAGTACGAGGTCAGTGGCTGTCGAGCCTTCGGGCAACTGTCCCATCAACTTGAATCCGACCACCTCGGGCATCAGCATATAGATTGGCTGGCCCAACATGGCCGCTTCCGCCTCGATGCCGCCAACGCCCCATCCCAGCACGCCCAAGCCATTGACCATTGTGGTATGGCTGTCGGTACCGACCAGACTATCCGGCAGCGCTACTTTTCCTTTGCCCTTCGGATCATCGTAAAGTTGCACCACTTTTGCCAGGTATTCCAAATTGACTTGGTGCACGATGCCCGTGGCTGGCGGCACGACCTTGAGATTCTCGAAAGCTTTTTGCCCCCAGTGCAGGAATTCATATCGCTCGCGGTTGCGTACAAACTCCATTTGCGCATTGCGCGCGATCGCATCGGGCTGGCCGAAATAATCGACTTGAACCGAGTGATCAATGACCAGATCCACGGGCACGGTCGGATTGATCTTCTGCGGATCGCCACCCATGCGCGCCATCGCGCTGCGCAAAGCCGCAAGGTCCACAAGAGAAGGCACGCCAGTGAAATCCTGCAGAATCACCCGCGCCGGGCTAAAGGGGATTTCGGCTGGATTGTGATTGTCAGCATCCCAGGACGCCAGATTCTGCACGTCGTCGACCGTGAAATGTCGCCCGTCCTGATTGCGCAGCGCATTTTCCAACAGGATCTTGATGCTGAAGGGCAGTGAATCAACATGCCCGACGCGGCTCTCCGACAGCTTGCTCAATCGGTAAATGACCGCCTCGCCGTTTCCCGTATCGAATGTGCCGCGCGCTCCAAAAACGTCGCTCATAGGCTCTTCCTCTGTGACTATTGAGACCGAATTATCAGCGGTCGCACCTGAAAACCAGGACGCCAATCTGCCGCTTCTGGCGAGTATCCATTCTACCAGAATTCGGGGCGCAATGTTACCTTGTCTCCTATTGCGGGTGTATTTCAATATTTTGGCAGAATGCTCCAGGAACTACAAAAGCGCATCGCCCCTTGACGGGTTCTAGGTACGGATTCACCACAGAGGCACAGAGCGCACAGAGATTTCAAGAAAAAACTTCGTGTTCTTCGTGTCTTTGTGGTTAATTTTGCTTTTGAACGGCAAA
>DAOULD010000196.1:0-10026 GCA_034420635.1 Anaerolineae bacterium | reverse complement strand
ATACCGCCTTTTGGCAGATTGATGCGGCGTTTACTGTGGCTTATGACGACGTCTTTCAGGTCTTTGACTGCGTTTACCAGATCGGGCCAGATGTCGTCAGCCGTCTGATAGCCGGGGACGACCCACCAGCAGCGCTTGTGCTCCAGGTGGGCTGCTTTGAGGATTTCGATGAGTCCCACCTCCGATTTGCCCCAACGCCTGCCGCAAGCCAGGACTTTGAAGCGGGCGGGGTTGTTGAGGATCTCCATTTGCCCGGGGTGGGGCATGTTGAGGGTTATCGTGGTAGACATATCTGATTCGGTTCGGTTGTTCCGTCTCCATTTGGGCGTACAGCGAAAGATCTTCATAGTTGTCCTCATAATTGTTCACTGTGATTGAGGCTAGCACAAGTGTTCTGTGAAAAGGCGACTAAATGGTCGCGTTTTTACATATTTCTAATAGAGATTTTCGGGGAGATTCACCACAGAGGGATTTTAACCACCGAGGCCACCGAGGACACCGAGATATTTTTTCACCACAGGTCGCGTAGGACGCGTAGACACAGCCCTTCGACACTGACCGTCAAGACACGAAGGGCACAAAGGTTTTTTTGCCACAGAGGCACAGAGGCGCAGAGAGTTTTTAACCACCGAGACCACCGAGGACACCGAGATATTTTTTTCACCACAAAGGCACGAAGCGCACGAAGATTTTGGTAGGGAGGCATTGGATTGCGGTTTGTGGGTCTGGTGGGGATGGCGCGTTGGCGTGGGTGGTACATTTTTAATTCACCACAGAGGCTCAGAGGGTCGCGTAGACACTGACCGCCAGCACAGAGATATTTTCACCACAAAGACACGAAGGGCACAAAGATTTTTTTGCCACAGAGGCACAGAAGTAAGTGCAAGTAAGTAATGAGAATCCGAAAAAGCGACGAGGTGTAGGGGCGTTTCGTTGAAACGCCCACGAATAGACGGTCGATAAAAACGGGCGGCTCAGCGAGCCGCCCCTACATTTGCCAGATTTATGTGAAATTTGATGTATATTGATTTGGGTGCGATTGCGCTGTCCCACCGTCCCAAAATATTGAAATACACCCATCGAGATTCGTCTGTTTTTGCGATAGTGGCGAAACCGATATAATTGGGTAGCGTATTGGGCGATGTCTGCTGGGCGCCGAGCAGTGGCGAGCGAGGGTGAAGGATGTCCGACATGCAAGTGGCGGTATTTGAAATCAAGCGCTATATGGTGATATGGCGCCAACTGGAAGAGCGCGACTTCGCTGGCGTTTTGGCGCGGATCCGCGGTCTGGTCCGCTGTTCCGGCATTGGCACAGCCGACAAAGAGAATTACCGCCTCGATGTCTACTTCCTCGCCGACGACAGTCCAGTGCCCGATCCGCAGGTGGATGTTGAGAATCGGATGGGCGCCATCTTCATGTCCATCAGCGATATTCACGCTTTCGTCGACATCCTGCGCAATGAAAAGCCGATCTTCGGACATCTGCGCGGCGACAATCCCCAGTGGACCAGCGTCACGACCACGAATGAGCCGGTGGGCACGGGCGACGAAGACCATCGTTCCGGCGTCGATTAAGCGCTGGAAAGCCAAATGAAAGAGCGGACATGAGCGAGCCTATCCGCGTTCTGCATTTTGCCGATGCGCATATCGGCATGGAAAACTACGGCAAGATTGATAGCGAGTCTGGCTTGAGCCGCCGCGTCCAGGATTATTTGCGACGAATCGACGAGATGATTGATCATGCGGGCGAGGGCGATGTCGACCTGGCAGTCTTCGCCGGCGACGCCTTCCGCAGCCGCAATCCAGACCCGACCCAGCAACGCGCCTTCGCCCAGCGCGTCCGGAAGCTCGCGCAATTGGCGCCGACAGTGCTGCTGGTGGGCAATCACGATCTGCCGGTCAACGCGGCCAAGGCATCGACCCTGGATATCTACCACACGCTTGATGTGCCCAATATCTGGGTGGCGTTGGATTATGAGCTTCGACGAATATCGACCAAGCGCGGCGATGTCATCGTGGGCGCCGCGCCTTATCCCATCCGCGCGCGCCTGCTGGGCGATGTTTCGGCGCGCGGGCTGAGCATCGCCGAACAGGAGACTGAGCTTGAGCGCGTCCTGGGGGAGAAATTGGCTGAGATGGCGCGTCAGGCGGAATCGCTGGCGGATGAGAGGACGCCGCGCCTTTTGACCGGGCACTTCAGCGTGGAGGGCGCGGTCTGGGGCAGCGAGCGTCTTGTCATGCTGGGACGTGACATCACTGTGGATCTCGAGGCGCTGGCGGATCCGCGTTGGGATTATGTCGCGCTGGGGCATATTCACCGCCATCAGAACCTGACAAAGGACCGCAGCGACGCGCCTCCCGTGGTCTATTGCGGCAGCCTGGAGCGCATCGACTTCGGCGAAGAGGTTGAGGTCAAGGGCTTCTGCTGGGTCGAACTGGCGCGCCGGCGCGTCGACTGGCAGTTCGTCGAGTCGAAGGCGCGCGCGAGGCGAACCCTTCGCGTCGATTGCCGCGATAGCGGCAGTCCAACGCGGCGGGCGCTTGATGCGCTCAAACAGGGCGCACTCGACGGAGCGATCGTGCGGCTGGAGCTGCGCTTGAGGCCGGAGAGCGAGGCGCTGCTCGACGAGGGCGCGATTATCGAGGCGCTCAAGCGCGCCGGCGTATTCCACATCGCGGGCATCGGCAAAGATGTCGAGCGGGGCAGACGAACGCGCCTGGGCCGCAGCCCGGAAGGACTGAATCCGCTGGAATTGCTGGAGCGCTATTTCGAGATCAAGGAAGTGGATGCGGCTCGGCGCGAGGCGCTGCTGGAACGGGCGCGGGACATCGTGGAAGGGACGCGGTAGTTATCGACCTTTCGCGTTGTCCTCCGTTCAGGTTTTTCTATTGTTCCAGCGTAATCTGAAACGACGCAGTTTAATGTATCAGGGAGCGAGATTATGCCCGGTTATGCCAATTGGAAAGACTTGTACGCGCTGGAGTATTTGCAGCTTTTCGAAGAAGGTTATCCCGTCGGCGATTCGATCGCGCCCGACTATTCCGCGTCGTATTTGCCGTCGGCGGTACGAGAGGCGACTGATCTTTCCCGTCTGACAGAAGCGGACTGGGAGGATGCCTACAAGCGCCTGTGGGCGCTGCGCGAGCGTGGCATCCGCGCGGACTATCCCTTTGAGGAACCGAACGACTTCGAGTCGATCATCGCCGATGCCGCCGACGTACCCGACTTGCAGCCCTTGAGCGACGAGGCATATGCGGAACGGATCAAAGGCGCCTGGTACGGCCGGATCGGCGGCGTCGTACTGGGCAAGCCCCTGGAAATGAGACTCGATCGGAAGTTCATCAAGGCTTATTTGGAGAGCGTCGACGCTTACCCTCTGGACGATTGGGCGCCTCACCATTCGCCAAAGCTGGGCAAGACGCTGCGCTGCAAACCGTCCACGCTTGGCAATATCCAGTACGCCGAAGCGGATGACGACATTCATTACACGATTCTGGGTTTGATGTTGATAGAAGAGCGCGGATTCAATTTCAGCAAGCTGGATGTCGCGAACCATCATCTGCGCAATATTCCCTATCACTGGTTATTCTCCTGCACCCGCCAATCGTATTATCACATGGTCAACCTGGCGGACGACCGCCCTGCGGAAGAGCAGATTGATGAATTCCCCACCAAGCTCAATCCCTGGCGCGAAGGCATCAATACCGCCATTCGCGCCGATTTCTGGGGGTATATCGCCCCGTCCGACCCGCGACGGGCGGCGCGCATCGCCTATCGTGAAGTGACGCTGAACGCGGTCAAAAACGGGATTTACAGTTCCATGTTCGTGGCCGGCGCGCTCAGCGCGGCGCTGAGCGCGAATCCGACAGTAGATACGATTCTGGAGGGTGGCCTATCGGTGATTCCGCAGCGGTCGCGTCTGGCGCGGATCGCGCGCGAAGTGCGGGCGTGGTACGACGAAGACGGGGACTGGGTGCCGGTCTGCGACCGCATCTACGAGAAATACGGACACTTGCCCTTCCTCAACGCGCTGCACAATATGGCTTTTGTGATGCTGGCGCTGATCCACGGGGGGCTGGACTACAGCAAGACGATTACCACGGCGGTGATGTGCGGTATGGACACCGATTGCACATCGGGCACAGCCGCCAGTATCGTGGGCGCCGCTGTCGGTTATGAGGGTCTGGATCAACGCTGGATCAAGCCGTTTAACGATCAGGTGAAGACGGCTGTCGCCGGCTTCGGGCATGGCTCGATTTCCGGGCTGGTGGAGCGGAATGTTGAGTTGTGGCACAAGGTGCGGGAGGATCCGGTGCCGTGATGTTCATGACGTATCCGTAGCGGATTGTGGCGGTCGGATGAGAGGACAGAAGATGGTACAACTGTTAGAATCTTGTATAATCCGTTGAAAGCGCGACTAAATAGTCGCCCTTTTAACCGTCCATTCACGTATATAGTTTACTAGTTAAGTTAGATCCAATAGCACTGAAAGATATCGCGACCATGCCATTCCCGGAAGCCAAACGGGTGATTTACAAGAAAAACGTGCTTGAGCAGGTGATATGCCAGATCCGGTTTCCCCCGATTTTGCGCATAGATGCAGAGACTCCCGTCGAATTCCAAGAATGTGTGCGCAAGCAGTTGCCCGACTATAAATTGACATATGACGAAAGGGATGATGTATTGCCACAAAGTCTCAGCAAGAACTTACCTGCCGAAATGCGTGAGCTTTTGTCTCTAGGTAGGACCCGCAGACACCAGTTTCACACGAAGGGAAAGACTTGGACGGTTAGTTTAACTAGAGATTTTGTAGCGCTAGAAACTAACCGTTACAGGCAATGGGAAGATTTCCGTGAACGGCTGCAGTTGGTAATCCACACATTGTTTCAGATTTATGAACCAGCGTATTTGACAAGGATAGGTTTGCGATATCAGAACGTCATTGATCGCAGAAAGCTTGGATTAGAGGGCGTGGAATGGCGTGAATTATTAGCTGATTTTGTACTTGGACAGTTTGCGCGTGATGAGACTTCGCATCTGGTGGTTGAACATCACGGAAGGACTCTGGTAAAGCTCAACGATGACGGCGACTTAGTGCGAATGGAATATGGTCTAGTCATTGATAGCGCAGGGGATACGTCCAATAAATTGTACCTGCTTGATCACGATTTCTATATAGATAAGGAGACAGAATCGGATGTACGAGATATTGTGTCCCGACTCGACACTTACAACGCGCTCAACAGACGACTTTTCAGTTGGGGAATTACCCAAAGACTTCATGACGCAATGGGACCAATTTAGCAATGAAACTAATGTAGAGGTATATCCGCTTACATGGCGCGAACGTGGATTCATTTGCTGGTTGGTTTGTACGCAGCTTCCGGATCCTGCTCTGGATGATCTGACCAACAGCATTCTAGAATCCATCGATTTCTACAAAAAACGCTACGAATACCACCAGCGTCAGAGACCGAAATTGAGTCCTTCAGCCGTGAATATCGAAATTGGGAAAGCTAAAACACGTCCACCATTTTTCCTACCCTACGATGACGACTAAATCTGGAGAAATGTCTTGGGCAAACCTGAAAAGATGTTTTCCCCTTCTTTGGATGGCATTTCTGCCGCACTGAGACAAGGGGAGATCATATCTAATCTGGTCCAAATCAGAATCGACCTCGATAGCATCAGTACCTCGCATGTAGACGAATATGTTAGCTATTCCGGTACTCCAATCGTGCACCCGTTTGCAATTGTGGTTAGCCAGGATTGCGATCTAAATCAAGACTATTTCTTTCGATTCCACAAGAGAGGGAAAGAAAGGCATGCATTGCCGAGCATCGTCTTTTGTGAAGTAACGGAAGCCGAAGAATTGGTTTATGGAGATCGGAACGCCACAGTCTTCCAAGAGGGTGCCATAAGACAGGATTTCAGAAACAACAATGACTTTCGATTCCACTTTATTCAAGCTATACCAAAGTCGCTTGATAAGGCAGGTGATGGATTACCAGAATTAGGAATAGAGTTCAAACGCTATTTTACTTTGCCATCCGATGAAGTCTATCTACGAATCGAGTTGAAGCAAGCTCAAAGACACTGCCATCTGTTGAGTCCTTATAGAGATCATTTCATCAATCGCTTTTACGGCTACAATAACCGAGTAGCCTTGCCTGAGCAGTACGAAAGTATCTAAGTCTAGGTATGCGTTCCAGCGCTGCACTACTAAAGATGCCCGCGACACCAGCGGAGCGTGCAACTCCTAATGCCCTTGCGAAATTGATACTCTGCTGTCGTGTTGTAGGTACTGCGCCACCTGTTTTCATTTGATACACCTGTTTACGTTGCGAGCGGCGGACCCCCACTCCCCGGCCCCCATAAAAAAGGGTAAGCGCCGCGGGACGCAAGGTATTTTGCGTGGGCCGCTGCTGTGCAGCGCGTGGGTCTACATTCTTCGCTATGATCTGCTATGGTACTGCGGAATGCTTGCCATATGAAAATGGGGTGACTCAATGGCTAGAAATGACATTTCCGGCTTGGCGAATGACTTCCACCGCCCGAGCTACCACTTCCTGCCCGCCGCCAACTGGATGAACGACCCCAACGGCGTCATCCAGTGGAAGGGGCGCTATCATCTCTTTTACCAATACAACCCCGACGGCGCCTATCACGCCAATATGCACTGGGGCCACGCCGTCAGCGACAACCTGGTCCGCTGGCGGGAACTGCCCGTCGCCATCGCGCCCACGCCGGATTCGCCCGATCAAGGCGGCATCTTTTCCGGCTGCATGGTGGATAATGACGGTACGCCGGTCGCCGTCTACACGGGCGTCAACGATGACTATACCGCGCAGACGCAGTGCCTGGCGCTCGGCAACGACGATCTGACCGAGTGGCGAAAGCATCCGCGCAATCCGGTCGTCGGCGACGCCCCCGCGCATCTGAGCCAAACGCGGGACTTCCGCGATCCTTTTGTCTGGCGGGAAGGCGGCAGTTGGCACATGACGCTGTCGTCACATATCGCGGGCGTTGGCGGAGCCGTCTTGCTTTATCGCTCGGCTGACCTGGTCGATTGGGAATACTTGCACCCGCTGTATGTCGGCGAAAGGGCGCGCAACGGCCGCAACTTCGAATGCGCCAATTTCTTCCGGCTGGGGGAGAAGTGGGTGTTGATCATCTCGGTACAGTGGGATCAAGCGCCGAGCAATACGATCTACCTGGTCGGCCGGCTGGAAGAGGGGCGGTTCATTCCCGAGAGCGAGGGCGTTTACGATACCGGTTACAGCTACGCCTCGCTGATGCACGCCGACGAGAGTGGGCGCCCGCTCATTTATTCCTGGATTCGCGAGGGGCGGGGCGTGGATCAACAGCGAGCCGCCGGCTGGAGCGGCGTTCAGGCTATCCCGCGGGTCTTGAGCCTCGATTCCCAAAATCGTCTGCTCAGCCAACCAGTTCCCGAATTAGAAAAGCTGCGCCGAACGCGCCATCGCTTCGCTCCCTCAGATATCGCCGCAGGGGATCTGCCCGTTCGCGGTCTTGCATTGGATATCGAAGCTGCATTCGATGTTTCGGCTGCCGGTACTTGCGGCATAGAGCTCGCGGTCGCGCCGGATGGCGAGGAAAAGGCGGCGATCGTTTATGAGCGAGAGACGGGGACGCTGCGCATCGACCGGCGCTATCGCCGGGATGACAGCGAAATCGACAGCGCGCCGCAAGGTCTGGTGTATCGCCCCGATGCCGGGGAAATGCTTCAACTGCGGATTCTGCTCGACGGATCGGTCTTGGAGGTCATTGCGGACGGTTGCGCTCGCGTCACCAGCCGTATCTATCCCTCAAGCGCGGAAAACCAAGGCGTCCGGATCGTTGCGCCGACGGCGCTGCGGGCGCTTGATATCTGGGAGATGGCATCAATCTGGCGATAGCGCCAACTTGCGCTTGATGTCCTGGATATGTTCGGTCTCGTGCAGCGCCGCGCCGCGCGCCAGGAGATAGACCGATTCCCGGCGCTGCTTGCCTTCCTGTCGGATGTCCCGCGCCCATTGCTGCTCGCTCAAGCCTTGTAACACCCCTAGCAAAACTTGGCGGCGAAACCTGAAATAGTCCAGCAAATCACCGTAGTTAAACTGCTCGTATCGCAGCAATTTGCCCCAATGGCGTTCCGGGTGAATGCGCGGAACGAGGGGCGAGCGCAGCAGCAGCGCGGAGTAGATCGCGTCGGAGGCGCGCGCCTCGCAATTTAGGATATGCACCAGTACCCGCCGCGGGCTGCGCTCGCCCGCGGCAATTGGCTGTTCCAGCTTCTCTGGGGGCAGGCGCTCGCCTAATTCCGCCAGTTGATCCGGTACGCTCGCCAGCAAATCGAGCGCGATGGCGATGTTCTCTGGCGTGGCTTCAGTGCTTATCCGCTTCGCCATGATCCCCCACCTAGCGATTCACTTTTGTCAAATGAGGCAGATCCTTCAGCCGGACCATTTTTGTTTTGCCGTTCGCGTCTTCGACCGGCGTGTAGAGTTCGTCCGGATCGCGCAGTCGGTCGATGAAGAGGATGCCGTCGAGATGATCGATCTCGTGGTGCAGCATACGCGCGTCCATGCCCTCGACGCGGCGCGTGATTTCGCGGCCATCTTCGCCCAGCGCCTTGAACTCGATCCAGACCGGTCGCGGGGTATCCCAGCTATAGATATTGGGGATGCTCAAGCAGCCGTCGAAGCCGGGCTCATCCTGGCCGGCAGCCAGGATCTGCGGATTGATTAAGGTCAGCATGGGCTGCTCGTCGTCGGCTTCGTTCTGCCCGAACTTGACGACCGTGACGCGCTTGAGCGCGCCGATTTGCGGGGCGGCGATGGCGGCGCCAGGCTGGCTCTCGAGCGTGTCTTTCAAGTCCTGAATCAGTTGTCGGAGCTTCTTGTTCTTGACGCGGGGCGCCGGCTTGGATAGCGCGCGCAAGCGCGCCTCGTCGCCCGGATAATAAAGCAGCTTTCGCAGCGCCATGTGCCGTCTTGTTCTCTCGCTCCCGGTTATCAGCGGGGTTACTTTAGCACAATCGGGGCGAGAATCGCAGTTCCGGCATGAGCGTAGAGCGGTGAAAACTGTGGATATCGTCCTATCCTGAATTTAATACAGGGATTCACCACAGAGGCGCAGAGCGCACAGAGGACTAAGAAAAAAGCTTAGTAGAACCGAGTAAGTCATGCAACGAAATGAGGAGCCTGCAGGGGCGGCTCGCTGAGCCGCCCGTTCCTTCACTAACTGTTTTCGGGCGTTTCAGCGAAACGCCCCTACACCTCGTCGCATTTTCAGATTTTCATTACTTACTTGCAATTACTAGGGATTCACCACAGAAGTAAGCGCAAGTCAGTCATGCAACGAAATAAGCCGCGTGTAGGGGCGACATATTATGTCGCCCGTCGATGCGATGGCGCGGTTTCGGGCGACCAGATTGGTCGCCCCTACGGGATTCGATTATTTTGTGGCTGTTTATACTTCATCAACTTTTTCGCATGATTTACTTGCATTTACTGAGGCGCAGAGCGCACAGAGGACTAAGAAAAAAGCTTTGTGTCTTTGTGGTGAAAATATTGAAATATTCTTAGAATTCACTATTCTCCATGAGCGTGCGGCTAGCGGGTGGTCGAGCCGTCGTCAAAGATGCCGGTGGGGTGGCAGCCAAGTTCTGCTTGCGCTGCCGCGCGTTCGAGCGCCAGGAACTCTTCGTAATGCGCGTCATTGGGCGGATACAAGACCACCTCGGCGAAGCCTTCTTCGACCAAAACGCGACTGACTGAGACGTCGCCCACATAAACATAGCGCAGCCAACGATCGAAGGGATCGACCAATTCCGCGTCCGGGACCAAAGTAACGGTTTTTCCAGCGACAAGCTCGGCATTCCGGTCGGTCGATTCGCGATGGCAGGGTTCATTTCGTTCCGGCGTATTCATCTGCAAATAGCGGATACGGATGTTCTTGCCGTCGATCAGGACGTCGATGGTATCGCCGTCGACGACGCGGGTGACTTGGCCGATTTCGCC
>DAOULD010000195.1:0-11732 GCA_034420635.1 Anaerolineae bacterium | reverse complement strand
GCTGGTCAAAGAGCCGACGCGCTTCGATATCATCCTCACGCCCAATCTCTACGGCGATATTTTGTCGGATATGGCGGCGGCTTGGGGTGGTGGTTTGGGTTTGGCGCCCGCGCTCAACTTGAGCGAAGAGGTCGCCATTGCCGAGCCGGTACATGGATCCGCGCCGGATATCGCCGGCAAGCGCGTCGCCAACCCGACAGCGGCTATCCTCAGCGCGGCCATGCTGGTGCGCCATCACTGGAAGCTGCCGGAAATCGCGGACCGGATCGAACGCGCGGTCTACGAAGCGCTCAGCGAAGGCGAACATACGGCCGATATCCTGGCCGGCTCCGGCGTCAGCACCGAAGACTTCGCCGACGCGATTTGCAGCAAGCTGAGCTGACAATTCAAGGTTTTTCCGCAGCAGGACATTTTGCGGGCGATCCATTGGGCTGTGCCTTCCACGATCTTGATCGGCAACCTTCATACATGGGATGCGGTAGAATAAGGGACATGATCCACTGATCGTTCTGGGGAGATGATCGACATGGCATCATTTACGCGTCAAGAAGCCCTCGACTACCACCGGCGCGGGCGACCGGGCAAAGGCGCTTACACCGCCGACATCCTGGGCGCAAACGGCATGAGCACTACGGACTTCGCCGATATTATTTGCAGTCAGTTGGGCTGAAACCGTATACCGTAGGGCGCCCCTCCGGATCAGACGACAGTTGTAGGGGCGAGACTTGTCTCGCCCGAAAGCGTGCGCTATTGCACGGTCGGGCCGCGCTATCCGATTGAGTAACAGGGCCTGACTTATGTGCTTGACATATGCCGTCTAATGGCGTAAAGTAGGGTGAAAATACCCCCTGGCGACCTCACGATAGTTCGTCAGGCAATTTGGGGGAGGCTAGCGAAAATTCCTAGCCTCCCCGTTTATTGCAGCCAAGGCTAAGGATCAATGATGTTTCGCTTAGCGATTTTTGTTGATGGAGCCTATTTGGAGAAGATCGCCAAGAAGATTAACGTATGGGTTGATTACGAAAAACTTTCTTCCGAGATACTTTCGCGGGTAAACGCGCGAACAGCAGCAGCACCATTGGATCTGTTGCGTACTTATTATTATAATGGCTTGCCCCACCAGAGTAATCCGCCCACTGAAGATGAAAAAGAATACTTCCAGAAACGCCGTCGATTCTACGACGCTCTAGAGCGGCTATCTAGTTTTACCGTAAGATTGGGGTGTTGTTAAGTATCGTGGCAAGGATAATCAAGGACAGCCGATCTACCAACAAAAGCAGGTTGATCTACTGCTAGGTTTGGATTTCGCTTTGCTGAGCGCCAAGCGCTCCATCACGCACGCCGCGGTAGTAACCGGCGATAGCGATATGGCGCCTGCCCTTGAAGTGGCAAAGAGGGAAGGGATTGCTGTCTGGTTATTCACCGGCGAGCCGCAAAGCCACGCTAGGGAATTGTGGCATGCTGCCGATGAACGAGTTGATCTTGATCAACCTTTCTTGAATACGATCCGACGAGACTGATAGTTCCCTCACACTTCATTAGCAGCGCTGACAAGGTGCTACTTATGCTCGCGGGCGACCCAATGGGTTGCTCCTACATCCCCCGCCGCCGCAGAATTGACAACTGTCGGGGAGTCCCTTGTCTCGCCCCAGGCCGCATTTACGCTAAAATAACGGTAGCGTTCACACCTCTCCTAAGGAGGAAACCGACATGGCATCATTTACGCGTCAAGAAGCGCTGGATTATCACCGGCGCGGGCGACCTGGCAAAATCCAAATCGCGCCAACCAAGCCGCTCGACAGTCAATTGCACCTGTCGCTGGCTTATTCGCCCGGCGTGGCGGAAGCCGTGCTGGAGATCGACAAGGATCCGCTGGCCGCCTTCGAGATGACAGCGCGGGCGAACCTGGTGGCGGTGATCTCCAACGGCAGCGCCATCCTGGGTTTGGGCGATCGCGGTCCGCTGGCCTCCAAGCCGGTGATGGAAGGCAAGGGCGTGCTCTTCAAGAAGTTCGCCGATGTCGATGTCTTCGATATTGAAATCACGTCGCGCAAAACCGAAGAGATCATCGAGGTCTGCAAGGCATTGGCGCCCACCTTCGGCGGCATCAACCTGGAAGACATCAAGGCGCCGGAATGTTTCGAGATCGAAGAGCGTTTGATCGAAGAGCTTGATATTCCCGTCTTCCATGACGATCAGCACGGCACGGCGATCATCTCGGGCGCGGCTTTGCTCAACGCGCTGGAGATCACCGGCAAGCGGATGGAAGACATCAAGGTCGTCATCAACGGCGCGGGCGCCAGCGCCATCGCCACCGGCAAATTCTTCAAATCGCTGGGCGTCGCCAGGGAAAACATCCTCATGCTTGATTCGCGCGGCGTCATCCATCACCAGCGCGAAGACAACATGAATGTCTACAAGACCGAATTCGCCATCCCGACCCGCGCCCGGACGCTGCACGACGCCTTGCAGGGCGCCGATGCGCTGATCGGTTTGTCCATCGCCGGGTCAGTGACGCAAGACATGATCACGGGCATGGCGCCCGACCCCATGCTCTTTGTGCTGGCCAATCCCACGCCGGAGATCATGCCCGAGCTGGCGCTGGAAGCGCGGCCCGACGCCATCATCGGCACGGGCCGCAGCGATTATGTCAATCAGGTCAATAACGTGCTGGGCTTCCCTTTCATCTTTCGCGGCGCGCTGGATGTATATGCGACGGGCATCAATGAGGAGATGAAAATGGCGGCGGCGCGGGCTCTGGCGGCTTTGGCGCACGAAGACGTGCCCGACAGCGTCTTGATGGCTTACGGGCAGGAGTCGATCAAGTTCGGGAAGGATTATCTGATTCCCAAGCCGCTGGACCCGCGCGTATTGCTCTGGGTGGCGCCCGCGGTCGCTCAAGCGGCGATGGATTCCGGGGTGGCGCGGCGTCAACTGGATATCGACGAATACCGGGGGGAATTGATCAGCCGCCAGGGCATCGGGCGGCAGGTGCGGCAGAATATCATCAATCGGGCGCGGGCGGGATCGCTCAAGCGCATTGTCTTCCCGGAAGGCGAAGAAGCGAAGATCATTCGCGCAGCCATGCAGGTCCGCGACGAGGGCATCGCGCATCCGATTCTCATGGGACGGCCCGAGCGCATTCGGAGGACGATCGACAATCTGGGCTTGAACTACGAACCCGATGCTTTCGATCATTACGAGGCTGACAATCAATACGACTATCGCGATCTGCTCTACGACCTGCGGCGGCGCAAGGGCGTAACCCTGGGCAAGGCGCGCTCGCTGGTGCGGCAGCGCAATTACTATGCCTCGTTGATGGTCAAGAAGGGCGATGCCGATGCCATGGTCAGCGGCTTGACCTATGAATACCCGGACGTGATCCGACCGGCGCTGCAAGTCTTTGGCACGCGCGAGGGCGCGACGCGGGCGGCCGGCGTCTATCTGATGGTGATCGAGGGGCGGTCTTATCTTTTCACTGACGCCACGGTCAATATCGATCCCGATGCCGAAACCCTGGCGGAAATCGCTGTGCTGGCGAATGATTTCGCGCAGACCCTGGGGCTCGATCCGCGCGTGGCTATGTTGTCTTTCTCGAATTTCGGCTCCACGCCCCATCCGCAGAGCGACAAGGTGCGGCGGGCGGTGGAGGGCGTGCGGGCGCGGCGCCCCGATATCCTGATCGACGGCGAGATGCAAGCGGATACGGCGGTCGTGATCGATATCATCGAGGATCGCTATCCCTTCAGCCGGGTGCGGGACGCCAATGTGCTGGTCTTCCCCAATCTGGACGCGGCCAATATCTCGTACAAGCTGCTCTCGCGGCTGACCGATGCCGAGGCGATTGGACCGATCTTGCTGGGCATGGGCGCGCCGGTGCATGTCTTGCAAGCGGGCGACGATGTCGAGGATATCGTGGCTATCGCGGCGGTGGCGGCTATGGACGCGCATGGGCGTTGAGTCGCCGCAGAGGCGCCGAGGGCACAGAGAAAAATTCACCACAAAGACACAAAGGGCACGAAGAAAATGTAGGGGCGACTCACAGAGTCGCCCATTATGCCTTAAGTCTTATATATTGGCTTAAGCGGTTCTGATCAGACATTGTTTCATCGTGGAAACGAGTGCTCCGTTTTCGAAAGTCTCCCCGGGCAACTAGTGATCTGCTAAACTGTAAATTGCCTTGACTAAAGTCATCTAGCCTAATACAATGGCAAAGAACAAATGAGCGGTTTCATTCGCTAGAATCAGGGGAGTATCTAATTCGTGGAGAAACTTTCAGTATATCTTCACTACAACAAAGACGACATCGCCTCTGAGATACAATTCAAGATAAACAGCGTATTGGGGAAATCAGACATTGATGCAGTCGCGTATTCAGTCTCTGCTACTTACAAGACAGCCAATGGCGTTACTTGTCCTGCCTGGATTGTCTGGTTCAATGCCGATTTGCTGATAACTGAATGTGTAGATACGGCAGAGTTTAATTCTCGTAGCGCGCAGCGTTATGAACAGATAGTCAACTCGTTGAAAACGGCTGAGCTTGACATAATATGCTAGAGAGATAGAGAAATTCTACTGAGTAACAATGGTGATAGTGACGCAATGACAAACAATCAGATATTACTTTACCAATCTGAAGACGGTGAAACTCGCTTAGAAGTACTGCATCAAGATGAAACGTTATGGCTGAGCCAGCGAGACATGGCTGAACTATTTCAACGGGATGTGAAGACAATTAATAGACACATTCAGAATATCTATGCGGACGCTGAATTGTCCCAAGATCGAACTATCTCGTATTTTGAGATAGTTCAAAAGGAGGGTAACCGAACAGTAAGTCGCGACGTTGCTCACTACAACTTGGACATGATTATATCGGTTGGTTATCGCGTAAACTCCATCCGCGGTACGCAATTCCGCATTTGGGCAACTAAGCAACTTAGGGAACTGGTCATCAAAGGATTTGTACTTAATGATGAGCAACTAGCAAGTGGCGGTTCGCCGTACTTCGATGAATTACTCAGACGAGTTAGAGCGATTCGGGCATCGGAAGCTAATCTCTATCGCAAGGTGCGTGACATATTCGCACTCAGCTATGACTCAGATGACGATCCTGAAATGACACAGCAGTTCTTCGCTAAAGTGCAAAACAAGTTACACTTCGCCATTCATGGACACACTGCCGCTGAATTGATCGTAGAACGTGCGGATAGCAACAAACGCAACATGGGACTTACGAACTGGCGGAAAGATAACATAACCCTTGCAGACGCAACTGTTGCAAAGAACTACATGGATGAAGATGAATTGAAAGGACTTGAGTTACTCGTGGAGCAGTTTCTGTCTTTCGCAGAATTTCAGATTCACAGCAAGCGCCTGATGTATATGTCCGATTGGATAAAGAAGCTTGACCAGTTCATAGGAGACTTAAACGAACTTGACGTGCTGGACAATGCCGGTAATGTATCAAGCACAAAGATGCGGGCTGTTATAAGACAAAGATATAAAGCGTTCAAGCAGAGTCGTCTTTCAGCGAGCTCTGATAACCAAGAACTTTGAATCGGTTCACCGTCAGTTTCTGACGTCACAATGTATCTGACACACGCCATATAGTTTCCATCTTGCAGTCAAAGCATATTGCTCCACTTTAGCCACGAGACCCCGCGACCATCTAATCACCTGCTCAACCCCCCATGCTACCTTCGTCGAGACGTGCGCCATGACATGCCTATACCACTTGTCGCCTCAATCCCAAATCGCTTTGGCAGAAAAAATCATTTTCATTGGCCAGTGGGTTACTGCTCTCTTTACTGTGATCCAGTCACGCAACAATCCTATTGACACTCCCCACACAGCCCCTTGAACGCCAGGTGCTCCGACTGGATGCGGAAGCCGTGCTCTTGCAGCATCCGCCGCTGGAAGTCGGCGAGCTCTTCGTCGGGGATGGTCAGGATCTTCCCGCAGGACCCGCAACTGAGGTGATGGCGCCGGGCGCCGGCGATGCTGTAGACCTTGCCCTGCGGCTCGAGGGTCGTTTCCGTGGCCAGCCCAACCTCGCAGAGCACATCGAGGGCGCGGTAGATGGTCGACTTGTCGATGCTGGGATCAAGGTAGGCGACGCGCGCGATGATCTGGCTCAAGCTGGCGTGGCTGGGGATCTCGCAGATGGCGTCGAGCACGATCAGGCGCTGCGGCGTGACGCGGTAGCCGCCGGCGCGCAGCCGCTCGATATAGTCGAGGTCTTCGTGCGTCATAAGGTCAAGGCGCTGGACAATCGTCAGCGATAATTGTCCCCAACTCCGCCGGTAAAGGCAAATGGCTTAACCATAGTCCCATGGCAATCGTTTCAAATAGTCTTTCACCACCAAGACAGGAAAATAGAACCAAGAAAGTCGTCGAATTATCGGCGGGCGACCAGATTGGTCGCCCCTACCTGCCTCATTTATGTCGAAACCCGTAGGGGCGACATGTTTTTAACGACTAACCCGGAACTACTTCAGCCGTGAATCCCTGTTTTTTTCTATGTCGCTCTACGGCGCCGCGCCACGCCCAGGAAGACTCCCGTTGGACAACATTAGTTGTCCAACGGGAGTGTGGGTTTAGTTCGGCGGTTGTTTCCAATCCTAGGGTTAGCCGAGCCGCCGAACTAGGTTTTCAGCGATTGCCCCGCTACCTTACGAGGCTGTAGGGCGCAAATCTGCCGCCGCTGCGCTATAATCGTCTCGTTTGCAGCACGGACAGTTGAATCAACTTAGCGATCCGCGAGGGTGAGAATGGCGTCGGAGAAAGTAAAACTTGGCATTGTCGGCTTGGGCAATATGGGGCAGATCCATGTCAAGCATGTGATGGATCTGCCCAATACGGAGCTGGTCGCTATCTGCGATACGAATGACCGGAAGCTGCAAGCCGCGGAGGCTGGACCTGACGTCGCCCCTTTTCGCGATTACCGGCAGATGCTGGATTCGGCGGCGCTGGACGGCGTAATCATCGCGACGCCGCATTACGATCATCCCGATATGAGCATCGCAGCCTTCGAGCGCGGCATCCATGTCTTGGTGGAAAAGCCCATCGCCGTGCATGTCAACGAAGCGCAGCGCATGATCGACGCCTATCATTCCTTCAAGGAGCAAATGCCGCATCTGGTATTCGGGGCCATGTTCATGCAGCGAACCTGGGGGCATTGGCGGAAGATCAAGGCGATGATCGACCGGGGCGAATTGGGCAGGCTGATACGCTGCAGTTGGATCATCACGGATTGGTTCCGGACGCAATATTACTACGACAGCGGCGGTTGGCGCGCGACTTGGAGCGGCGAGGGCGGCGGCGTTTTGATGAATCAGTGCCCGCACAACCTGGATCTGTATCAGTGGCTGGTGGGCGCGCCTTCGCGGATCCACGGCTTCGCCAGTTTTGGCAAGCACCATCACATTGAAGTGGAAGACGAAGCGACCGCCTACCTGGAGCACGACAATGGCATGATCGGGCACTTCATCACCACCACCGGCGAATCGCCCGGGACAAATCGGCTGGAAATCACCGGCGAAAATGGCAAACTGGTCTGTGATGCGTCTCCCCCTGGAGAGGGGGGGAGTGTGGGAGGGGGGGAGAAGTTCAGTGGTGAGATCATTTTCTTCCGCAACCAATGGTCATCGATAAAGCAACTGCGGGAATCGCGCAAGGGCTTTGACAAAGTGCCTTGCCAGCGCGAAATTGTCGACTTCGAGGGTCCCGGCAACGGGGGGCACGAACTGGTGATAGAGAACTTCGCCGATGCGATTCTCCAGGGAAGCGACTTGATCGCGCCGGCCGAAGAAGGCTTGCATTCGATCATGATCAATAACGGCATCATTCTGTCGGCTCACAAGAGAGAAACTGTTTCCTTGCCGATAGACGGCGATGAATTCGCCCAATTGCTACAACTTTATATTGAGGAATCCGCCAAACAGGAGGCAGCGCAATGAGCCAATCGGTCCTGGCAGCGCAATTGTTTACGGTTCGAGATTTTACCAAGACCCGCGCCGACTTCGCCGAGAGCATGCGAAAAATCCGCGAGATCGGCTACCGCGTCGTGCAGGTGTCCTCCGTTGGCGCCATCGGCGACGATTTCATCAAGGGCGTCTGCGACGACAACGGACTTGCGATCTGCAATACTCACGTCGATGTGGACCAGCTCCAGAACGATATCGAGGCCGTGATCGCGCAGCACGAATTGTGGGATTGTCGTCATGTCGCGATTGGCGGCATGCCCTTGGAGTTGCGCGACAGCGAGGCCGGATTCCGCAGCTTCGCGGCCACCGCAAACGGCATCGGCGAAAGGCTCGCGGATGCCGGGCTCACGTTCAGTTACCACAATCACAGTTTCGAGTTCATCAAGTTCGGGGACCGCAGCGGTTTGGATATCTTCTTCGACGAAACCGACCCGCGCTATGTGCGCGCGGAACTCGATACCTATTGGATACAGCACGGCGGCGCCGATCCCATTGCCTGGATCGACCGCATGGCGGGGCGGATGCCGGTGATCCATCTAAAGGATATGGTGATGCTGCCTGATGACAAAAGTCCACGACCGCAACAAGCGATGGCTGAGGTCGGCGAAGGCAATTTGAATTTCCCGGGCATACTGGAGGCTTGCCAACGCGCGGGCGTCGCGTTCTACGCCGTGGAGCAGGACATCTGCCAGCGCGATCCTTTCGAGAGTTTGGCGATCAGCTATCGCAACCTGCGCGCGATGGGCTTGGAGTGAGAGCGGCAGGCTCAATAAGGCTTGTCCGCTACTGCATAGCGCTAGCGCGTTTTTCTACCCCATCCCCCGGCCCCTTCCCCGTAGCAACGGAGAAGGGGAGCTAACATAGCGCGACTGCGCTTGAAAACAGCAGTTATCGACACTTGCAACATCAGAATACGCGCGTTGACACAACGTCGAAACCAGCTTCCCCCGAAGGTCAGTGTCTACGCGACCCATTGCTATGGGGGGATTGAGGGGGGTAGACCGAAGACGGGAGCGAATCAACCAGTAGCGGACAAGCCCAATACGCGCGAGCCAGCGGCTAGCCCCTACAGCGTTGGGGATTCGGTCAAAGCCTTGCCGGGGAATGGGATCGGAACCAAAGCGCGGAGGACTGGCAATAGTGTGATATACTGGCAACCATGCGCTAAAATGAAAAAGTTCTTATAATTAAGGAGAATTAGCCATGCGATACATCTTGCTAACCCTTATCTTGCTCCTATGCTTCGCGCCAGCACTGGCGACCGACTACACGCTCGATGAAACCTGCACCCTCGCCGATGCCATCAGAGCCGCCAACGCCGACGAAGAGCGTGGCGAGTGCCCAGCCGGCGACGGCGCTGACCTTATCACGCTCACCGCCGACATCACCCTGGAAGGAGAACTGCCTCGTGTCCTCTCCGAAATCACCATTGACGGCGCGGGCTATAGCATCAGCGGGGACGAGCAGTTCCGCATCTTTTATGTTGATAGGGGCGGCGCGCTTACCCTGCAAAACATCCATCTGACGGCGGCGCTGGCGCATAACGAAGTCAGCTTCACCTTCGTCGATGGCGTGACCGGCAGGAGCAAGAGCGGCGGCGCCATCTTGGCCAACCGCGGCAGCCGGCTGGAACTGGTGAACAGCCGTTTTACGAACAATGTGGCGGAGGCTTATGGCGGCGTGCTGGATAGCTGGGACAGCGAAATTGTCATCGTTGACAGCGAATTCAGCGGCAATATGGCGGCGAACGGCGGCGCGATCGGTTCGGCTTTCAGCGTGGTCACCATCAGCAATAGCAGCTTCGGAGGCAACACGGCGGCGGAAGGCGGCGGCGCATTGCAGGTGTTTAACGGCACAGCCCACGTCAGCGATACGGCGTTCACTGGCAACAAAGCGGCTGAAGACGGAGGCGGGGCGATCACCGTCTTTGCAGGCACGGTGGAACAAAGCGGCAACAGCTTCAGCGACAACGAGGGCGGTGACTGCGCTGGCTGTTGATCAGCGCGCCACATAGCCTACATCTCTTTAAGCCAATGTAGACCAATGTAGCCCCGCCTTCAGGTGAGGCTTTTGCTTGTCTGCTACAACGACGGTGTGCAATCAGCATTCGGCACTTAGACTATTCCTTCAAACCCACTTGTGTGTGCATAATGTCTTTCTGGTTAACTTAGGCAAATAACTTAGTGACAGATTGCGACTTATGGCACATTCCCACGGCCATTCTCACGAGCACGACCACCACCACAGCGGCAACATCCTCGTAAAGATCGCGCAGGCGCTGCACTTGCCCGGCTTCACGCACGATCACAGCCACGCTGATCTGGCGGGCGACAGGGCTTTCCTGGACAACCAGTTGGCGATCCGCACGGTCTGGATCGCGCTGGTCGCGCTGGGATTGACGACCGCCCTGCAGATCGTCATATACGTCGCCAGCGGCAGCGTCGCCTTGCTGGCCGATACGGTGCATAACCTGGGCGACGCGCTCAATTCGGTGCCGCTGCTCTTCGCTTTCTACATCGCCCGGCGCGCCGCCAACAAACGCTACACCTATGGCTACGGCCGGCTGGAAGATATCGCCGGCGTCTTCATAGTCATCTCTATCGGCTTTAGCGCGGCATATATTTTAGTGGAATCGGCGCAAAGGCTGTTCAATCCGCGCGAACTGGAAAACCTGGAGTGGATCGCGCTGGCCTCCCTGGTGGGATTCGCCGGCAACGAACTGGTAGCTCTCATGCAAATCCGCGTCGGTCGGCGCATCGGCTCGGACGCCATGATCGCCGATGGACAACATGCGCTGATCGACGGTTTGACATCGCTGGCTGTGCTGATCGCGGTCATCGGCGCCTTGATCGGATTGCCTATTCTCGATCCCATCGTGGGCATCGTGATCGCCTTCGCGATTGTCGGCATCACCTGGAACGCGATCAAGGCGGTTTGGTATCGCATGATGGACGCGGTCGATCCGCATCTGGTGGAGCATGTGGAAGCGCATGCGCGCGGCATCGAAGGCGTGGCGGAGATCGAGACGCTGCGCCTGCGCTGGGTCGGGCATCGCATGTACGGCGTGCTGAAACTGCGCGTCGCGCCCGGCACAACGCTTGAGCAGAGCCAGGCGATTGTCGCTGCGGCTCAGCGCGAAGCGGGTCATGTGATCCCGCAGTTGGATGAGTTGACCGTGCAGGTGGTCACAGATTAGCGTTTGGCGCGGGGCGCCAGCGCCATTCAGTTAGATAGATAGATACTCCCTAGGATTGGAGAATATCTATCTAACTGAACCCACACTCCGTTGGACAACTTTGTTGTTGTTGTCCAACGGGAGTGTTCTTGGGCGTGGCGTTGATGTCGAAACCCGTAGGGGCGACATATCATGTCGCCCGAAAAAAACTCTGTGCTCTCTGCGCCTCTGTGGTGAATCCCGTCCCTAGAGCCGAGCGCGACAGCCAGGAAGCGGTTGCAGCGGCTCTTGGGGTGAGCTTGCCATAATTCGGTTTGGCAGTTTGGAAGTTTGGCAAAACCCTAGGATAAGAGAGTACTTCCAAACCGAACCCACAGTCCCGTTGGACAACTTGTTGTTGTTGTCCAACGGGACTGTTCATGGGCGTGGCGCCGTAGGGCGATATGTAAAAGACAAGGATTCACCACAGTCGCTCGCAAGTCACAACTTGGCTCACACAAAATAACGAGCCCGTCGCTTCGCACCGGACGCCAGACCTTGCAAATGAGTTGTTCCCACATTGTAGACTT
>DAOULD010000194.1:0-12942 GCA_034420635.1 Anaerolineae bacterium | reverse complement strand
CACAGAGCGCACAGAGATTTCAAGAAAAAACTTCGTGTTCTTCGTGTCTTTGTGGTTAATTTTGCTTTTGAACGGCAAAGCCATGTAATTTGCCAATAATCTGAAATGCACTCGAGGCAGGGAGGGATATTGTCAGTTTTGTATAAATCCGGTAATATTTCCTACTACAAAGCGTTGCATAATCTGAGTGTGAACAGACTAAATACCAATGAACGAAATGTTTAACGCCGACAACGCCCTGCAAGTCATCGCCTGCATCGTCGCCAGCTATTTGATCGGCTCCTTTCCCACCGCCTATTTCGTTGGCAAAGCCCGGAACGTCAATATCTTCGAGGTAGGCAGCGGCAATATGGGCGGGACCAATGTCGCCCGGGCTGTGGGCAAGGGCTGGGCGATCTTCACCGGGCTGGTTGATGTCTGCAAAGGCGTCTTCGCCGTCTGGCTGGCGCGGGATGTCATCCTGCCGGAGCAGATCGGCGTGGCGACATCCATCGCCGCCACCAGCGTCGTTGTCGGGCACAATTGGTCCTTGTTCGCGACCATACTGACTGCGTCGATCAAAGAGGGCAAGTTGCGCCTGATCGTGCGCGGGGGCAAGGGCGCGGCGACGGCCTTCGGCGCCATGATGATGATTCAACCCTTTCAGAGCCTGATTGCCGCTGCCATTGGCATCGCCATTATTTCCCGCACGCGTTACGTCTCGCTGGGCGTCTTGATCGGTTTCGCTGTCGCCAATGTCTGGCTCATCCTCCTGGTCGGTACTGAATTCCAGAAACCGATCCTGCTGGTCTATGCGGTCGCGCTCAGCTTTATGTTGCTCCTGCGGCATCGCGGCAATGTTCAGCGCTTGCTGGCGGGCACCGAGCGGCGCCTGGGCGAGCAAGTCTCGAGTTGAATTTCGCTTCAAGCTAATCTATCTTCGCAATCGGCCATCTTCATTGAAGAGGGCGTCAACCGGGCAGTTTCCGACGATTTCGAGTTGGGTTGTGAAATGCAGATCAATTCTCAAAAAGACCTGCGCGGCATGCGACGCATCGGAGAAATCTGCGGCTTGACGCTCAAACTCATGCTGGACCGGGCGGAAGCCGGCATGAGCACCCGCGACCTTGACGATATCGGGCGCGATTTCTTGAAGAGCGTCGGGGCAACTTCGGCGCCGATCAGCGCCTATCGCTTCCCCGGATTCACCTGCATCAGCCTCAATGAAGAGGCGGCGCATGGCGTCCCGCGCAAGGACCGGTTGATCCGTGAAGGGGACTTGCTCAACGTAGATGTGTCCGCCGTGCTGGAAGACTACTGGGGCGATACTGGGGCTACAATCATCGTGCCACCGGCTCAGCCCGCGCTGGAAAGACTTTGCCGCGCCACGCGCCGCGCCTTATACATGTCAATCGACATGGCGCGTCCGGGGCAGCGCGCCAATGTCATCGGCAAGGCGGTGGAGAAATACGCCAGAAAAAACGGCTATCGCACCCTGCGTCAATTGGGCGGGCACGGCGTGGGCCGCCATATTCACGAGAAACCTTCTATTCCCAACTTCTACAACAGGCGCAACCGAGATGTGTTAAAAGACGGCATGGTGGTCACGCTGGAGCCTTTCTTCAATACCGGTCGCGGTCGTATCAAAACCGAAGACGACGGCTGGACCCTGCGCACGGTCGACGGCAGCGTCTCGGCGCAGTATGAGCACACCGTCATCATCAATGGCGATGAGCCGATTTTGGTGACGAAGGTGGAGGGCGGTTACGTTTGAGCGGGCAAGTCAGCCATGGCAGGCGCTGGTAGCCTTGGTAGATAATCTCGAAGTCGTTGTAGCAGCCCGCTATGACGCTTGGTAACCTTGTCGTTATCAATGGCTATCCACAATGCCTGCCTTGAGCCAACCAGCACGACCAGTTTCTTGGCCCGGGTGATCGCCGTATAAAGCAGGTTGCGCTGGAGCATTCTGCCCTGCTGGGTCATAATTGGTATGATCACAGCGGGATACTCCGAACCTTGCGAGCGATGAATGCTGACGCAATAGGCATGCAGCAAATCCTCCGCTTCGCTGAAGTCATAGGTCAGCAACCTGTCATCCATCCTTATTTCAAGCAGGCCGTCGTTGCTGTCGATATGGTCAATGAAGCCAATATCGCCATTAAAGACATCCTTATCATAATTGTTACGCGTTTGCATCACCTTGTCACCGACTCGGAATGAGCGTCCGGCTATCTGGACAGGCTGACTGCGGACTTTGCCATTTAATTCGTCCTGCAAACGTCTATTGATGTAGTCAACGCCCATCCAGCCATCATACATGGGCGCTAACACTTGAATATCACGCAAAGGATCAAGATCAAATTGTTTAGGCAAGTATCTCGTGACAAGATCCATCAGCTTGTCTGCCGCTTCATGAGGATTCGGTTTGCCAAAGAACAAGAAATCATTGCTGAGGTTACCTATGTATGGATCCTCTCCCTGTTTGATGAGTTGGGCATTTTTGGTGATATGGCTGTTGCCGCTCTGCCGGAATACCTGATTCAGGTGCGTCACCGAAGCGATGCCGCTGTTGATGACATCACGTAGGACATTGCCCGCGCCAATCGATGGCAATTGATCGACATCGCCGACCAGCAGCAGGCAGGTCGTCGGCCGCAGTGCTTTGAGCAAACAGTTAAACAGTTGCAGATCAAGCATGGATGCTTCGTCGATAACGACTATGTCGAATGGCAACGAATTATGCTCGCCGTATGCAAATCGACCTGTCTCCGGCGAGAAACGCAAAAGCCGGTGTATGGTACTCGCTTCCTCTCCCGTAGCTTCTCTAAGACGCTTGGCGGCTCGTCCAGTTGGTGCTGCCAGCGCAAATCTATGCCTGCCTTCGATCAGAGCATTAACCAGCACCCGCAGAATCGTCGTCTTGCCAGTGCCGGGCCCGCCGGTCAAAACACTAAGCTTATTTGTTAAAGCCGCATGTATTCCCTGCCGCTGTTTACCAGACAATTCCGCGTAATCTTCGGTACTCTGCCAGTGGTCTTTGCGATGCGCTTGGATGATTCTGCTCTTGCTGGTGACAAGAGCTTGCAGGCGGCTTGCCACGTCGGTTTCAGCACGAAATAAATACGGCAGGTAAATCGCGCAGATCGGTTCGCCATGTGTTTCATCATACAGGCGATCTTGCACTAGATTTCCGGAGAGCAACTGCTTTCCGAGCGCCTTCGCCAAAAGCGCTGCTTCATCAACACCAATTAACTCACTAGCTTTCTCGATTAATTGGTCAGGCGGAGTGTAAGTATGCCCTTTGCGCGACAGATCTTTCAGCGCTTGAATCAAGCCCATCCGAAGCCTATTTTCATCCAGCGCAGGCACACCTCTGTTTTTGGCGATTTGATCTGCCTTGCGAAAGCCGATCCCCAAATTACCCTCCGCCAATTCATAAGGGTTGTCTTCGATGACCTGCTGTGTTTGAGGACCATATTTGTTGAAAACACGCTGGGCAACGTTAGCGTTTATCCCCAGCCCCTGTAGATAAACAAGCGCATTACGCTTGATACGGTCTTTGGGCAAGGAATCAATCAGTGCTTGAGCTAAATCAGAACGCAAGCCGCTGACTTCGTGGATTCGTTGCGGCTCGTTGTCTAGCACGTCGAGAGTCTTGGTGCCGAAGTGACTAACGATTTTTTCAGCGGTGCCCGGTCCTATACCTTTGGCAATGCCGCTGCTGAGGTAATTAATCATGCCTTTGGCGCTTTGTGGCTTGATGAGAGTGGTCTGCTCCGCCTCGAACTGTCTACCATAGCGTATGTCATCGACCCACTTGCCTTTGAATTGTGCCGATTCGCCTATTTGCAGCCGGGGCATGGTACCTACTACGTTCACCGTCTCTTCATTCGATGGGGCGTGCGGGTACCGTTTGTCTGGCCGGATCCTGATGATGTGATAGCTGTTTTCTTCGTTGTAATGGATAACGAATTCTATTTCGCCTTGTATCTGTTGTTCCATGCAGACCACCTGTACATCTGTCGCGGCTATGATTATATTTTGGTTTCCAAGTTCTGTTAAGTCTCTGCTAATGCTGCATTTTCAATAAGCGCCATACAGGTCGGTTATGAAAGGCAAACAGGTATGATCACAGGCATCGACCATATCGTCATCGCCGTGCGCGAGCTCAATGTCGCCATGGAAAGCTATCGCAGGCGCGGCTTCAGCGTTGTCGAAGGCGGGGCGCATCCTTATGGATCGCATAATGCCTTGATCGGCTTTGAAGACGGCTCGTACATTGAGTTGCTGGGCTTCTACGAAGAGAGCCCGGCGCATCCTTGGTGGGACCTGCTGCACGAGCGCGGCGGCGGCTTGATCGACTTTTGCCTGGCCACCGATGATATCCGCGCCGATCTGGCGGCTTTTCGGGCGCAGGGCGTCGCGGCGGGCGATCTGACCGAAGGCGGACGACGGCGTCCCGACGGCTACGAGGTTAAGTGGATCAACAACAAAGTCGGCGGCGAGTTTCAAGGCCTCATGCCCTTCATCATTGAAGATGTCACGCCGCGCAAGGAGCGGCTGCCCAGCGAAACGACGCAGGCCAACGGCGTGACCGGCATCCATTGCCTCAGCTTGGCGGCGGAAGACGCGGGGCGATACGCCGCCATCATGGGCGCCGTATTGGGGCAAGACGGACAAGCGTCTATAGACGAGGACCTGGGCGTGTCAGGAATCCGCTTCGAGGTCGGTTCGCATGTCCTGGAATATCTGTCGCCGAGAGATCCCTCAAGTTCGGTGCGCGCGCATCTGGCGGCGAATCGACCGGCACCTTATCGCGTGAGCTTCAAGACGAGGGGTTCCTCCGCGAGTTTCGCTCCGGAGCGGGCTGAAGGTGTGCGGATTGAATTGGTAGGCGCTTGACCATGGACAAGCTCTATTGCCCGCTCAGTCTTCCCTCAATAATATCTTTCAAGGTAACCACGGTGCGGCCGCTCCTTATCTCTTCGTTAAGCTTAACGGATTTGGATGCGGGCACGTATACGTCGTAGTTATCTGGATCCTCATGCAGTCGCTCAGTTTCTTTAAACAACTCAAGCCTGTTCAGTCTTCGTCCAGCCTTGGCAGTCATCGGTTTTTCTTCTTTCTGGCTTCCTTATACATTCGTATTATTTTCTCAAAAACTTGCAAGTCAGCGCTTGTCCAATTAAGCGGCCGTTCTTGCCTATAGATGTCGATCAATAACACCTCATCAACAACACTCCAATAATATAATATCACACAATAACCTAAAATCGTGGCTTCATTCGCCCCACCAGCTAACCAAATCCTCTGACCAGCTTTCGGGTTGTTCACAAGGTAATCAGATATTGCGTAAATTTCGGCTCGTGGAACACCGATTCCCTGCGATACAGCCTTGAAGTGTGGAGCATAGACGACGTAAGACATTGCGTATATAGCATACCAAAGGAAGGGGGTGCGTCAATTGTCTAGAACTGATTAGCTGCTAAATCACTAATTTCGATATCCATATCCCCGCAACCGCGCCAGCAAACCGCTGTGACGTTCCGCGACTTTGTTGTTGTTGACTGCAATCCATAGCGCCCGCCGCGTGCCAACCAGGACGACCAATTGCTTGGCGCGGGTGATCGCCGTGTAGAGCAGGTTGCGCTGCAGCATGATGTAATGCTGCGTCGTTACTGGCATGACCACCGCCGGATACTCCGAGCCTTGCGAACGGTGCGTGCTGATGCAATAGGCGTGCATCAGGTCGTCGGTTTCGCTGTAGTCGTAGCTTATATAGCCGCCATCCATGACGACTTCCAGCGAGTTGGCATCATCGTCGATGCTGTCAATGAAGCCGATATCGCCGTTGAAGACATCTTTTTCATAGTTGTTGCGTGTCTGCATGACTTTGTCGCCGACGCGGAAGACGCGCCCGCCCAGTTTGACGCTGGCTCTGCGCAGGTCGTCATTCAGTTCTCCCTGCAAGCGATTGTTGAGGTTATTGACGCCGATCAGGCCGCGGTACATCGGCGATATCACCTGGATGTCGCGCACGGGATCTAATCCCCAGCGCGCGGGAATTCGCGTTCTCACGATATTAACCAGCATATCCGCCGCCGCGTCCGGTTCAGCGATGTTGAAGAAGAAGAAGTCCTTGCTCTCGTTGCCGGTGTATGGCTCCAATCCTTCGTTAATAAGATGCGCATTGCTGACGATGTGGCTGTCATCGTCTTGTCGGAAGATTTGATCGAGGCGCGTGACCGATGCGATGCCGCTCTCGATGACATCGCGCAGTACGTTGCCAGCGCCAACCGACGGCAACTGATCGACATCGCCGACCAGGAGCAGGTGCGCGCTGGCCGGCAGGGCGCGCAGCAAGCTGTGGAATAGTTGCAAGTCCAGCATGGAGGCTTCGTCGATGACGACCATATCGACTGGCAGCGGGTTGTCTTCGTCGTGTTCGAAGCCGCCGATCTCGGCTGAGAAGCCCAGAAGACGATGTATTGTGCTCGCTGGCACGCCGGTCGCTTCCGAAAGACGCTTGGCGGCGCGCCCGGTCGGCGATGCCAGCTTGTAGGCGTAGTCGCCGTTATTGAGCGCGTGTATGAGCATTTGCAGGGTGGTCGTTTTGCCAGTGCCCGGTCCGCCGGTCAAGACGCTGACTTTGCTGGAAAGCGCTGCGCGCACCGCGCCTTGTTGTTGCGGCGACAAATCGACTTGGTTGCTCGCGCTTAGCGTTTGCAGAAACCCTTTCCAATTTGTCCGGCGATGATCCTGGACGATCACGCTCGCGCTCTGGGACAGGGCGCGCAGGTATCTTGTTACGCCCGTTTCGGCGCGATGAAAGCGCGGGAGATAGAGGGCGTTGATTCCTTCACCCGCCGCCGCGTCAACTAGCCGATCTTCGACCAGCTTGCCTTCGAGCAATTGGTCGCTCAAAGCCTCATCCAATGCTTCGACGTCGTCTACGCCGAGCAGATCGACCGCAGCTGCGATTAATTCTTGGCGCGGGGCGTAGGTATGGCCTTCGCGCGACAACTCGTTCAGCGTGTGATGCAGGCCTGCCCGCAGGCGGTACTTCGCATCAACTTCTACGCCCAGGTTCCTGGCGATCTGATCCGCCTTGCGAAACCCGATTGTGAAGACATCCTCCGCCAGTTGATAGGGATTGCGCTCGACGATCGTCTGCGTCTGCGCGCCGTATTCATTGATGATGCGCCGGGAGATCTTGGCGCTGATGCCCAACCCTTGCAGATAGATCAGCATGTTGCGCGTGATGCGGTTTTTCGACCAGGCATCGATGAGATTATCCGCCAGTTTCGTCTTGAGCGCGGGCACTTCATGAATACGCTGCGGATCTGTGTCGAGTATTTCGACCGTCTTCTCGCCGAAGTGGTTGACGATCTTCTCGGCGGTACGCGTTCCGATGCCCTTGACGATACCACTGCTCAGGTAACTGATGAGGCCCTTCGCAGTATGCGGCGCGATTGGTATGGTTTGCTCGGCGCGAAACTGGAAACCATATCGGTCATCATTGACCCAGGCGCCGCTGAACTGCGCCGATTCGCCTTCTTGCAAAGCCGGCATAATCCCGACGACGGTGACGGTTCCATCACGCGCCTGTGCCCGGGGATAGCGCTTGTCGGGGGTGATCTTGATGACGCTGTAGCCGTTGTCTTCGTTGAAATAGGTGATGCGTTCGATCGCGCCTTGTATTTGTTCGTCCATGCCCTGCAGTCCATCCTCGATCTATTTTGATTGTAGTATGCTTTGTGGATTCCGCTAAGACAGATGTGTTGAGCCAGGCAGACCGCCCTTCTTTTGCCGATTGAGCATAACAGCGCCGCCGGTGTATATTGAAGCGCGTTATTCGAGCGTAGGTCCCAAGCGAAAGTCGAAGTCATGAAAGCGGAGCAGCCGTCACCACCCAGTGCTGAAGACGCGCCCCCTGCCAGCGACAGGCACGCTGTGGAACAGGAGCGCACCAACGCCAACGTGGCGGGCGCCAGCGGCGTCCTCGCGCTAGGCAATATCTTCAGTCGCGTTCTTGGTCTGGCGCGCGAAACCATGCTCACATTTCTATTCGGCGCCAGCGGCGCGGTGGATGCCTTTCAGGTCGCCATCATCGTGCCACGCGCCATCTACGACTTGCTCATCGGCGGCCATATCAACGGCGCCATCGTTCCGGTGCTGAGCGAAATCATCGTCACGCGCGGCAAAGACGAGTTGTGGCGCGTGGTATCAATTCTTATGAGCCTGGTAAGCGCCGCGCTGGCGCTTCTGGTGCTGCTGATCGAGATTTTCGCCCCGCAGATCGTCGCGGCTGTCGCCAGCGACGCCGACGCGGGCACCGTCCGGCTCGCCACCGATATGCTGCGCATGACCGCGCCGGCATTGATCTGCATGAGCTTGTTCGCCGTTTTCAGCGGGACGCTTTTCGCGCTGCGTTCCTTCACCTTGCCCGCCTTTGCCGGCGTCGTCTTCAACGCCTGCACGGTGTTGGTGACATTGGCGCTTGTGCCGTCGATGGCGCTGCAAACGAACCTCGGCGGGATCGCCAGTCTGAATCCCTTTGTGTTGACGCGGCCAGCGAGCGGCATCATGGTTGTTGCGCTCGGCTGGTTGATCGGCGCCATCGCCCAGCTGGCTTTGCAGTTGCCCGGGCTGCATTTGCGCCGACTTCGTTTGAGCGTGCGCTGGCGTCATCCCGCGCTCCGCAGCATCGCCTTGCTCTATGCCCCGGTGATGTTTTCGCTAATCATGGACACGCTAATCATCCGACCCTTTAGCTACAACATCGCCAACCAAACGGGCGCGGGCGGGATCGCCTACATGGTTTGGGCGACGACGCTTATCCAATTTCCCCAAGGTTTGGTCGCGACAGCTATAAGCATCGCCATCTTGCCGACCCTGGCGCGCCAATCGTCCGAGATGACCGAAGACGGCCAGCGCGCTTTTCAGGACACCTTAGGGCTGGGATTGCGCTTGACCACCACGCTGATCTTGCCCGCGGCTACGGGATTGTTCGTGCTGGCGATCCCGATCATCGCCTTGCTATTCGAGCATGGCGCTTTTGGCGCGGCGGATACCCAGGTCACGGCGCAAGCGCTACGCTTGTACCTGATCGGATTGCCTTTCGCCGCTGTTGATTTGCTCCTGGTTTACGCCTTTTATGCCCGCAAAGATACGCTGACGCCGGCGCTGGTCGGCGTCGTGAGCCTGGTCTGTTATATGGGCGCCGCCCTGCTTCTCTTCGATTCTTTCGGCTTGTTCAGTTTAATGATCGCCGATAGCCTTAAGCATTTTGTCCACGCTTCCATCTCTGGTTTCCTGCTTTGGCGGCGACTCGATGGCTTTGGTTCGCAGCGGATGGCGAAAACTGTCTTCAAGACGGCTGTCGCCTCAGTGATCATGGCAGTGGCAGCCCTGGCGACTTTGCCATATTTGAGCGCGGCATTTGCCGCGGCGAGCATCCTGCACGAGGCGCTGCTGGTGACTGTGGGCGCGCTGCTTTATGGGAGCATATTCCTGTTAATGGCGCGGGTATTGCAACTGGAAGAACTGGTCTGGCTGTGGAACTTGTTGCGGCGTCGAATCGCCGCTTGAGTTCAGTGCGAGAGTCGCGCGCATCTCGTATCGCGCTGGCCAGCAAACTCGGTTAAACTCCCCCGAATGCGCCTTCGATTGCTGCTTGGCGCGCCTCGCCTCTAAAGGCGAAGAAATGGACATATGAGCCTCCGACGGCCCAGCGGCACAACAAAGTTATTTATGCTGTCTTGCACCATGTTCGCGATGGGCGGCTTGCACGCCGGCGCGCTGGGTGTGGTATGGATCTATGTGCAAGCCGATTTTGACCTCACGCTGAGCGCCTTAGGCGTCTTGGTCTCCGTTGCCACCGTCGGACGGCTTCTGACCAGCGTGTCCAGCGGACCTCTGATCAACCGCTTCGGCATCGCCCCGGTGTTAATCACCGGGATCGGCGTGACGGGCGCGAGCCTGCTGATATTCGCCGCGGCGCCATTCTGGGTCATCGTGCTTTTGGCGGCTTTTGTGAGCGGCGTGGGATCCGGTGTCATGGCTGCTGGTATCAACGCTTTCGCCGCGGTCAACTTTTCGGCCCGGCAGATGAATTGGCTGCATGGCAGCTTCGGCATTGGTTCTACAATTGGTCCTTTGGTCGTTACAACCATCGTGATTGATCTTGGGCTGGCTTGGCGTTGGGCATACGTCATGTTCGCAGCCATGCGCGCCCTCATCGTGCTCGGCTTCTTCTTGACGCGCAAAGAATGGACCTTGGGCGAAGCCAAGAACAAGCGCGGCGAGCGCGCCCATGCCACATTGCGCCAGACCATGCGTATGCCCATCGTCTGGCTGATGGTCCTGATTTTTATGACGACCACGGGCCTGGAGTTGGTGGCCGGACAGTTTTCCAACAATTTCCTGATCGACGCGCGGCTGATTGATCCCAAAGTCGCCGGCGGTTGGGTCAGCCTGTATTGGGCAAGCCTGACGGTCAGTCGCTTCGTGGCAGGTTTCATCATCACGCGGATCGGCAACGGCATGTTCCTGCGCCTGAACTCCCTGGGCGCTGTCTGTGGCGCCGCCTTGCTCTGGTCGGGCACAAGCGACGCCAGCTCACTCATCGGATTAGCCTTGGTCGGCTTCTGCATTGCGCCCTTCGCGCCGCTGATGGCTTCGGACACGCCGGGGCGCGTCGGCAACCACCACGTCGCGAATGCCATCGGCTTTCAATTCACCGGCGCCAGTCTGGGCATGGCTGTCTTGCCCTGGCTAGCCGGGACCTTGGCAGAAGCTTTTGGCTTGGAGATATTTCCACAATTCCTGGTGGTTGTCATGGCAATCACCTTCTTGCTGCACGAGGCGATGCTCTTGCTGGAGGGACGCCGGCGGCTGGCGGCTGTCACCTGAAGGCGAAGGTCAAGTCAACTTGTTTACCGCCTCGACCAGCGCCATGATATAGCCGGTTGAATAGGCGTGACCGCGGTGCCGCCAATCGCTGTCGTCGATCATCTCCGGCACATGATCGTCAATGATGAAGCCGGTGAAGCCAACCTCTTTAAGTGTCTTGATCGCAGCCACCACATCGACATTGCCCTCGCCTGGGAAGCACTCCTGGAAGCTCGGCACGCAGCCCTGCACATCGCGGAAGTGCACGTAGAAGATCTTGCCGCGCTCGCCAAAATAGCGGATGGCTTCCAGCACGCCGTCGTTGTTGCTCTTGTCGGCGTAAACCATCTCGGAAAAGCAGCCCATGCAAAAGTCGAGGCCGTGGTTGGGGCTTGGTACCGCATCCAAGGCGCGCTGGAAATTCTCCGGCTTGTAAAAGACCCGCGCGATCCCGCCCAGCGACTCTACCGGCGGATCGTCGGGGTGCAGCGCGATTTTTACGCCGGCATCCTCTGCAACGGGCAGCACGCGCTCCATGAAATAGACATAGTTGTCGAAGATCTCGCTCTCGCTGTACTCGCGGTCCTCCGCTTCGGTCAGCTCGGTGATGCCGACCTCCACTTCGCCAGCCAGCGCCCGTTCCATGTCGAATGCGGTTACTATTACGCCGCCGCGCCCGACCGCCATCGGCGTGCGCCAGACCAGGTTTGGCATCCAGTTCAAGCCCAGGATGGGGATGCCCGCCGCACCCATATTGCGCACCGTTCGCTGGTAATTCTCGATATGCGCGTCGCGGCGCGGTCCGCCAAGCATGGCGTCGATATAGAAGTGACGCGGCACGTTCTCGATCGCTTCCAGAGCCAAGCCGTAATCATTGACCTTCTGCTTGAGCCTTTGCAAATAGGTCGCATCGAGGTAGCCCTTGTCCGGTGGCAGGTCAGTCACTTCCCCGATCAGATCAATCTCCTTACCGATCATATTGAGTTGTACGCCCCCGACGCCAAGCTGTTTGGCGAAGGTCAGATACTCGTGCGTCGCCACCGGATGCTGACCCAATGCCACGCGCATCATGTCTGTCACCGTTCATCCTCCCCGCGTTTTACATTTTTGGATTTCGTCTATAGTGTAGCTCATTCGCGGCAAAAATCATCCGAAGCCCGAGGCAATACGGGGCAATCGCTTCAAAATCATTATGCGTGTTTCGCCCGGTAAGATTACGAAAATGCAGGGGCGGTTTGGCGGTCTGTGTCCGGCGGTCAGCCTCTACGCGACCTACCATGCCGCCCGCGCCCATGAACACTCCCACAGGACAACAACAACAAAAGTTGTCCTGTGGGAGTGTGGGTTCAGTTAGGAAGGAATTCCCAATTCCTAGGGATTTCCTAACTACCTAACTACCTAACTGACAGCGGAGCTTGTGATAGATTTTGCGATTATTTCGACCCGTATCTTCAGTCAGGGCGACTTCGGGGACCAGTTCTTTGAGTTTGGGCCGAAGCGATTTGATACCCGTCCCAACATACTCCGCGACCGTTTCCTGGCTGTCATGATCTTGTCCTGGACGCTCGGCTCGCGGCGCTGGTCATCGCCCGAAAATTACTCTCTGTGCCCTCTGCGTCTCTGTGGTGAATCCCTGTTTTACTTACCATGTCGCCCGTGCCCATGAACACTCCCACTGGACAACAACAACAAAAGTTGTCTAGTGGGAGTGTGGGTTCAGTTAGGAAGGGATTCCCAATTCCTAGGGATTTCCTAACTACCTAACTACCTAACTGACTGCGGAGCTTGTGATAGATTTTGCGATTATTTCGACCCGTTTCCTCATCGCTTTTGCGCGGATGAGGGGCTACGAATTGCGCGCCAAGCTTCTAGTACCGGACTCGCCTCACAGATTGCCAACACGGTGTAGTCGGCGGCTTTTCAATCTGATGCGATTGCCCTGTTTCCCCATTGCGGAGTGTATTTCAATATTTTGGCAGAATGCTCTAGGAACTACAAAAGCGCATCGCCCTTTGACGGGTTCTACGTACGGATTCACCACAGAGGCACAGAGCGCACAGAGATTTCAAG
>DAOULD010000193.1:0-22800 GCA_034420635.1 Anaerolineae bacterium | reverse complement strand
ATCGTATTCCTCCCTGGCGGCAAGTCGGCTGGATTCAAGGTGAATTGCATCCGGTTGTCTTCAACGACAACGGCCACGCCGGGATCGGTACTTATGGACGTAATTGGCGACTGCCCGGTTACCAAGACACTGCCAACGACGGAGTCGCTAATGACTGTGTCTTCCTCCACCCCTTCGATTTCCAGGCGCGGCGCAATGACATCCACATCGAATTTTGTGTCTACCGTGGTGCTCTGACCGCTGGCGTTGGTGGCGCGGATGCTCAGCGTATGCTCCCCCGGGCTCAGTTTGAAGGGATCCAAATTGAACTCGTAGGGCGCCTCATCATCAACCTCGAAGAGCTCGCCATCGACGTAAAACTCCACCTTGGTGATCTCAGTCTGGCCACCCGCATCAACCGTAATCACTTCCACATCACCGACTTCGGCCTGGGGCGCCGGCTCGAAATCATCAGCAACGGTCGGCGGCAGAGCCGCAACCTCAAATTCTCTGGTCAGACGTCCAACATCGCCTTCGATATCGCTGACGGTGATATCCAGCCGGTGTTCGCCGGGCGCTTGACTGGCGGGTTCGATTGTATATGTCTCGTCTGTAGAAACGACTTCGCCATCAAGCGCGATTTCGATGCTTTCGATTTCCTGGTCGGCCAGGATCTCGACCTTGATCTGTGTATTCTCGCGCAATGCCTCCGCGAAAATATCATCGGGCAAGAATAGCAGCGGTATAGGGATAGGCGCGCGCAAGATCGCCATACCGGATGTGTAACGGCCATCCGGGGCGGTGACTTCCAGGGAAAAATCATAACGAGTTCCGTCGGCCGGAACATCGGCATTCATGGTGATGATATATTGCGTGCGGAATAGATATGCCAGGTTCTGGAATATAGTGAGCAGTTGCTCTGGCTGCGGCGAGTCGTAAAATTCGGCGTTCGTTTCCGCAGAAACCATTTCCAGGAAGCGGCGGTCAATCGACCATCCTAAGCCAACCGTGTATACCGGTACGCCGTTGACAGTTGCGGCTTTTATGCTTTCATCCCGATTGCGGACGCTGACATCGCCGTATTCGCCGCCGTCGCTCAATATCACGACCGCGCGGCGCGGCAGAGGCGCTCGGTTAGCGATCTCGATGCCGAGGTGCGTCGCGTCGTAGAGCGCGGTTTGCCCGCCATATGCCAGGCTGTCAATGGCTCGAAGAAGCAAATCCCGGTCCGTTGTGTAATCCGCCACCAGCGACACCTTTGTACTGAAGGTGACGATGGCCACCGGGTCATTCGACCGCAGGGACTTGACATATTGTGTAGCCGCCTGTTTAGCTTGTCGCAAGGGACGATCAGCCATGCTGCTGCTGGTGTCAATCACCAAGACGCTGGCAAATGCCAAATCGTCGTCTGTGACGTTCTCCACGCGCGTCACATTGGCCAAACCCGCTAGATCGCCAGCGATCGAGAAGTTGTCGACATCCAAGCCAGAGACGAGTTGACCGCTGGCGTCGAGAATGCTGGCGTTGATGGAAATATCTGCCAGATCGGTTGAATCGATGCCGATGACATCCAGCGAGATAGCGGCCATGTCCTGCGTGTTGACCAAGCCCAAAGGCAGCAGCACGATCATCACGGCAAGCGCAACCCAGCTAATTCGCTTCACGTCATATTCTCCGAGGCATTGGCGACGCGTTCACAAGGCTCAAAACTAACCCATTCAGATGGCTTTGTCATCGGCCAGCGCAAAATACGCAGATTATAGATACTTTCATTGACGATTAACAGTTGGAAGTGCGTGAAGGATCGGTTGTTGCTTGGGCGTACCGTCTCAAGCTCGCGGCGCCTTCCATAACGCAGGTCGACGTCTAATATTCGCTAGACGCCGCCGAAGCGATCTTGTACGCCGACCAGCCAACGCAAGATCGGCGTCATGCGCTGAAAATGATCGAAGCAGAAATCTATGAAGGCCGGCGAAGAAACGATGTCCCAATTGATGGCGTCTTTGTAAGCATGTAAGGAATTGTACTTCAGCCATTCCCCGCGGGGATGGTCCCGGTCAAATCCCCTGGGCATCCTTTTGTAATGCCGGCCAGAGATATTGTAGCCCGCGGAGGCGACGGCGTCGGCGGCCTCTAGCAGAGCCGGTCCCAACTCCTCATCGATGACCGCCTGACGATAGGCTTCCAGCATTGCTTTGGAGAAATGGAACATGCCCGTCATCAAGCCCGCGTCGTCCGGCGTGAGTTGCATGCCAAAAGCCGGGTGCTGCGTTTTTTTGCCGCTGCCATGCCACCACATCATGGCGATATTGGTTTTGTAGGGCGATTTGTCCTTGCTGAAGCGCGTGTCCCGCGCCGCGCGCATCAAAGAGCCGCTGCCGTTGGTTCGCAGGTCGACGACCAGGTCCGGGTCCAGCGATTGCAGGCGCGCGCCCATTGCGGCAACCCAAGCCACCGCGGGCGCCTTGACCGTCTCTTCGTAGCGGGCTCTGTTGGCGGCGAACCAGTCTCTTGTGTTGTTCTCGCGCAGGTCTCGCAAGAATTGCTGCGTTTCGACGGGGAATCCGGGAAAGTCGCTCATTGTTGTCCTCGCAAGTTTGGCAAGCTTATCGTGATTCTAACCGATGCCTTCGCGCTGTCAATGACAGGCGACCGGGGAATATCCCGCCTATGCAAGCGGGGCGGGCTGGTGCACAATGCCTTCAGCTAGACTTGACCCCTCATCTGACGCTAAGGACGCCTCAATGAAGAGAATAACCTTACTGCTCGCGCTATTGATCGGCTTCGGACTGGTATCGATCGCGACGGCGCAAGAAGGACAAAGCCCGCAAGCGCTCTGCGACGCGGCGGAATCGACTGAACTGACTATGATGCAATTCACCCAGGCGGAACAGGTGATCGACCGGACCCTGGACTACCGCGCTGTGCTTTGCGCCAGCGCGGGCGCGATTTACCTGGACCTGTATGAAAAGCTGACGCCGATCACAGTCAACAGTTTTGTTTTTCTAGCCGAACAAGGCTATTACGATAACACCAGCTTCCATCGCGTCATCCCGGATTTCATGGCGCAGGGCGGCGATCCGACAGCGACCGGTCGCGGTGGTCCCGGCTACCAGTTCCGGGATGAACCGGTTGGCTTTCTCACATTTGATCGGCCCGGCTTGCTGGCGATGGCAAATGCCGGTCCCGGCACCAACGGCAGCCAGTTTTTCATCACCACCGCGCCAACGCCGCATCTGAATTACAAGCACACGATCTTTGGCGACGTGCTGCTCGGGCAAGACAATGTTGTCGCGATCAGGGAGCGCGATCCACAGACGGCCAGTGAACCCGGGGAAACGCTGCATACCGTGCTCATCATCACCGATCCGTCCCTGGTCGACAGCGCCGAGGCTGAAATCGCGCGAGCCACTGAAGAAGAAGTCAGCGCGGCATTCGAGTCTTTCATTGATATGCTGCCGCCCGCCCTGTCGCTTGTCGATGAACGCTCCGGCTACTTGTCGACCGAGGACCTGGCTTTGGCCTCCGTGGCGGAAGAATTGCAGGAGGGCTTCGCGACATTTGCCCAACAACACGGACATCAGTATCGCTACAGAATGCAGCTCGCTAACGGCGACTGCGATGCCTCGGTTTTCTTTTCGTCGCTGGGTTACTGGATCGATGTTTTTGCCGATGCCGCGTCCTCTGGCGCCGCCGCGGATGACCCATTCATGCGGCTGTGGCTGGACAGCTATGGCTATGAGCGCGATGCTTCCGCCCCCGCCACCTATCGTCGCAGCGCCAAAACCTGTGACGGCGAAGAGGGTGTCCATCTATTGTCGCTAACTGCGCGGGGGCGCTACCTCGCGGCCATTGATGTCTTGATCGCCGAGTCGATCCTGGATCAAGTGTCGGCGGGGGCTCTCTTGAACAATTTGTCTTTGCAGATCGAAGGGGCTTTGGCCAGCATTTTTCAGGGAGAAATCCGCTGACTATCCGCGCGCTGCGGGGGCGAATATCTAGCGGCTTCCCGCCCGGCGCCGCAGTTGACGAAGTGTCATATCTCGCTCCTGGTGCTGGCAGATCTCCAGCGCTTCGATGAACAGCGGCAAGTTTTCCCGCGACGCCAGCCGCGCCAACCGCAGCAGGCGCTCGCTCAGTTCATCGTCGCGCGCCGCAGCCATCATCACCAAGCCATAGCGTCGCAGATCGGGGTCCTTGCTTGTCATGATCACGGATTCCAAGCGATCGTATAGTTCCTCCGCTCGTCGATCAATCACCCAATTGATGATGCCCATGCTCGCCGTCGACTGGTCGATTGCTTGATACTTCTCGATCAGCTGTTCATACAAGCGCGGCGGAAAGTCTTCGCCCAGCGACTCCAGCGCCTTGCCAGTCAATTCACCGCGGCCCGTCCGCGCCATCCCCTCGCCGCTGTGCAAGAGGAACTGGTAAATCGGCAGCCGCTGGTTTGCGGCGACGAGCGCGTCAACCGCGGTCATGGCCGGCTCGCAATTGAAAACCGAAGTGAATGGCTCGCCCAGAAAGCGCGCGGCGTAAAGGCAGGCGAGGGCGGGATCAATCGGCGCCATGCCAGCCAGCGCGGCAGCCCGCAAGTTCTGCGCAACGTCATCAACCGGCTGGAGGTAATAGGTCTCGACGCCGAGTTGATAGAGGTCGATGTCATCGGGATGCTCGATATGCACCAGCAACCGCGTGAGACTCTCGCGCAGGATGCCCGCTTTGTCGCGCTTGCTGTCATTGTAAAAGTCGGAGCACTTGTCGCGCAAAACTGGCCGATGACTTTCGTCGAGCGCCGCGACGACCGCCGCGGATTTCAAAACGCGCAAGCACTCGTCCAGGTACTGGCGGCTGTTGGTCCGCGCCAGCAAATGCAGCGCGATATCGCGCCGCGCCTCGATGCCGGTCTCAGCCCTTAACGATTTATACAGTTCAGTTTGAGTAGGCATCTGCCGCTATCATCAAGAGTGAGCCATTATGAGTTGTAAGTCCCTCCCTCTATGATGGCTGAGGAGCGGACATGTTTGAAGTAACGCGCTGCGATTGCGACGGGTCAGCCAAGGCTGACCCCTACAAGGTTCATCGCGAAAATCGTAGGGGCGACTCTGTGAGTCGCCCGAAAATCGCCAGTTGGTAGAAATTTTGTGACGATATCACTCCCATTGAAAAGGTGTCCGCCGTCAGTTCTTGATGGGAGGAATTTAGGGCGAGGGTGAGAGTCCCAAGCCCTCAGCGCAAGCCATGATCTCGCCCCAGGTTGCATCCGGCAGGTCAATGCCCTTGGCCAGCCGTTCAGCCCGCCGCCGCGTTTCAATCTCGCCGGGGTAGAGCACCTCGCCATCCAGCGGGTCGGCTTTGACATAGTCGATCGCCGCATCGACATCGCGCTGGAATTGCCCCAGGGAACCAAATCGAGAGATATCAATCATCAAAATGACCGTGCCCCAGCGATCCTCTTTCGGCATCTTCGCGCCCGATGGCAAGGACGCCATCATGGTCATGAAGCCGACCATCATCGCCAGCGCGTAACCCTTGTGACCCACAGAGGGCATGCCCATCGGCCGCATCGCGCCGCCTTTTTCGAACTCTCTGGGATCGTCCGTCGGCCGACCATCTTTGTCGACAATCCACTTGTCGGGCAGGCGTTCGCCTTTATCCCTGGCGACCATCACCTTGCCGGCCGCCGACATCGACGTGGCGAAATCGAGGATGGTCGCGCCGTATTTCTCGCTGGGGAAACCCATGGCGATGGGGTTGGCGCCGACCTTGCGCCCTTGCCCGTTCAGCGGAATGACGACGGATCGATTCCCGCCGATGCAGCCATCCCATACCGTCGCGGCCATGCCGGCTTCCGCGGCCATTTCAGCATAGGCGCCCAGCCGACCGGTATGCCCGATGTTGTACATCGTCACCAGCGCCACGCCTTCCGAAGCGGCTTTTTTGATCGCGAACTCGGTGCCGATCTTGGCCGTCACCTGACCAAAGGTGCTGGCGCCGTCAATCTGCGCCATTGACGCCGTCTCGTCAACCACCTTTGGAACCCCGGCTGGGGCTAAGCGCCCGCTGTCGATGGCTTGAACATAAGTCGGCACGCGGATGACGCCGTGCGAATCGTGCCCGGACAGGTTGGCGTTGACCAGATGCTCGGCGACGATCTCGGCGTACTCGGCAGTCGCGCCGGCCGCTTCCAGGATCTCCGCGATGATCGGTTGCAGGTCTTTCGCTTGAATTATTGGCATGTGTTTCCCACCTCAAGATTTCATAGATTGCGTTCTATCGATGACTGGCGGCAAAGCGCGTCACTTTCCTCGTGTCTTCTTGGTTTTTGATCCCTTTTCCTTTTTCAATCGCTGTAGCCGATTGTAGAAGTACATTGCCACAAGCACTAGTGGGATAAACCCAAGAATGCTAAATGCGACAGCCGTCCAAAACTGATTTGGTGTCTCAATAATCTCACTGATAAAGCACCCAATAATAACACCTATCACCGCTGTGGTGAAACAGAGAAATGATCGCATCCTCCAGCCACCGTCAGCCACGAAAAGCAGCATTAGCCCAACGACTACCCAACTTGACGCGGTTGAAATTATCTCAAGGTGTTGATTTTTGTTCGACTTGGGAATGATCTTCGACACAGTGTGTCCGAGGTCTGGGTTGAAGTTCTTGAGGTCTTTAGTCGCCGCTCTGAACATGAGTCGAAGCTCACTATTGTCTCCGAGTCCAGCTTCAGATAGCGACGAAAGCTCGTGAAGGATGTTCACTTGCCGCTCAAGCCTGCCTATACTGACCAAGCCCATGGCGCTCTCAAGCGCAAGAACCACAACCACAACCAGAATGATCAAGAATATGAATACTGCCAGTTTCTTCAGCATTGGTTCGTTTCCAAACAAAAAGCTTTCAACAATGCCCCGTCCCTCTTTGCTTGCGTTCACCATCTAATTCTCCTGATTTCGATTGAACACCAAAACTAGATGGTACTGGCTGAGCGTAAGATTAACATAAACGCAAGGTGTTCTTACGAGATTCTGATATTTGCTATCCGTCTTTCCCACTGTATTCGTTGCGCTCCCACAGCCTGATGACATCGCCCTCCGCATCCACTTTGAAGCGCAGCGTTTCGTTCGATTGCCCAGCTTCACATAGCGCAAAGACATTTGCTAAGTCCGTCTGCTCCAGCCCTGCCGTCTGTTTGGAGATCACTTGGACGAGCGCCCAATTGTGGCCCGTCTGCGTCGTCAATGTGCTTTCGGTGACGAACTTGGGCATAGCGCCCGGCTTCAATTCGCATTGCGAAATGTGCCGAACAGACTAATACCAACTAGATTCGCTGCCACGATATCAGCGTAATCGGAGTGGGGCCAAGCGTACTCCGATTACGAGCCTTTATGTCGATTTGCTCAATGTTAAGCAACATTGGCGTGACACTTCCTCACAAATTACAGCCAGCAAGCGTTCAACTTGGAGTTTTCCAACGGGACAAATCGCACGTTTCGGTCAGAAGCAACACTATATTTCCAGATTGCTAGGTAGCTAGAGGCGGCAAACCACCGTTGCCGCCGTTCGCCATCCAATTATTGGTCGATCCGCGGATGCGATGGTTTGGCGTTCCCAAGCCCTATGCTAGTTTCTTGGCCGGACTGGTGACCATTGTTGGCTCAACTGTTTCGACCACCATTGTGGCGTTTGGCTCCAGCGTAGCAACTGAGCTCTCTGGTAACACGAAAGGTTTAGACAGAGACAGGTCGACTGCACCCTCAATCATTTCAGATTGCAGTGGACCCCGTACAAACGGTTGCCCACCCCCTAGCAGATCAAGCTCTGAGAGAACCTCGATGCGTCTTTTCAGTTGCCCAATCTCCTCTACGCCTTGGATCCTGGTGTGCGCCCAATTGAGCGCGATAAGAGCAGTTCCGATCGCGAATACGACAATCAAGCCGCGCCTTAATGAAACTTTCCCCGACATTATCAGCGTTGCTATTGTCGCCAGCGCCACATAAAACTCTGGTTCCATAAAGTTTTCCTTTCAATAAGATTTTTCCTCCTTAATATAACATACAAACAAACAAAACGCAAGAATCACTAATGAAGATCCGGATCCGAACCTGCATCAGTTAATGGGCAAACTGTATTCGTTGCGCTCCCACAATCTGACGACATCGCCCTCCGCATCCAGCTCGAAGCGCAGCGTCTCGTTCGATTGCCCGGCTTGCCGCAAGACGAATACGGTCTCATCATCCGTGGGCTCGAGCAGGGTCGGTTTGCCATCGAGATCGTCGAGATAGAGCAATTGCAGTTCTCCTTCGCGGATGACCACCTTTTGCAGAGCCCATTCGCTGGCGTAATCGCCAACGTACTTGCCCCAGGCGGGATTCGCTTCCGGTTTCGCTTCGGCAGTTGCCTTTATCAGTTCCGGCAAGACCAGCTTGTAGGCTTGCTCTGCTATCTGATGCGGATTGCTGCCCAGCGCATTGCTCAGCGCGATCACGCCGGCTTTGTGCTCTCGGCAGAGGGTGAAGGCGGTCAGATAACCGGGATAGCCCCCGCCATGCCCGCTGATGACCCAATCCTTGACCTTATGCAAGGCTATGCCCAAGCCATAGCCGCCTTTCCAGCTTTCTTCCAGCCAATGCACACGGTGCATGTCAAACAGGGTATAGGGCGAGAGCACAGCCTCGTCCCTCAGTCCCATGTGAAAGGCGGCGTACTTGACCAGATCCTTGACCGAGGAGGCGAAATTCGCCGATGCTTCAAAGGCATTCATTTTCCAGAAGGGGAAGGCATCGCGCTTGCCGTCCTTCCTTTCGCGGGTATAACCGGTCGCCAAGCCCGCGTCGTCGGCGTCCGGGACGGGATAGGTCTCCGTCATGTCCAGCGGCGCCAGGACATTTTCCTGAAGGTAGCTCGCCCAGGACTGCCCGCTGACGACGGCGATGATTCCGCCCAGCAGCGAGTATCCCAAATTGCTGTAGGCATAGTTTTCGTAAGGGGCGCGGGTGAGCTTGCGCCCCCGCGTCTGGGAGACGAAATCCTCCCAGTCCGGGGCTTCGCAGTCTGTCCACATGGCTTTGACCGAATCGCGCGGCAAGCCCGACGTATGCGTTAATAGATTGCGGATGGTGATTTCCGGCGCGTCGCGATAACGCAAGTCGAACCAGTCCAGGTATTGCGACACCGGATCATCCAGTCGCAGCCTTCCGGCGTCGCGCAATTGCAAGATGCCCGTCGCCGTGAATGTTTTGCTGATGCTGGCGATGCGAAAGCGCGTGTCGAGCGTGATAGGCTGGCCGGTTTCCAGGTCGGCGACGCCGTAACCTTTGCCCCAGAATAGTTCGCCCTGGTAGACCAGTCCCAGCGCCAGGCCGGGCAGACGTTTTTCCCGCATGTTGTGGGCAGTCCACTTGTCCAGGATATCTATGGCGGTGGCCAGGTCGGCCTGTTCTTGAAGCAAGCTGTGTGTCATCGTTTTGCGCCCCTCATTGTGGATTCGTCGTCCTTCAATTGTTGTTCAATCGTTCCAAGGCAACATCGGCGCCGCGGCTCCAACATGCTCGCGTCAACAAGTGAAAGGACGGCGCCCGAGCTATGCGCTGGCTAGAGCCCGGTCACATTGATGAACCAGCGCTCCAAAGCGGCTTCCATCGACGCGACTTTGACCGGGTATTGCGCCGCCAAATCGAACTGCTCGCCCGGATCATCCGCGAGATTGAAGAGCAGTGGCGGCGGAGCCGGCGGTAGCGTACGCTCCGGCTCGGGATCTTCAACAATCCGGTCGAAATGCTCGGGGAAATACTTGATGGCATGGTCCAGCGCTGTGTCAACGGAGCTGACCTGCATGGCTTCGCGGATTTGCGGCCGCAGCAGCTTCCAGTCGCCATCGCGCGCGGCGGCGTTGCATGCGCTCACGGGACTGTAACGGCTCCATTGCCAAAAGCGCAAGGGATTGATCTTGCCGCGTTCCCCGCGCAAAACGGGCAGCGCGTTGACGCCGTCCAGTTGCAAGTCTGTAGGCGCGTCCATCCCGACCATAGACAGCAGGGTCGGGAACCAATCCGTGTAGTGTACCAGTTCGTCGCTGCGCAGGCCCGCATCGAGGCCGTCCGCCCAGCGAATGATTAGCGGTACACGAATGCCGCCCTCGTAAGTATTGCCCTTTCCGCCGTTCCAGCCAAAGTTGAAACGGCGCTGGGACAAGCCGTTCCAGTCGCCCAGCGCCGGTCCGTTGTCGCTGGTGAAAATGACGATGGTATTGTCGGCGATCCCGCGTTTTTCCAGCCGTTCCATTATCCTGCCGATGCCAACGTCCATCACTTCGATCATGGCATATATGAGACTTGCGCCCAGACTGAAACCCATATCGCAGTACTTCTTCGCCAGCGCGTCGGGCGCTTCCAGCGGGAAGTGCGGCGCATTGTACGCGAGTTGCAGAAAGAAAGATTCCTTGTGGCGCCGGTCGATGAAAGCGAGCGCTTCTTCGCTGAAAACATCGGTTAGATACGCTTCTTTGTCGCCATACTCAAGCCTGCCGTTGCGATCCAGGCGATAGCGATAATACGGGTTCCAGCCACCCTGAAAGCCGACGAATTCCTTGAAGCCCCTGGCAGTCGGATGATAGCGCGGATCCAGCGCCCCGTTGTGCCATTTGCCGATCAAGCCCGTCGCGTATCCGGCGCTCGATAGCAGATCCGCCAGCGTCGTCTCGTCCAGCCGCAGCCGATCCAACCCGCGCGCCTCCAGCGTGTCGATACTGCCGGTTCGATGCGGGTAGCGCCCAGTCATCATAGCGGCGCGGGCCGGCGCGCAAACCGGGGAAGCAGAATAGTGCTGCGTCAGGCAAATGCCTCCGTCAACCAAGGCGTCCAGGTGCGGCGTACAAGAGATTTGATCGTTGAACACGCCAAAATCGCCGTAGCCCATATCGTCGGCGATGATCAGGATGATATTCGGCCGCGTCATGCCTCCCCCTTTTTGTCGGGATCTTTACGCCGTTTCGCCGGCGGGTATCCCAAGCGGAACACCGTCATGGTTGCCCCGAACATAACACGGTCACCATCTCGGAGTTCACGCGCTTTGCCGCCGATGACTGGCCGCCGGTTGACAGAGGTCCCGTTGGCGCTGCCCAAATCGAAGAGCTTCCAGCAATGCTTTTCTTTGACCAGGAAGGCGTGCGGACGCGAGACCGTCGGGTCCTGCAGGGTGATCTCCCAATTGGCGTTTGGCGTGGAGCGCCCGATGTATATTTCTTCTTTCAACAGCGCAAAGACCTGGCCTCGCTGCGGTCCTTTGTCTATGCGCAATGAAGCTCGGTCATTGGCAACCATCGATACCAGTTCCAGCGCGTCTTTGGCTGGCGTCGCCCGCGGATCGAGCAGCTTGAGCATCGAGACGAAGAGGTGAATCTCGTCGCCGATCTCCAGATTGCTTGAGCCCTCGACGCGCAGTCCATTGACATAGGTCCCGTTGGCGCTATCCAGGTCATCAATGATGAATTCGCCGTCGCGACATGTTAGCACCGCGTGCATGCGCGAAATATGGCTTTCGCCAATGTGAATGTCATTGGAGGCGGAACGTCCGATGGTCGCGCTCACGCCCTCGCGCAAGAGGAACTCGCGCGTGGCGCCGGAGTAGGGCTCCAGCCACACCAGTTTGGCTTTTGCTTCACCTTGATGTTCAGCCATCAAGGGATTCCTGATCTGTGAACAAGTGCTGGGGATTGTAACACAATGCGCCGGATGGGGGTAAAAGCGAAAGACTAGGCGCGACTCAGTTTTGCTTTTATGTATTCTGGGCAAAGTTCAATGATGGTGACTTCATTGTCTGCCAGCAGTTGCTTTTCTTGCGCCCAATCGGTGTCAGTAGCATTAAGGATTGGCGCATAGGGAACGCATTCAATGGCGACGGCGACAAACTTTCTGTCTTTACCATGCAGCGACATCAACTGCTCCGGAAGCTCGGCAAAGCCATCGTCGTCAAATCGAATGTCTATTTGAATGAGACGATCAAAGAGTACGTTTACCAGTTGATTAAGCAGATTTTCCGCTATTCCGCCACGTTTTACATTTCTTCGGTATTCGCTGATTATCGCGTAAGTATTGAAAGAATCTACGACCAAGCGATCTTCACCAATGATGAATCTCTCGAGCCATACCTGACAGGATCTGACGCAATTTCGATCTTCGCTTTCCTCCAATTCCGATACTTCTTTGTCTACCATCACCCATACGTTGGTATCAACCACGATGTCCGACACGCTCTAACTCCTGGCCACGACGTTCGAGTGCAGCTCTGAGCATTTCGTGCAAATCTCCGCTGATATCGCCAAGGAAGTTTTCAGGCCAGTTAGCGATTTGGCCGAATCGGTCAATTTCAACTTCTTCAATCGACGAACCCGCATCTCCTGTCTGACAGAAGTACATCTTGATGTTTTCAGGCTTGGCAAACTCAGGATTGTCTTCGGCAACGCGTCGCTGCAGCCGTCGCAGAATATGCTCGCTATGGCTCTCGATTATCAACTGAAGCTTGCGCTGCTCGGCGGCATAAAGCAATAGATCGGCCAGCGCGCTCTGCGCATTGGGGTGCAAGTGCAGTTCCGGCTGCTCTAGCAGGACGATTGATCCTTCTGGCGCCGACAGAAGCATCGTGATCACGGGCAGCACTTGTGATACGCCGAATCCGACGTCTGCCAGCGAACTCTTAACTCCGCCGATTGTCACGGTGGCTTCGTATAGTCGTTCATTCTGATCAATCGGCTTCACGTCAAATGAGTCGACGAGCGTCAACAATTTGAGTTTTTCTTGCACGCCAGCCAGAAGCGTACAATCACTTCTCGCGGACGAGATTAACATTTCAATTGTGTTGGCGCCCGAAGGCTCAATTAGCTTAGGTTCGTTGCCCGTCCAAAGATAATGTCTTTCAGGACGCTGTCTAACCGGTTCCAAGTAAAGGACGGAGCCCATAAGTTCTTCAAACTCTCGGGCATAGAAGGTCGCAAGGCGTCGAACATCGATCGGGTAATCGGTGAAGATTTCTTGGGGCAATACATAGCAGCTTTCTGGTCTGCCTACCCGTTTCTTCTGCTCAAATGGATATGTGTCATCAACGTCTTTATGGACGGTGGCTACATATCGACCATTTTCAATGAATTCGACTCGAAGGTTCTCTGAGCTTGAGCCAGTGGGCAAGGCGCGGTAGGACAGTTCTCCAATATGGATATCATCGATAAGACACCAAGTGATCGCATATTCAATGGACATTGAACTTTTGATTCGCCTGCGAAATACGGGTTTCGCTGCGCCTTCTATGTGGGTTTGCCAGTCAAAGCCCGAAGCAGGATCCCATTGAAGGGTCAGTCCGACATTTGTATCGATTTGATGCCCCAACACCAGATCCTGGTAACTTCCCAGAGCGACGTAATCTCGATCACTCCCGCCAAAGTTGATATGCTGCTTGGGATCAAATCCCCTCGCCGTCTGCTTGAGCATCAGCAAAGACTGCAAAATGGCCGTCTTGCCCGAACTGTTTGTCCCGAAAAACAACGTAATCGGCGCGAGATCGATATCAAGCGCTTGCCAGCATTTGAAGTTTTTCAGACCAATATTGCGGAGCATGAGGGTCTCTCCCGGCTGCGCGTCAACTAGAGTATAGCAGAGTTTGCCGCGCGTCCGAATCTGGTCGCTTGGCGCCGACTAGCCCTCGATAATCGCGGTAGCGTCTTCGCCCAGCGCCACCATCACGCCCTCGGCGATCAAGCCGTCGCCGGCGCGTACGATCCGCTCGTCCGGCAAGCCCAGCAACTGCGCGATGTAACGCGCCGTCCAGAGATGCCGGCCGCCATAGTTGCGAATCTCGGTCCGTTCGAGATCGCTGCTCGTGTCGTTGCCAACGCCGGTCACCAGAACGCCCTTGGCGATTAGCCATTCGCGCGTCGCGCCCGCCAATCCAAAGATTTGTGTGCCATTGTAAACATAGATCGGCGCCGCCTCGGCGTCGGCGCGCGCTTTGATTTCGGCCGGCGACAACTGAATGTGGGGATAAAACGTTCGCTGAATCAGTTCGCTGATCGCGGCGTAGTCGGGAAACAAAACAGACTCGCCGTTAGGGCTCAGACCATCATTGACATAAAGATTGTTCACGACCTCGAAGCGAATGTCTTCGCGCTTGATTTGGCCCATCAGTTGACCCAGCGCCAGTATGTCATTCAGTTCGAGATTGGTGCGATAGTTGGTTGAGAGTTCGCTCCACAATTCCGGGGCATTGGCAACCAAGTTGACGATGCCGCCAGCGCTTAGCACCTCCGCGCGCACGGCATCCAGGACTTGCTGCTGGCGCCTGGCTCTATCGAAGTCTCCGCCCTCTGTGGCGCGCGTGCGGGCATACTGCAGCAGCGTCTCCGCGTTCATGCGCTGTTCCCCGGGCTCGAAAACAACATGGATCATGCCGTAGCCAGCGTCAGGATAAAACGGGTCGTTGATACTTTCCCTCACCGTAACTGGCACGCCATCCGGCGCCAGCACATCGACGATGGTGGTGAATACGTCGAAGTTAATTAGGATGTATTTGTCGACATTCACACCAAAATTCGTCGAGACTGTTTCCATCGCGAGCGCGGGACCTCCGCCGCCCGGGTAGGCATCGCGGTCGCCGATGAAATTGGCGGTATTCAATCGGTTGGCTTCGTATCCGGGTATTGTCACCCACAGGTCGCGCAGCAAGGACAGCACGCCGACCGTTTTGCGCACGGGGTCAATGCTCATCAAGATCATTGTATCTGTTCGGAAGGGACCGGTCTCGCCGGTGGCGCTGCGCTGGTCAATCCCTAGCAGCAGGATGCGAATTTGGCGGGGGTCCGTGATGATCGGCAAGTCGGGTTCAGGCGGCGCGTCGGTCGGCGGAAGCGCTGTCGCTGGGTCGACGAGGTTGAAAGAGGATGTCACGACGGGCGGAGGCTCATTCTTTTGCGAGTCGGTCGTGGGAGCAACTGTGACGAGCGGCGTCAATATCAGCACCGGCGCGCTGTCGTTCGCCGATGGATCCGCCGAACCCGCGTCGGCACAGGGCCACTGGCCTGTGATCAGGCAGCGCAGCGTCAGCGACGGATCGCCGACTTCTTGCAAGTCGATCGCCGTCTGTCTTGTCAGGCTAAATGCAGTGAGGGAGCAGACGCCTGTCCCGACAACCAGGACGAGCAAACCCAAGATTCCCAATAGCCAACCAGGTATGCGCATTCAATGTGGCCTATGCCGGCGCCAGCTCGACTTTGCTGTGCCGGTTTTCGCGGTTAAACAGACGCGAATTATATCATAGCATGTCGAAGGTTCAGCACGCAGAGCAATCGCATCAAATTATTTTCACCACAGAGGCGCCGAGGACACAGAGTTAAAGTTTGTTGCCAGACGAAACTACGAAAAATCAAAGAAACAGCCTCTTTTTCTGTCATGGAATCTCGTTTCAGAAAAAGAATTTTGCCCGTTGCTTTCGCGAAAAGGGATTTTCTCGGTGCTCTCGGTGTCCTCGGTGGTTAAATTTATTTGACTTTTATCATCACAGCGGATGTTAATTTTGATGCGATTGCTCTGCCAGCACGAGACTTGTCTTAGGGCTTGGCTACGCGACTTTGGCGCAGACTGCCTACGTATGCATTGGTATTGGGAATGTGCACCGGCAAGTGCCGATACATGGGTCGAGGGGGCGTTACCATGATGCTTTCGATCATACCGCCCAGGTCCGCGCCCCCGCGTGTCGGATAGAATGCCGGTTCGCGCCACTGGTCATCCCGCATATCAGCCAGCGCCGATTCCAGCTCCGCGCTCTTCTGCCGATATTCGTCAATCTGCTCGTCCAGGCTGAGGCGGGCGCGGTCGGCGATACCGCCATAGTGAATGTCTCGGCTGGAGCGGGCATCGTCGACAGCGTCGATCACCCAGTGCTTTTCACCGGCGCGCCAGGCGGCGATCGCCTCCAACGCTAGCGCTTCGTAGCATATGAGATGCGCGAGCAGATCCTTGAAGGAGCATTCCTGATCGGCGTACAAGCCATATTGGATAGTGTCGCGGCGCGTCATCTCTGCGTCGGTTAAATCATCAATTAACCTGTAAACAGCGGCATGTTCGATCCTTAACAAGCGCAACGCCTCGTCTCGATTTACAGACGCCAACATCTTTCAACTCCTTGGATTGCTAGTCTCAGGTTCGAGTGTACACGAAACTGCCAGCGCTTTCGAGATTTCCAATATTCTGATGCTACAATCTAGTGCATTCCAGGGTTACACTTGCGGCATTATCCAGAATATCGACGTTGGGGACATGATATGTCAGAGTCGATACTTTCGGCGGAAGATGTGCGCGCCATTGCCGATTTGGCTCGCCTCGATCTCAGCGACGAAGATGTCCAGCTCTATCAGCAGCAGTTGTCTGCGATACTGGGTTACTTCCAGAAGCTCGAAGAACTGGATACATCACATATCGATCCGACCTCATCGGTCCTGCCCTTGACCAATGTTTTGCGCCCGGATTTGGCGGGTGATGCCTTGCCGCTTGACGATGTGGTCGCCAACGCGCCCGATAGCGATGGCGAACAATTTCGCGTACGCGCGGTTCTCGATAGCGACTAGGTCCCAGCGGCGTCCTTTCGCGAAACTTCCGCCATTCTTAGGGACAGATTCCAATAAGCGTTGACATATGTAGAACCAAGAAAGTAATGAGAATCTGAAAAAGCGACGAAGTGTAGGGGCCTTTCGCTGAAACGCCCGAAAACAGTTAGTGAAGAAACGGGCGGCACAGCGTGCCGCCCCTACAGCACACCCATTTTTTTTCACGACTAACTTGGAACTACTTAGTACGTCAACTCCTTTGACGGGGTAAAAGTCGCCGGGAAAGCATGATCGTGTCGAATACAATCAGAGTCGCCATCATCCAGGCTCGCGCTCCCTACTATGATCTGTCCAGATGCCTTGAAAAAGGCTGCTCGCTCATTGGAGAGGCGGCGCGCAACGGCGCGCAACTAATCACGCTAGGCGAAACCTGGTTCCCCGGTTACCCGGCTTGGCTGGATTATGCGCCCGCTGCCGCGCTGTGGGATCATGCGCCGACCAAAGTCGTCTATGCGCGGCTCTGCGAAAACAGCATGACGATCGACGGTCCGGAATTGCTGCGGATCCGTACGCTTGCCAAGGACCTTGACGTCGTCCTCGCGCTGGGCATCAATGAGCGGGTCCTGAAGGGGCGCGGCAACCGCAGCCTCTACAATAGCCTGCTCGTCATTGACGCCAACGGCGAACTGGTGAATCACCATCGCAAGCTGCGGCCGACATTTAGCGAGCAGATGCTTTGGGCGCAAGGCGACGGCGCCGGCTTGAAAGCCGCGGACACGGCGGCCGGTCGCGTTGGCGGTTTGATCTGTTGGGAACATTGGATGCCGCATGCGCGGCAAGCCTTGCATCTCAGCAATGAACTCGTTCATGTGGCGCTTTGGCCAGCCGTGAAAGAGAGCCATCTGATCGCCAGTCGTCATTACGCATTTGAGGGGCGCGCCTTTGTCCTGGCCGCCGGCAGCATTCTCACCGTTGCCGATATTCCAAAGGAACTCGAGTTGAGCGATGCTTTGCGCGCTCAACCGGAGTCGCTCCTTTTGCATGGCGGCAGCGCCATCATCGGTCCGGATGGCGAGTGCCTGGTGGAGCCGGTTGCTGGCGAGGAAACCATCATCTACGCCGATCTCGACCCGCGGCGCATATTGGAGGAACAGATGACCCTCGACGTCACCGGCGCTTACGCGCGCGACGATGTCTTCACCTTTGAAGTGAATCGCCGGCGTTTGGAATAGGCTGAGGCGCGTCCTGCTGATTGACGCGGACTGCGACGCAATCGCCCCAGCTTGCGTAAAGGGATTTAGCGCTAACTGTTGCAGCTCAGGAATTGGAGGCGGAACCTTGTCCGCCACCGAATGGGCACGTCCATAATCATCATGTTTGACCTGTCATGGCTCGCATGATAACATCGGTAATGATTCTCGCTCTGCGCTTTTGGCGCACTAGAGGAATTGCAATCAAATGAAAGTGGCTGATGCGGTTGCCAAAGTTCTCAAAGCGGAAGGGGTCGAGTACCTGTTCGCCTATCCGGTGAACCCACTGATTGAAGCCGCGGCGAAATTGGACATCCGTCCCATTATCGTGCGACAGGAGCGGATCGGACTGCACATGGCTGATGCGATGAGCCGCGTGACCTCCGGTGAAAAAATCGGCGTATTCTGCATGCAGAGCGGACCGGGATCCGAAAATGCCTTCGGCGGCGTCGCGCAAGCCTTTGGCGATTCCGCGCCGATCGTCGTGCTGCCGGCCGGCTATCCGCGGCGCATCGCCCAGATCCAGCCGAATTTCAGTTCAGCCGTGAATTATCGCCAGGTGACGAAATCTTGCGAACAGGTCACCGTGGCCGAAGCCGTGCCGGAAGCGATGCGGCGCGCCTTTACCCAAGTCCGCAATGGCCGACCGCGCCCAGTGCTGGTGGAATTCCCGTCCGATTTGTTTGCCGAGGAAATCGCCGACTCCTTCGATCCGACGCCGGCGCCTGCCTTGCGCTACGGTCCAGAATGCGCGTCGATCGAAACCGCGGCCGAGGCATTGCTCACAGCCGAGCGTCCAGTGATCTATGCGGGCCAGGGCGTGCATTACGCAAAGGCTTGGGATTCGCTGAAAGAATTGGCTGAACTGCTTGGCGCGCCGGTGACAACGAGCTTGGGCGGCAAGAGCGCCTTCCCGGAAGATCATCCCCTGGCTCTGGGTTCCGGCGGACGGTCAATCCCCAAGCCGGTGCATCACTTCCTGGGTAAGGCGGATCTGATTTTCGGCATTGGCTGCAGTTTCACGCGAACAAACTTTGGCATCAAGATGCCCGCTGGGAAACGGGTGATCCACGCGACAGTAGATCCAGCCGACATCAATAAAGACGTGCCCGCGGAAATCGCCCTCGTTGGCGATGCCGGCTTAATCTTAGACGGGCTGGCGGATGCCGTTCGCGATCGTTCCAAGGGCGCGTCCGAAGCGCGCATGGCGGCAGTCGCGGCAGAAATCGCTGCGGTTAAGGCGCAATGGCTCGATCAGTGGATGCCGAAGCTCACATCGGATGAGACGCCGCTGTCGCCTTATCGCGTCATCTGGGATCTGCTGCGCGCGGTCGATGTCAAGAACACGATCATCACGCACGATGCCGGCAGCCCACGCGACCAATTGTCGCCCTTTTGGCAGTCTGCCGCGCCGCTGACCTATATTGGTTGGGGCAAGACGACCCAGCTCGGTTACGGCCTCGGGCTGGCGATGGGCGCGAAACTTGCCCGACCCGATGCGCTCTGTGTTAATGTATGGGGAGATGCCGCTATCGGTTTCACCGGGATGGATTTCGAGACCGCTGTGCGCGAAAGAATCCCGATTTTGTCAGTGCTTTTCAACAACTTCTCAATGGCGATTGAGATTCCAATTATGCCCGTGTCCACCGAAAAGTTTCGCAGTACCGACATCTCCGGTCATTACGCGGACATGGCAAGAGCCTTCGGCGGCTACGGCGAGCGCGTCGAATCGCCTGATCAGATTATCCCGGCGATCAAGCGCGGCATCCAAAAAACACAAGAAGGACTTCCGGCGCTGCTTGAATTCATCACGGCAAAAGAAACACAGATTTCGACCTACTGAATCGAAGACGCAGGTCCATAATGTAGACGAAGGGATTCTCCATGATTTGCATTAGACTGAGCCTCACCCTGCTGCTGGCGCTGGGAGTCATGCTTCCAGCTTTGGCCAGCGAGTTCCCGCCCAGCGAGTTCATCCTCGGTGGCACGAATAAGGGCGAGCCTGACAGTACGCGCGTCGTGCCGGTTTACCGGGCGTCGCCTACGGGCAACTGGGTGATTCACTACGATCCGAATACGCCGGAAAGCGAGAAATGGGAATACGTCGACCGCATCGGCGGGACGCTTGTGGAAAGAATTCACGAGCTCGAGGTCTGGGTGGTGGATGTGCCGGAGGCTTTCGGCAGCGACGACTTCACCTTCGACAGCGATGTCGAGTTAATCGAGCAAGACTTCATTGTCAGCGTGAACTTCGATATCCCGCCCAGCGATCCCGATTACGATCGTCAGTGGGCTTTGCCGCATATTCAGGCGGAGACCGCCTGGAACGAAATGGACGACTTGCGACCGGTCACGGTGGCTGTCATCGACACCGGCGTCTGCATGAGCCATGAGGACTTGCAAGACCGCGTGCTGGACAACGGCTACGATTTTGTCGATGACGATGATGATCCAGACGACGTATTCGGGCATGGCTGTTCGGTCGCTGGTATTATCGCCGCCAATATCGACAATGGCATCGGCATCGCCGGATTCGCGCCAAACGCTTCAATCTTGCCAGTGCGTGTATTGGGACCCGGCGGCAGCGGTTCAATGGCGGATGTTGCGGCGGGTATCGTTTACGCTGCGGACGAGGGCGCCGATATCGTTAACCTGTCGCTTGGCAGCATGGTCGGCTCGCAGGTGACAAAAGACGCCGTGGATTACGCGGTTGACAACGGGGTCACTGTAATCGCTTCGGCTGGCAACAGCGGCGGCAGCGCGCCAGGGTATCCGGCGCGTTACGAGAACGTTGTCGCCGTCGGCGCTGTTGATCCGAACGGCGCGCGCAGCAGCTTTAGCAACAAGGGCGGCGATATCTGGGCGCCTGGTCGCGATGTTCATACCACCTTTCTTGATAACGGCTACAAGGCGCTCAACGGTACCAGTTTCTCCGCGCCTTACGTTTCTGCGATGGCTGCCGTCCTGGAGGGCATGGGCTCGCAATTGCATCTTGATGGTGGCGATATGACCTGGACCTGTATGAAGCAGGGCGCCTGTCAGGTGGTGCCGGGCAGCTAAATTCAAAAGCAGCAAATAACAAAAAGGGCGGAACTGGTTCCGCCCTTTTTGATTTCGTCTGGCGTCTCTTAAGTCCCGTCGACATCGCGCCGACGGCGCTGACGAATGTAAACGTAAGCCGGCTGATATTGATCCTTGGCTGTGGAGTCGCCGGATATCGCGCGATCCAGCGTCTCGTTAAAGCCGCTGATCAAGCCGCGCAGGTGCTGTCGGGCGTATTGCAGGCGCTTTTTGACGGTTGCCAGAGGAATGTTCAACCGTTCGGAAATCTCGCGCTGAGTCTCGCCCTCGAAGTAGTAATCGCGCGTGACATCGCGTTCTATTTCGGGCAAGGCAGCAACGGCCGCCCGCAGTTTTTCGCGCAATTCACTCGCTTCCAGCAGCGCTTCCGGCGATGGTTCGTCACAAGCCGTTTCTTGCGATAATTCTATAGTTTCAACAACAAGGCGCTTTCGACGTTGAATACGGTCAGTTTGTGTCAAGACAATGCGCCGTAACCAAGCGGGAAACGCGGCGACATCCTGCAACTGATTGATCTGCTTGTATGCGGCCAACAGAGCTTCCTGCGCGGCGTCTTCGGCCAACTGCGTATCGCTCAGCCTGCCATAAGCAAGGCTATAGACCATTCCCTGAAAATCGCGCACTAAATGATCGAAAGCGTCATCGCGCTCGGCTTTGTTGCCGCGCTTTGCCCGCAGGACCCATTCACGGTAATCAGTCATTAACCGTTCAACTGTCCTCGTTCCAACTCTTCGTCAACAGAATTATGCTTTGAACTGCATAACCAGTCAATTTGCAGTTGAGGGTATCTTGTCTGGCTATGATACACGGCAAATGGCGCGGAGGCTTAATTATTTTGATATACCGCGTCGCTCATGGGATGAGAAAGCTGATTATTTTGCGCGAGCGGGGCATTCTTGTGTACGATTCGCCGGTTACGCGCCGAGCGGCTGTTTGAGAGTTTATGGAGCAAGTCGGGACATATTCGGAATCTGCCGAAGATAGATATTGCCTGTTGGTCATCTGGATGTTAATGATAAGTGTCACAAGCGTCATTCTTTCATTTATAGATATTTAATATTGATTAAACATAAACCAGACGATTGTTGCGCATACTGAACTGGTCGCTTCCCCTCTTGCTGCCAAATCCTTAGCTTTGGGCCGGCCCTACGTTTTGCTTAGCTCGGTAGTGTATCGAAGTCGGTTGAAATACTGCCCCCATCCCCGGCCGCTCCCCGACGTGTCAACTGAGGACATGACAGGTTTCATCGGACGGTATGTCGCTGCAAAATCTGTAATCTCAGTAAATGCAAGTAAATCATGCGAAAAAGTTGATGAAGTATAAACAGCCGCAAAATAATCGAAAACTGTAGGGGCGTTTCACTGAAACGCCCAATAATCACCGCATGAGCGACATCATCGGGCAAGAAAACATAACGACGGGCGGCTCAGCGAGCCGCCCCTAAAGGCTCCTCATTTTTTGCATGACTTGCTCGGTTCTACTTCTATGGCGATTTCGGGTGACCTGATAGGTCGCCCCGACAAGGCTTGTGCGGTACTGGTTGATTCGCTTCCATCTTCGGTCTACCCCCTTATAGTCCCCCCTCAATCCCCCCGCTCAACGGGGGGCAAAATCCCCATAGCAATGGGTCGCGTAGGTAGCGTAGACACTAACCGGCGACACTGACCTTCGGGGGAAGCTGGTTTCCATACTTGCATCAATGCGGGTTTTCTAATGATAGGTGTCGATAACTGCTGTTTTCAAGCGAAGTCGCGCTATGTTAGCTCCCCTTCTCCGTTGCTACGGGTTACATGAACTTGCCCCGATTTTGTGGACAGCCAAATTGTCCAATAAAATAGGGTACAGAGTTAGGGTGGAAGGCGATGATGAAATATCCAGAGGAATTGAAACGTGAAGCGCTCAAT
>DAOULD010000192.1:0-46588 GCA_034420635.1 Anaerolineae bacterium | reverse complement strand
CCTGGTCGAATCGGACTGTAGCGGCGTTGGTCAGCAAGGGATGCACCATGAAACCGCGCCCCAGTTGATCGCGCTTGTTATTGCCCAAGTCGCCGGAGAGCTGCAACAAGCGCGCGTTTTCAATGCCGCCGCAGGCCAGGGCATAAGCCTTGGCGCATACCTTGAAGTTTTTGCCGCGAACTCCTGCAACGATGGTTGAGCAATTTACTTCGGTGACATGACGCTCCTCGCCGTCGCTGGCGATATCAAGCAGGTGCGCATTGAATAGCACAGTAAGGTTCTCGGCGCTTTTGAGTTCGTCGCGGAACTGCACCTGGAAGTCGTGCAAGTTCTCCTCGTATTGGGCGCGCATGATTGCGCCGGTCATTTTGTCGTCGGGCAGTGAGTCGAAGGGGCGGGCATACAAGACGTCTTCCCAGAACGACATATCGTCATAATTCAGCGGACCAAATTGGCCGAAATGATGAGCGTCGACGTAATAGGCTTTTAATTCGTCGAAGGTGAAGGGCCAGGCGCTATCGCGGAAACCGGGGCGGGGCTCGAAGTCGACGGGATCCAATGGACGCGCCCAGAATCCAAAATGGTTGGTCGTGCCGCCATACATATTCAGCCGCGAGCGATGCAAAAAGACCGGATCCACCTTCTGCAGAAAACTGCCGGTCGTCCCGTGATACAGCGATTGCCGTTCCCTATCCGGGGCAGCTCTGTCGCCGGGGCTGCCGCTGACCAAGAGAATGACCGTCAGCGAACTGTTCGCAAGGCGCTGCGCCATGGCGATGCCCGCCGCGCCGGCGCCAACGATGCAAAGATCAAATCCCTGCAGAACGGTATTCTCTGGAAGTTGGTCGGCATACAGGTACATGGATTTCTCCTAGCGCGCCATGAATGCCGCGCCGAGCAGCGCCGCATCCTCGCCCAGCGAGGATGCGATTACCCTGATCTTGGCCGCAACCTCTTCAAAGCAATAGCTTTTCAGGGATTCGCGCGCCGGATCCAGCAAGAGGTCGCCGGCGCCCGCGACGCTGCCCCCGATGACAAACTGCTCGATATTGACTGTCATCGCCATTGACGCGATGGCGATGCCCAAGGCGCGACCAGCCTCCCGCAACACTCTAAGGGCGGTCGCGTCGCCCGCGGTGGCTCGCCGCGTTATCTCCGCGCCGCTGATAGTTTCGCCGCTGGCAGCGGCATAAGCTGCTGCCAGCGCCGGTCCACTCGTGTAAGTTTCCAGGCAACCGCGCGAACCACAATGGCAAAGGCGTCCGTTAGGATCGACGGTCATGTGCCCGGATTCGCCCGCGGTATTGCTTTCCCCATAAATGAGACTGCCCTCGTATATGATAGCCGCGCCGACGCCAGTGCCGATCACGATATAAATCATGCTGTCGCGATCGCGCCCGACGCCGAAATGAAACTCTCCCAAAGCCGCCACCTTGGCGTCATGATCCAGCTTGACCGGCAAGCTCAACTTCTCCTGCAATATGGCGCGGAAGGGCGTATTCGAGATGCCGGGCAGGTTCACCAAGGCGCGCAGGTCCCCGCTGACAGGGTCTACGGGACCGGGCGCGCCGATGCCGACGCCCGCAATGGTCTCTCCTCGCGGCAGGTCGGGTTTGAGCAAGTCCACTTGCGCGGCTATGCGAGCGGTCACGCTTTCGACTCCCTCGTCAGCCTCCGTATTGATACGCCTCCGACTCACGATCTGATCGTCGGGGCTCACCAAGCCCAGCGCGATCTTGCTGCCGCCCAAATCGATGCCGATGACCCAGGTCATGATGCCAGCTCCGATTTCAGCGGGGGTTTGCCAAGCAGATGATCCGCCACCCGCAGCGCCTGCGCGCAAATCGTCAGGGCAGGATTCATGGCTGTTGACGATGGGAAGAAGGAGGAATCCACAACATATAGATTCTCAATATCGTGGGTCTTGCAGAAGGGGTCAAGCACTGAAGCCGCCGGATCATCGCCAAAGCGAGCCGTACCGCATTGATGCGAATTGGTCTCGATGCCCAAGGTCTCGGTGAAGACGAAGGCATAACCGGCTCTGCGCATCATGCGCGCCGCGCGCTCGATCAATTCCTGATGGGCGACGCGATTGTTCGCTTTCCAAAGCACCTGAATCTTGCCATCGCCCCCGAGGAAAACGCGGTTTTCCGGGTCCGGCAAATCCTCCGACATCACCCACCAGTCGACGCTGCGCTTTGCCATCGCCGTCAGAATCGCTTTTGGTATATAAGGCTTGGCAGCGGATAGCATGCCCGCCTGCAATTTGCCCAAGAGTTGTATATTGCCCATGGGCCAGGCGAAATCGTCATCGCCAAAATAAAAGTCGTTCACCGCCATCGTCTTCTGGAATACAGTCGGGTTGCTCTTAAGAGGGGCGACGGCGGTCAGCGCGGTGTTGTTGTGCGCCATATAGTTGCGCCCCAACATGCCCGACGAATTTGCGAGGCCATTGGGATGTTGATCGTCCGCCGATCCCAGCAGCAGGATCGCGGAATTAGCCGCGCCGCAGGATACGATAATCGTGTCGGCGGATACCTTTAACGACTCGCCCGCGCGCTCCACTTCAACGGCGACGGCGCGTTTGCCACTGCTGTCGGTCAGCAGGCGTCTCGCCCGCGTGTTGGTCCAGAGTTCGATGCGCTCGTATTCAAGCGCTGGACGCAGGCAGCAAATCTCGGCATCGCCCTTGGCATGTACCTGGCAAGGGAAGCCGTCACAGGTTTTGCAGCGAATGCAGCGGCCGCCCTGGCGCAGATCAACCGCCATCGGCAGGCAAAATGGATGCAATCCTTGATCACGCAACCTGTCGATCAATTCCGCAATAGTGGGCTCATGCTCGACTTCGGGGAATGGATAAGGCCGTGTGCGCGGCGGTTCGCTTGGATCTTCGCCCGATCTGCCGTGCACAAAAAAAAGCGCCTCGGCAAGATTATAATAGGGTTCGAGGTCCTCGTAGCGGATGGGCCAAGCCGGCGACGTGCCGCCTTCATGTTCGATGGCGTCGAAATCTTCGCGGCGAAGACGCGGCAAGGCAGCGCCGTAGACTTTGGTATTGCCGCCGACGTAGTAGTGAACGCCGGGCTTGAAAGCTCCCCCGTTAGACGCGTCAATCCAGTCTTCTTTTGGCTTGTAGCGGGCATCGTCAAATACGGCGCTGACTTGCCAATTCTGTGGCTCTTGAGGCAGGAAGTCTCCGCGCTCGATCAGCAGGATACGCGCCCCGCTATCGCGCAAAGCATAAGCCAGCGTCCCCCCGCCCATGCCGGTGCCGATGATGATGAAGTCGTAGTGCTCCGCCGCCACCGTTCTCAGATCTCCGTTAACTTGACCCAGCGCTCAGTTTCCGCGGATCGCTGGGCAGCTTCCATGATCTTCTGCACCTGGGCGCCCTCCGCGAAGGACGGCGACGGCGCTCTGTCCTCCCAGATTGACTTGATGAACTGATACTGGCATTCGGCGTGGGCGCGCATGAAGTCCGGGCTCATCGTCCAGTCCGGCGCGCGCTGTCCCTCGTAGCGGCTCCCCGCTTCGATTTTGCGAAAACCGCGCTGACCGCCCATTGGCGTCTCCGCGTCGCGGGCGTCGTAGACATAAAGCCAGGCTGGCTCCGCCAGGTCGAAGCGAATCGCTCCGGATTCCCCAAAGATTTCGAGGCAGAGATCATTGGTAGCGCCGGTGCCCATGCGCGAGATTTCGATCGTGCCCAGACTTCCAGCGCGGGTGCGAGCCTGCAACAAAGCGATATCATCAACATCGACCCGTCCTTTTTCCGCCGCGCCCGGCACCACAGGACGTTCTTTGATCAAGGTATCGAGCGTTCCATAGACCGAAGCGAAATCGCCGAGCAGAAAATAAAGCAAATCCAGAATGTGCGAGCCGAGGTCGAATAGCGCGCCGCCGCCGGTAAGCTCCCGTTGCAAGCGCCAGGAAAGCGCTTTGTCGCGGCTGATGTAACTTGAGCGATGATAGCGACCGCGGAAAGAGAAGATTTCACCCAGGAAGCCCTCAGCGATGAGTTGCCTGGCGCGCGCAATGGCGGGGAAAAACCGGAAGTTGAATGTCAACTGCCCTTTGACACCCGCGGATTCCACCGCCTGCGCCATAGCCTCCGCTTCAGCCGCGTTCATCGCCAGGGGTTTTTCACAATAAATGTGTTTGCCAGCGGCAGCCGCAGCCAGGACGATATCGTAGTGGGAGATGTTAGGCGTACAGATATCAACGGCGTCAATGTCGTCGCGCGCCAGCAAGTCGCGGTAGTCCGTCGTGTAGAATTCGCAACCGATTTCGGAGGCGGCTTGTCTCGCCGTTTCCGACCGCGTAGTGGCGACTCCGGCAATCTTGATGCTGTCGGCGCGCAGCCCGTAATGAAAAGGAATGGCGCGGTAGGCCGCGGCATGCACACGCCCGATGCCCCCATATCCGATCAGCCCGATATTGATGTTTGGCATGTAACCCCCCATCCCCTAGCCCCTTCCCGAAGCTCTATGTCTATGTGACCCCACAGGGAGGGAAGGGGAACGATTGTGGTGTTGCTGTAGATTTCCTTTGGAGTCGGCACGGCAGGTAGCCCAATAGCTAATCACTTCAATCCATCCTCCGTGCGGAAGCGATCACTCGCCTCGCGCATGACAGCGCGCAGCTTTTCCACAGCGGCGCTGATCTGCCCCGTGCCCGGCTGCAATTTGCCTTCGGGACCCTTGAGCAGGGGCGAGGAAAATTCGCCGACGGTCATGCCGACCTCGATGAACCGCGCCACGTTGCCCGCGTTGAGTCCGCCATCTTCCATCAATTCGATCCGGTCTTCCATGCCCGCGTCCGCGATCATGCGATGAAGTTTGGCCAAGGTATCGATCACGATGGGATCAATGGTATGCGGGCTCTTGTCGCCCGTGGTCTTTTTCCAAAATGGCGCGCGACTCTCGTATTCAATGATGTCGACATAGGGATGGATGAATTGTTCGAAAGCGTAAGCGGGCAGGCCCTGCCAAGCCCAAACGCCGACCTTCAAGCCCAGTTTTTCTTTGATATAGGTAATGTTCTGGAAGATCATCTCATCGGTCGTTTCCAGCGGCAAACTAATCAAGCTCACGCCCAGATCAGCCAGTTGATCGAAAACGCTGAAATTCGGTCGCAGCATTTGCAACTGCGCTTCGACCTCCAGCGACGTGCTGTTACAGGTCGCTTCGATGATGTCGTATCCGCCGCGCGGCATGGCGAAATCCATATACTTCCCATCGCGCACTTCGATGTGCAGCCAGTCGACGCCGGCCGCTTCCAGTTCAGTCACTTGCGCGCCCAGCACGGCGTAGTCCGCCCAAAACAGGCCCGCGGCGATCTTGCACTGCTGGGTCACTTCTCCGATTGGCATAAGCTGCTTCTCCCAAGTATCCGAGCGGCGGCGGCTTGATTAACCGCCTGCGGGATTGTCCTTCAATACGAGTTGACTGTGTATGTAACCCGTCTTGCCATCATAGTTGAATTTTATCCATATATCGCTGCTGAAACCTTCCGGTATTGTACCGGACTCTTCCCCCAGTGATTGTATTTTGTCTCCAGCGATTAACCCGCCAATAAAGGGACAAGTGGCGCTTGGACAGGATCGCACGTAAGGATTCGCTGACCTTACAGTATATGTCTCGCGAGTTGCTGCTGTAATGGTTGGTCGCGGCGTCGATGTTGCTGTCGGGAGTTGCGTGTTCGTCGCTGTCGGGCGCTGGGTGTTTGTCGTTGTCGGGCGCTGGGTGTTCGTCGCTGTCGGGCGCTGGGTATTTGTTGCTGTTGGACGCTGGGTATTCGTTGCCGTTGGACGCTGTGTATTTGTTAACGTCGGGTGCTGCATCGGCGTCGATGTCGGCAGCAATGTCGGTGTCGATGACTGCAAATCTATAAGTATATTAGACAGCATGTCGACGTTAAGATCACTCGGCAAAAGCAACACAATTAGAATAGGAAGAGTAAGGAGAACGAAGAAGATAAAAACACGTTTCCAGCCAAACGCTCTTTTCGCCGCGACTTTGGGTTGTCGAAGGGGGGTAGACTGAACCGGCCGCCGGTTTCGCCGCGCTGGAACAGGTTTGTCCTGAGTCAACAGGTCGCCCAAAGTAGTCGTTTGTTGCGGCTGTGGCAATACAGCAGGACTTGGAGTTGGAGGCAACGCTGGCGGTTGAACGGTTCTTGGCTCTTGCTCCCACGCTTCTCCTGACACTATTAAGTCACAGAGTTCCTGCAATCGCAGATCATCCAAATCAAGCCACTTGCCGACGCTTTGGTATTCCGCATAACGGCGATATAACTCTTTCAATCGCGATTCGGCATTATGATGTGACCAGATGACAACAACTTTTGTCCGAACGGGGATTTTTACGCCAAACCAATTTATGTTTTCGCGATCATCAGCCCATTCAATTCTGAAAAGTCTGGTGAATTCCACATCTTGAATCAAATACACGAACTCAGTTGTGGGTTCAAGTTCAGGCAGGTGTTCATAGTCTTCTTTGGATACATACAAGTTGTTTAGCGACGCATTTGAGGCTTGTAGCGGACGGGCATACCGTGGGTTGCTTGCCGCGAAGACAAGCCGATCTCGCCCCATTTCGCGCAGGTCTTTCAATTGCGAATTATCCAGGCTAAACCATTCCCCGGTTTTTCTATATTCAGCAAAATACTGATGTAACAGTTCTTCGTCTTCCTCGGCATCATCAGATTGAAAGATAAGAACAGGCTTTATTTTGAAGGGTAGTTCATCAGCAAATGTATAAAAGCGGTGTCGAGGATGCTTTGTATAGCCGATTTTGTAGAAGCCGGTAATTTCCACATCCCGAATAACATACACATATCCAGCGGGACGCTCGAGCAGTGGCAAATCTTCATAGTTAGCGACGAGTTCCGGATATTCCGCCAAACTCAAATCACCTTGCCGCAGACATGTCCATCACCCGCGCCGCGGCATCTTCATCCGTACAAAGCACGTTGATCGCGCCCGAGTTCAAAGCGCCAAGAATGGCCGCCGCTTTGTTGACGCCGACGGCGACAGCAATCGTTTCTGGCAGGGCGCGCAGTTCATCCAGCGTCACGCCGATGATACGCCGATTCAGTTCGCAGGGGTACAGGCGGCCATCGCCGTCGAAAATCTGCCATGCCATGTCGCCGACGGCGCCGTTTTGACGGTATGCTCGCAATTGCTCGGCATCCGCCACGCCGGCTTTGACGAACCCGGAGGTGGCGGGATCGAGATCGCCGATGCCAACCAAGGCGATATCGGCGCGGCGCACTTGCTCGAGTGTCTGTCCTACCACGGCTTGCTGGCGGATCATCGCCGCGGCTTCGGCATTGTCCGCCAGCAGCGGCGAAGACAGATAGAGCGCTTCGCCACCCAGCTTCTGCGCCAGTTGGCGCGTCAAGGCGGAGCTATCATATTCTTTGAGCGCCTGCGACAAACTGCCGGTGGCTTGCATCACTTTGACGCTCGCTTGAAAATCCATGCGAACCGCGTTGATGACTTCGTAAGTGGTGCTGCCGAAGCAGATCGACATTGTAGACTGATCTGCCAGCGCCTCTTCCAGATAACGCGCGGCAAGCTGCGCGATCTGCCGAAGCAGGAGCGCGGCATCGGTCGCGCCCGTTTGCAGCACCAAGGCTCGGTCCAGGCCGAAACCGGCGACAAGTTGCGCTTCCAGATCGCCGGCGCGCTTGATGGGCCAGTCGATCAGCACCCGCACGATCTGCCTTTCCCGCGCCTCCTTGAGCAAGCGGTATATTTTGACGCGCGACAAGTCGAGCGCCGCGGCGATGTCGTTCTGCGTCATCTCCTGCTGGTAATACATCGACGCGACCTTCGCCAGCAATTCATGGTGCAGCGAATCCACCATGGTCAAATGCCCGCTCGGTTGCGCGTCATGATTTCCGCCTTCCCCTGTCGCGTCCGCGGCTGGTAACCCGGCAGCGGCAATAATCGCTCGTGAATGATATCGATCATCCAGTCGGCGCTGGGGAAAAAGCTCTCGTCGAGCTCGGCGGGCGGCGTGATCCAGTTGCGCGCGCCCAAGACAGCGACAGGACCATCGAGATAGTCAAAAGCCAACTGGCTGATGTTGGATGCCATCGTATGCAGGAAAGAGCCGCGCTCGCTGGCATCGGACGCGAGCAATATCTTGCCCGTCTTGCGCAGGGATTGGACGATAGGCTCGTAGTTGAGCGGGTTGAGAAAACGCGCGTCGATGACTTCGGCGCTCAGACCGTGCGCCGTCCGCAGTCTGTCCGCCGCTTCCAGCGCGCGATAGAGCGTAGCGCCGATCGTGACGATCGTGATATCGCTGCCCGGACGATGCAAGTGCGGCTCGCCCTCCTCTATCTCGTAGTATTCGACCGGTACGCCACCGGGAAACAGCGTTTCCGGCTGGCTGTAGAGGCGCTGGCTCTCGAAGAAGACAACGGGATCGCTACCTCGCAGCGCCAGGTTGAGCATACCCTTGGCGTCGTAAGCGGTAGCTGGGAAGTAGACCTTCAGCCCCGGTATGTGCGCGACGATCGAGCTCCAGTCCTGCGAGTGCTGGGCGCCATATTTCATGCCGACAGAAACGCGCAACACGAGTGGCATGCGCAGCGCATTGGCCGACATCGCTTGCCACTTCGCCATCTGATTGAAGATCTCGTCCCCGGCGCGTCCCATAAAATCGCAATACATGAGTTCCGGCACGGCCCGCCCGCCAGCCAGCGCATAACCCACAGCTGCGCCGACGATCGCCGCTTCCGAGATTGGCGTGTTGAAGAGGCGGTGATAGGGAATGGCCTCGGTCAACCCGCGGTAAGCGCCAAATGCGCCGCCCCAATCGCGGTTTTCTTCACCAAAGGCGATCATGGTCGGATCCTGATAAAAGCGATGGAGCATGGCTTCAAAGATCGCTTCGGCATAGGTCAATGTCTTGAGCTTTGGCAGTGGATTTCCCCGCTCGTCCAAGCCGAAACGATGTTTCTTTGACGTGACTTTGAAACGGCTTTCCGCCATGGGTTGCGAGACTTCCGGCCCGCGATCATCCAGCGCCTCGGCTTGCTCATCCGAAAACATCATCGCGCCAATCTCGTCATTGGCAACATGCAAGCGCGGCGATCTGTCCAGATCAACGGCGGCGGCGGCGATCCGGGTGATCTTTTCCCCGATCAACGCATTTATGTCTTCCAGCGTTTTACTGTCGGCGTGGCCATTGGCGCAAAGGTAAGCCCCGAAGCCCCTGATGGAGTCCTGCTCCCGCCACATCTCGACCTCGTCTCTTCCGCGATACGATGAGGCATCACTGGGCGAATGACCGCTATAGCGATAGGTGATGACATCGAGCATGGCGGGTCCCTGCCCCCCCAGCAAGACTTCTTTTTTGCGCCGGGTGGCATCGGCGACTGCCAGCGGATCGTAGCCGTCGACGCGTTCGCTGTGCATGGCAGCGGCGTTTACGCCCAAACCAACCCGCGCCAGCATACCGAAGCCGAGGGTTTCGCCCTGGGGCTGCCCACCCATGCCATAGAAGTTGTTCATGAAGTTGAAAAGGATGGGCGGCGCCCCCCCGAGCTCGGCGTCCCAAAGCGTGTGATACTGGTCCATCGCCGCGAAGTTCAGCGCCTCCCAGACCGGACCGCTGGCGACCGACGAGTCGCCGATATTGGCAATAACGATACCGCGTTTGCGATTGACCCGCTTGAATAGCGCCATGCCCAGCGCGATATCCGCCGAGCCGCCGACGATGGCGTTATTGGGCATGATGCCGAAAGGCGGAAAGAAGGTATGCATCGAGCCGCCCATGCCTCGATTGAATCCAGTCGCGCGGGCGAAGATTTCGGCGTAAGTGCCGTAGATCAAGTAGGCTTGCGCGAGCGACTCGATATCGCTGAAGTCGTCAATGCCCTCAACGACGCGCAGCGCGGCGGCGCCCATGTAATTCTCCATGATTTCCAGCAAGCGGTCGTCGCCAAGCGCCCGGATGGCGGATAGCCCTTTAGCCAGGATCTCGCCATGGCTGCGATGCGAGCCGAGGATGAAGTCTTCCGGATCAAGGTGCAGGCACTGCCCCACCGCAGCCGCTTCCTGCCCGATAGACAGATGCGCCGGACCGAGATGATTGTATTGGATCCCGCGGTAAGAACCCGCTTTTTTGAATCCATCCAGAACTAGCTCGAACTCGCGGATCAAGCGCATGTCATGATAGATATTGACCAGTTCCGCGCTGGAGAAACGTTCGGCTTCAGCCTGTGGATCGGAAAGGTAGGCGTTGACAGGGATATCCGGCGCTTGCAGCAGCGACCGCTGTCGGGCTTCATGAGGGTCAATCGTCAGCGATTTCGGCATTGCGGGCTCCAAGCCTATAGGGCGAGCAGCAACTCGATACTGGCGATGTTCTTGCGCAATTGCGCGAGAAAACGGGCGGCTGGCGCGCCGTCGACAACTTGATGATTGACGGTCAGCGACAAGCCGATATGCGCTACATGCGCGACCGCGCCGTCGCGTTCGACCGGCTTGAGGTTGATGCTGCCGATGCCGAGAATGCCGACCTGCGGCGGATTGAGGATGGGCGTGAAGCTTTCGATGCCCAAGCCCCCCAGGTTAGTCACGGTGAAACTGCCGCCAGCCAATTCATCCGGCATAACATCCCCGCTTCTGCAGGCGTCGGCCAGTCGTTTTGCCTCGTCGGACAGCGCCCGCAGGCTAAGCGAATCGGCCTCCCGAATCACCGGGACCAAGAGACCGCGCGGCGTATCCACCGCCATGCCGAGGTGAACGCGCGCATGCTGCAAGATCCTGTCCTTCTCGTACAGCGCGTTCAGTTCCGGAAAAGCCGGCAAGGTCCGAGCGACGGCGAACAGGAGCAAATCGTTGATAGTCACGCCGCGCAAGCCCAGAGCCTCATCGCTGGACTTGAGCCGAGCGCGGAAATCCTGCAAAGAGCTGGCATCGGCCGATGCATTGAGTGTCAGCTGGGCGGTTGTTCGCAGCGATTCAAGCATCCGCTTTGCGATGGTTCTGCGGACACCGGTCAGAGGAATCGCCTTCAACTCGGGTGAACCGCCGGAGGAAGACGGCGCCAGATCGGACTTGGTGATTCGCTTGTCGACGCCCCCTTCATCCGCGATCTGGTAGTCGCCGCTTGCGAGCATCGCCTTGGCCACCGGCGACACTCTCACCCGTTGGTCAATCAACGCCCGGATGTCTCGCTCGATGATACGACCGTCGGGACCCGTGCCCTCGATTTCACTGTAGTCGATGCCCTTGCGCCCCGCCAGATTCCGCGCGCGCGGCGAGATAAAGAGCTTGTCGTCCGGCTTCTCGTCGTTGTGGTCATAAGATACGCTTGGCGTGACATGTTCTGCCGGGGCGGCGGAGAGCGGAGCAAGAAAATCGAATGACTCGCCTTCTCGACCGACGACGGCAATGTTCTGCATGACCGGCACTTCATCGCCCGCTTCAAAAAAGCGTGCCAGCAATATGCCGGAAGCGCTGCTTTCGACTTCCAACGTCGTCTTGTCAGTCTCGATTTCGCAAAGCGCTTCGCCCGCTTCAACAAGATCGCCGACGCCGACATGCCAAGCCAAAATGATTGCGCTTTCGACCGTGTTTCCCAGTTTGGGCATGACGATGGCTTGCGGCATGTATGCCTCTCGAGCGCTACTGTGCAATTGCACAGTTTCAGTTCAATTACACAGAGTGTAGCGAATCGAGATAGGACTGTCAAGTCGCTGGCGACTCACAGAGTCGCCCCCACAACGTTCCGATTATTTTGGCAGTTTCTTTCCTACGGCAGTTATTATCATTACCTTCTTGCTGTTACTGAGAAACTTTAGCACCATGCCGAGCGCCTGTCTCTAATTGCAAAAAACGGCGTAAGGTATTACCATGCCGCGCAAACGAAGCAGAGAATCCAAGCATGGCATATCGCTTGCAACATGTCAGCGTCCCGCGCCTTCCGGGCAGCGCCGAGCGGACCCGAGCATTCTACGGCGACGTTTTGGGACTGGAAGAGGTTCCCGCGCCGGTCACAATCACGACCGTGGATGTGATCTGGTTCAAGCTCAACGAAAGCACCGAACTGCACATCTTTGAAGAGGAGCCGCTAGGCGACACGTCGATCCGGCATTTTTGTCTGGTCGTGGAAGATCTCGAGGCGATGCGCCAGAAACTCGCCGAGGCTGGCTACACGCCCTGGGACAGCGAACCGATCCCGGGTCGGCCGCGGTTTTTCTGCCACGACCCCAACGGCAATATGATCGAGTTCACAACCATCGTCGGCAACTACCTCGATTATCAGGATTCGTAGCCGTCCCCATAGCGCAATGGGCCGCGCCAGGCGGCGGTATTCACCGCGCGCAAAGCGTCAATGTCTAATTCAGCCTCTTCGGCGCGCAATGCGCCATCTACAACGCAGGGGCGCCGGTTGCCTTGAAGATACGCGATCAACCGCGCCTTCAAGTCCTCTCGACGAAGCGCAAACGCTGGTTCTCCCGCCAGATTGCGGGTGTCGCTGGGATCGACTTCAATATGGAACAAGTGCTCGGTCCCGCCTTCAAAGTAATACACGAATTTGAAAGCCCCGTCCGTTGCGAAGACGGCGTCGCTGGTCTCGCCAAATATCAGGCGATCAGCCGGCTGCGCCAACAAGGAGAGGCCGTCCATCTCCCGAGCCGGCGTCAAACCGGCGAACTCCAGCAATGTGGGCGCGATGTCCGCGGTCAACACAGGCTCTTGGGAGCGTCTGTTGATGATGCCGTGCCTTCTGGGCAAGCGCATGATGATAGGCACACATGCGGAAGATTCCAGGAAGCTGTTCTTGGCGAACAAACGATGATCGCCCAGATGCTCGCCATGGTCGGATGTGAGGACAATCACGGTATTGTCGTACAAACCCACCCGCTTTAGCTCGCCGAGCAAGCGCCCCAATTGATAATCAATATGCGTGATCTGCGCGTAATAGTGACGGCGCAATCGCGTCATCACCGGAGGCGGAATGCGGTCGGTTTTCCGCATGATGCGTTGGCGGGTGAACGCTGGCGGCTCATCCGCGCTATCCACCCAGTCGCCGATGACCGGTTCCGGCACCTCGAAATCGTCATAGAAACGATCAAATGGCTCCGGGGGATCGAAGGGGCTATGCGGGGCTTCGAAGACCATCCACAGCATGAAGGGACAATCGGGATCGCGACGCGAAAGGAATTTGATGCCTTCGTCGACGATCCAGTGGCTGTGCGTCAGACGCTCCGGCACGGCGCTTACCGCCGGATAGACCTCGTTCCCGCCCAAGCCATGCCCGCGATAGAACCCGCCCCAGCCTTGATCTTCCAAAAAGTTGACATAGTCGTTCGGATGCAGGCTGATATCCTCGAAGCCGAAGCGAGCGCGTTCGGGATAGAAGTGCATCTTGCCAATCGCCTTGGTCTGATAGCCCGCTTCTCGCGTCAAGCGTCGGGGCAAGCTGTGTTCCGGCGCGATTGGCGTTCGCGGACCGCCCATGAAATTATGGGGCATGCCATGCTGGCTGCCGGTGAAGCCGGTGAGCATGGTGGCGCGCTGCGGCATGCAAACCGGGCAATCGGCATAAGCGCGACTGTACCAGATGCCTTCGTATGCCAGTTGATCGAAATGCGGCGTCATCACCGGATGCGCGCTGTCGGCGATGCCGAGGCAATCGCCGCGCCATTGATCGAGGACGATGTAAACGATGTTGGGTTTTTCGCCTGATGACGTAACCAAGGGCCCTATCCCTTGAGACTGCCCTGCGCTGTCACGCCGCTGATCAGATGCTTCTGCCCGAAGTAGAAGACGATCAGCATCGGAATGATCATCAGCATGGAGAAGACCATAATCAGGTTGAGGCTGTTGTCCTCGCCTTCAAAGCCTTGCAAGGCATTCAAGCCCAGCGCCAAGGTCCAGAGTTCCTTGTTCGAACCCAGGTAAATCAGCGGATTGAGGAAGTCGTTCCAGGCGAAAGAAAAGGCGAAGATCGACACCGCCGCCAGCACGGGCCGCGACATGGGCAGGAAAATCCGCCACCAGACGCCGAATTCGGAACAGCCATCAATGCGGGCCGAGTCATGAATGTCGTCCGGTATGCCGCGGAAAAACTGTCGATACAAGAAGATATAGAAAGCATTATGCCCGAGCAGGCGCGGCAAGATCAGCGGACCGAAGGTGCGCGTCCAGCCGATCTCGTCGAAAAACAGGAATAAGGGAATTAATCGCACCACATAGGGCAGCATCATCGTCGCCAGCAAGATGCCAAAGAAGATATTCCGCCCGGGGAAGGGAATGCGGGCGAAGGCGTAACCAGCCATCGTGCAAGGCACCCAGGCGCCGAACAGCGAAGCCACCACGATGACCATGGTATTACGCGTATATTGGAGGATCGGGCGCGCCTCAAAGAGATAGGGATAATTCTCCCAAGCGACCGGATCCGGGATTAACTCCAGCCGGCGAATGGTGATTTTGTCGCGCGTTTTCAGCGAAGTTGAGACCGTCCAGAGCAGTGGCACCATCATCACAATTGCGCCAACGGTCAGGATCACATAGATGATGATGTAGCGAAACATTTTGCTTCTGGGATCTTCAATCATGCCAAAATCCTAGTAGGCGAGCCTAGGTCTCATCGTCTTGCGAGTCCCCGTAAAACACCCAGCGATTCGACGTATAGACCAACAAGATCGTCAAAACAAAAATGATTAGGAAGAGAATCACCGACAGCGCGGCCGAATAGCCGAACTCGAAATCTCGAAAAGCTTTGTTGTAAACATGTAACATGTAAACAAGTCCAGCTTGCAAGGGTCCTCCATTGGTCCCGATGAGAATGAAGACCTGTTCAAAGATCTGAAAGCCGCCAATCAAACCCAAGAGCAAATTGAAGAAAATCGTCGGGGTCATCAGCGGGACAGTGATATAGATCAGCCGCTGCCAGCCGGTGCCGCCGTCAATCGCGGCCGCCTCATAAAGATCTTCCGGGATGCTTTGCAGGCCGGCGAGAAAGATGATCATCTGACCGCCGAAGCCCCAGAGGCTGAGCAAAACCAGCGATGGTTTTATCGCGTCCGGCGAAGACAGCCAGCGCACTGGCGTTGCGCCAATCAAGACGAGGAACTGATTAAGAAAACCATAGCGCGTGTTGAGGAAACCGGCGAATATCACCGTCGCCGCCACCAAAGGCACAACTGACGGCACATAGAATAATGTGCGATAGAGTTCCATTCCGCGCACGCGCAGATTCAATATAAGCGCGATCAAGAAGGCGAAAATCAGGCGCAAGGGCACGCTGAAGCCCAGGTAGTAGACCGTGTTGTACATGCTCTTGCCGAAGAGCTTGTCATCGGTGAAGATTTCGATGTAGTTTTCCAAGCCTATCCAGGGCGGTATGCCCCTTGTGCCGATCTGATAATCGGTGAAGCTCAGGTACAAATTGTAAACGAAGGGCAGCAAGTCGAAGATGATGAAACCGGCGAACCAAGGGAAGATAAAGGCGAAGCCGATCAAGGCGCGGTTGCGGAACCACCATTCCTGCAGCCGCAGCTTCCAACTGGTCTCGCTGTCGCGTTTTGCATCAAGTGAAGCCTGCACAGCGTGTTTCCTGGCTAGTGACCGTTAGGCGGGCGACCCACAGGGTCGCCCCTACAAAGTCGTAAGAAGTGGTGGCTGTCAATCAGATGACAGCCACATCCGATTGCGAGAATCCCCTCCCCGAAGATTCGAGAAGGGAATCATTAGGCTCTTGATCGACGCTACATATTGTCGGCGTCAAACTCCGCCCAGAACTCGTCCAAGAGCTCTTGCATCTCGGCATGAGCATCGTTCAGCGCGTCCGCCGGCGACTTTACGCCGTGGTAGGCTTCCGCGATATAGTTGGACAAGATCTCCGCCAACTGACCCTGAACCGGTGTGATTTGCACTGGCGTATCGAGCGCCAGACCTTCGAGCACGACGCTCCAGTACGGATTGACGTTGTAGTATTCCGGATTCTCGTTGCACTCCTTCACCGGCGAGGGACGGCTCTGCGCGAAGAGGAAGGCGCAGCCGCCCAGCGGATGGGCGCCGATGAACTCGGCGAACTTGAAGGCAGCCTCCTGCTTCTCTGGCGGATGCACGGCTGGAATCGTGTAAGCCCAGGCGCCGCTGTAATTGTAGCCGGTGGTGCCTGCGGAATGGGCATTAGGATTGTCGCCATTGTAGGGCCGCAGCATCGTGCCCCAGCTTTCGGTGTCGGCGTAGCCCTCCGGATCATTCACATTGAAGTGCCCGAAGAAGGAGGTGTTGATGTGCAGGAAAGCCTGTTTGTCTTCATACCAGGGATGATCGCCTTGAGCGAAGGCTGTATCCTGGAAGAAGTCGGTGATGTTCAAGGTGCCGTGATTGACGTTGTTGGTCAAGTTGACCATCCACTCCAGCGTTTCCAAGCCTTCGGGGCTGTTGAAGAGCAAGGTGCGGCCGTCCTCCGTGACATACTTGCCATTATTGGTATACAGCCAGGCGACAAACTCTGAATCGGTGCCAAAAGCCGCCGCGCCCAGGACATCAATACCCATAGGATCGGCGACCGTGATCGCCGCCGCCATCTCTTCCAGCTCTTGCCAGGTATCCGGCGGATCTTCCGGATCATAGCCGGCATCGCGCAGCAAGTTCTTGTTGTAAATCATCAAACCGGTCAAGCCGCCGGCGGTCGGCATCGGCAAGCCGTAGAGTTCGCCGTTCCAGTACTGCAGGCCAATCTCGCCATCATAGAAGACGCTGAGGTCGGTGCCATGCGTTTCCACGAAAGCATCAATCGGGATGATCAAACCGTTGATGGCGAATTGATAGGTCTCGGGCCGGGTCGACATGATGATGCCAGGCGGGTTGCTGCTGGCGGCGGCGGTGGCGAGCAATTCGGCGCGGTTATCCCATGGCTGCACCTGGTTGATGATGCGGATGCAGGGGTTCTCCTCCTGGAAGTGGCCGATAAGCGTGTCCATCAGCGCTTCGCGGGCGGCGCCCCACCAATTCATGAACTCGAGCTCGATGACCTCGCCGTCGCAGTCTTGCGCCATCGAAGGCACGAGACCGAGCGACAGCAAAATGCCCAGCGCTAGCGCGATCCGTACAAAGAGTGAAGTCCTCATGGTTATCTCCAATACTGCTTCTTATTCAATAAATTGTGGCTAAATAGCCAAACCTGCACCGGTTTCATACGGCAACGCCAAGGTGGTCGTTCGCCTGGCTTTGCACGGACTTTGACCGCAATTGCTCTGATTTCTTGCGCATTGTCATGCTTTCGTTATACTTAGCGACAATGCACGAATCCGGTCAAAGCTATCATTGAATTTACATCGTAATCCCGGCTTTGTCAAAAAATCTGTAGAAGTAGCCAGCCAGAGGCGGCGGGATTTATGACTAATCTGCAAGCGATAGACCCGCGACTGAGCCGCTTCGATCCGCTGGAGCGGGTGTTCTTCTACGATGATTTTGACGAGGGCGTTCGCGGCTGGTCGGAATTGATCGGCAATTACGAGCACAGTCTTGATTCCATGTTGCCGGAATACAGCGACATGCGTCCGCCCATGCTCAGCAACTTGACCATGTGGGATACCGGCACAGCCGGCTCAATGGAAGGCAGTTACGCGCTCAAGCTGGCGACGCGAGCGCGGGCGGGTTCGCTGGCGACCAGCATCAAACGGCAGACCTTCCGGGCGCGCGGGCAGATTCAACTTGAGTGCTATTTCACGTTTAAGCCGGAAGCGAGCGAACTGCGTCTGTCGCTGGACGACGTGCGCGCCTTCGGCGTCCTCTTTGATCTTCAAGACGGCATGAATCCCGAATTCCGCTGGATGCCGCATCTGCGCTATCTCAACGCGGTGGATGACGAGATGATCAACCGCTGGCAAGTCAAAGGACAGACGCGTCCTTTCCACAATATTGGCGATTCCGGCGAGACCGTGTCGCATTTTCATCTGGGACCGGAAAACTGGGACTTCGTTGATTGCCCGGCGCAAACCCTCTGTTACAACGAGATCGCGACCAAGATGAATTGGCATTATCTCAAGGTCAAGGTAGATTTGGCGGAACGGCGCTTTATCGGTTTGCAATGCAACGACCTGGTATACAGCGGGGACGCGCTCAAGCACATCTCTATCCCGGCCATGCCCAACTTGAACTGCATGTTGAATACAGCCTTTTGGGTGGAAACCAACCGCGACAAGCGCGCTTTCCTGTATGTCGACTCCGCCCTGCTTTCCGGGGTGTTCTAGCCATGGCCGTCAGACGCAGTTACACCGCGATCGTCGAGCGGAATGTTCTTTGGGAAGGCGAGTTCGCCACTGAACCGTATGAGGCGGCTTGGGCCAGCGAGGCGATCTTTTTCGTTCGGGCGCTGGAAGTTCACCAATTAGGGAGAGCCGGCAGCTATTCCGCTAAAGTTCAAATATCTGCCGATGGCATCCATTGGGCCGACGAAGGCACGACTTTCGAGTTGCCAAGGAAACTGGACGCGGTGACATTTTGCAAAGTAAGGCACTTCGGCGGCTGGCTGCGGCTTACTGGAGAACTGCGGTCGCCAGCGGAGCTCCGCGTATTGGTGTCACTGGCGCTGAAGGAATGAAAATTTCGATGGCCAACCCCCCTCTAAATCTCCCCCCGAAGCTTCGGGGGGAGACTTTATCCGCACGCGGCGAGTTCAAATCGACTTCTTGTTTCGACGTATTGTGTAAACACCGATATAAAATGCTGAATCTCCTTCTTGCTCTCACTCTCTCCAATGCATTGGGTCGTGTAGATACAGACCTTCGGGAGGGGCCGGGAGGTGGGGTTGGTTCTGCGCGGCGCGCGCAATTCTCGAAAGGGACACGATCATGACATCTCCCCCAACATGCAATTTCGACGCCGTCATCGTCGGCGGCACGCCGGCCGGCATCATGGCGGGCATTGCAGTCGCTCGCGCAGGACGGCGCGCCCTCATCCTGGAGCGAACAGCGCATATCGGCGGCTTGCCCGCCAACGGACTGGGCGCCACCGACATTCATACGCGCGGCGCCACCGGCGGGCTTTTCCTGGATTTCGTCAGGCGTATCAAGCAGCACTACGTCGACAAATACGGCGCGGATTCGCAGCAGGCAGTCGACTGCAGCGACGGCTACCGCTTCGAGCCGCATGTCGCCGAAAAGATCCTACTGGAAATGATCGCGGAACAAGGCGAAAACCTGGAAGTCCGCACGATGCGGCAATTCGATCACGAGCCGAGCAATGCTGTCAAAGAGGGCGCCGTCTTGCGCCAGATCAAAATCGTCGACCGCGGGACCGGAGCCGAAGAAATCTACAGCGCGTCCGTTTTCGTCGATGCCACTTACGAGGGCGACCTGGCTGCAGCAGCCGGCGCCCCTTACATGCTGGGGCGCGAGGGCGCGGAGGAATACGGCGAACCTTGCGCCGGCAAATTCTACCAGCGCTGGGGCGCTCCCGTCGACGAGTATTACTCCACCGGGCAAGGCGACAACGCCGTGCAGTCTTACAACTATCGATTGCCGCTAACAACCGTCGAATCAAACATGACAAGGATCGAAAAGCCACGCGCGTACAACCGCGATGAGTACCTGTCGCTGGCAGAGGATGTACGGCTCAATCGCTTTGCCGGTCCGCCGACGCCGATGGAATTCGACGGCATCGGCGCGATCACCAATATGGCGACTGTGCCCAACGGCAAAGTCGACGGCAACAATCAACACGCCGCCTTCATCTCAACAGACCTGCCGGAGGAGAACTGGCCCTACCCCACAGCGAGCTGGGATTGGCGCGATCAATTTGCGGGACGCCTGCGCGACTATATCCTCGGTCTGTTCTATTTTGCGCAGAATGACCCCGAACTGCCGGCGGACTTCCGCGAGCGCTGCAATCGCTGGGGACTGGCGAGCGACGAATTTGCAGACAACGGCAACTTCCCGCGGCAGATTTATGTGCGCGAGGGACGGCGCATCCGCGGCGAGTACCTCTTCACCGCGCACGACGCCTTGTCCAAGCGGGGATCTCGCGCGCACATGACCAGCATCACCGCCAGCCACTACGCCCTGGATTCGCACGCCTGTCTGAAACGCGAAGAGGGGCGGCCGCATACTGACGGTATTTTCACTTACCCCACCACGCCCTACAGCGTTCCCTACGGCGTCATCGTGCCGTTGGAAGTCGAGAACCTGCTGATTCCCGTGCCGGCTTCCGGTACGCATATCGGCTTCAGCACGCTGCGCATGGAACCGTGCTGGATGGCGCTGGGGGAAGCGGCGGGCGAAGCGATCAACGTTAGTTTGGACGACAACAGTTCGGTCCGGGAAGTCAACGTGGTCGAATTGCAGCGGCGTCTGCTGGCCGCCGGCGCGGTGTTGAGCTATTACGAGGACGCAGCGCCCGACGACCCCAGCTACGAAGCGCTGCAATTCTTTGCTTTGCGAGGCTTCCTGGGCGCTGGCTATCAAGCGCAGCTCGACGAGTTGGTCTCGGACGAAGACCGGGGTCAGTGGACGACCTGGGCGAATACACCGGAATTGGCCGATTTCGAAGGGACGCGTAGGCAACTCTTGGATAAAATTTATACTGAAGTGGGCAAGCGAGAAGATACGGAACAAGCTGCGCTTTACGCGCAGGTGGAGGCATAGGCGATGGAATTTGTCAAAATAAAGCCGGAACAAAAACGACAATTCGATGAAGAGGGTTACTTGGTCTTGCGCGGCGCGCTGGATAGCGAGACTGTTTCGTCGTTGATCGAGGCCGGCGATCGGTTGATCGACTCCGATCGCGAGCTAAATCGCCAGCGCAGGCCCGGTGGCTTGTACGATGGCTTTCGCAATTGCGTATCGATGGACGACGCCTTCCTGCCGCTGATCACCAACCCGAAGGTCTTCTCAATCGTGGCTCAGTTGCTCAGCCCTTATTTGTCGCTCTTGACGAGCCATTTGATCTTCCGTCATCCCGATCCGCCGGGATCGCCCGATACTGGACGTATTCCGGGCTGGCACCGCGACCATTACATGTCCATGCGCGACTTGGGAGACCAACACATCCCGCGTCATTCGCTAAAAGTCGCCTACTATCTCACCGACTTGAGCGAACCCAACACCGGCGTTACCATGATGGCGGCCGGCAGCAATCAACTCAAGGAACCGATCGAGATACCGCAGGACCAGGTCGATCCGGCCACCAAGGTTGAGCCTTTGTTGAAGCCGGGCGACTGCGTCTTCTTCGAGAACCGCACCTGGCACGCCGGCGCGGCCAATTTGACCGATCGCACTCGAAAAGCTGTCATGATTGGCTATTCTTACGATTGGGTCACCCCAACTGATTATCGGCAGCAGGCGCCCGAGCTGGTGGAAAAACTGTCGCCGATAGAGCGCTATCTCGTCGGCGAACCCGTCGATGACAGCGAAAACTTTGATTTTACCGGCGGCGCCAATCCAATAGCCGATTGGTGTGCCGAGAATGGATACGATTACAAGTCATTTCAGAGCCGGGATCATTTTGTCGGGACCTCCACCGGGGGAGAGCAGCCTGTGATACAAGCGTGATTAGGCATTGAGGAAGGCACCATGAAAGAAGTCGCTCATGAATGCTCGCTCGAGACTTGGTTAGCTGAGGCTTTGCAAATCAAGGCTTGGATGCTAGGAGGCAGACGGGACCGGCTTGTTTCCTAAGCTGCATCTCTCTGTTCACACGCGCAATTTATGAAGCGTCAGGAAAATCAATAGCGATGGACAGAATATCGGAATCTCAGGAGATTTGCGGAAGATTATGTCCAGACAATTTGCTTCAGTATGTAGACAACTTCCGCATTGAATACTTCTTGCGCGAAGATGCGAAGCCTGGACGCAGAAAACTCGGCCAATATTTTACGCCGATAGAAGTTGCCCAGAAGATGGCTAGTATACTCGGACCAGTGCCATCCAAAGTTCGCATACTTGATCCCGGCGCTGGCACAGGTATGTTGTCCGCGGCGGCTGTTGCGGAGATTCTGTCGTCGTGCAGGGATACAGTGAAGGAAATCACAGTTGTTGCTTACGAAGTGGATCCGCGTGTCAGCAAGTACTTGCGCAGGTCAATGGAAATGTGCGCGCGGCTATGCGAACGGTATGGCATACAGTTCGACTCTGTCATTCACTTTGCGGATTTTATTTCAGCAGCATCAAAGACGATGTATTCGACAAGCAGGTTTGATATTGCCATTCTCAATCCTCCTTACAAGAGGATAAAGTCCCAGACCGAACAATGGCATGTACTGAAGAAATATGGTCTTCCCAGCAGCAACCTCTATGCTGCCTTCATGATGTTGTCGACTATCCTATTGAACAAGGGTGGCCGGCTAGTTTCAATCACACCGCGAAGTTTCTGCAATGGTCCTTACTTTCTGCCATTCCGCAAAGCTTTGCTGACAGAATTGGCGATTAGCGATATTCATACGTACCATTCGCGCAACAAGGCTTTCCGCGCAGACAATGTGTTGCAGGAAAACATCATTTTGGGCGCATACAAAAGCCGGAAACGAGTCAATGTAACGATTACCTCATGTGATAGTCCACTGGACAAAGACGTTTCAGTTGAAGTTCTGCGGCCGGATGAGCTAGTCAGCGAGAGCGACCATAACCTGGTCATTCACTTGTTCAAGAACAGATTCGAAAGACAAATCAACAGAATAGTTGGCAAGCTGGAGTGTACGCTCGACGACCTACAGGTGTCTGTTTCGACGGGAAGAGTCGTTGAGTTCAGGGCTCGAGAGTTGCTGCGATCACCACAGGCCGCCGGGAGTGTTCCTCTTCTGCTTCCAGCACACTCTGTTAATGGGTTTGTCAAGTGGCCACTGCATCACATCAAGAAGCCGGCTGCAATCGAGGCGAGTGAACGGAGCAAAAAACTGGTAGTCAAGAACGCCTGTTATGTGATTGTAAAGAGGTTTTCTTCCAAAGAGCAAAGAAAGCGACTGAGCGCAGCAGTTTTGAACCCTAGTACACTGTCTTACAGCGAAATCGGGATAGAGAATCATCTGAATTACTTGCACATGAACGGATCTGGTCTCCCACTCGACCTTGCCAAAGGACTTGCAGTATATCTGAACTCTTCATTTGCTGATCAATACTTCCGTCTGTTCAGTGGTCATACTCAAGTGAATGCAAGCGACCTCAGGTTGATGAAGTATCCGAACTCCACTGCTCTGGTCAGATTTGGCAAAGACATTGATGACACTCTACCATCTCAAGAGCGTATCGATAGCATGGTGGCAAAGGAGCTAGGCATGGGAGCGGAGGGACGGATCTCGTTGCGCAACGCGAAAATCGAACAGGCGCTGGAAATCCTAAAAGCTGTTGGCATTCCCCGTGGCCAGCAGAACGACAGAACAGCTCTAACATTGCTCTCACTGATAGATATAAAGCCCGGTGACGCATGGCCGCAAGCGTCAGAGCCATTGCGCGGAATCACGCAGATGATGGACTACATCGCGGAACACTATGGAGTTACCTATGCGCCAAATACGCGAGAGACAATACGCCGGTATTCAATTCACCAGATGTGGAACATGGGACTCGTAGATGCAAATCCCGATGATCGGAAAAGACCGATTAACAGCCCGCGATACTGTTATCAGATTACGCCCGACTTCCTTAACCTTATCCGATCTTTCGGCGCTTATGATTGGAATGATCGATTGGCGGAATTTCGAAATAGCGCAGGCGACAGTCTTACCGTTCTCGAAGACCGCCGCCGAAACATGAAGCTGCTGCCTGTTACACTGCCAGATGGAAGCAAGGTTAGTCTCACCGTTGGTGGTCAAAACGAGCTCGTCAAAAGAATCGTAGAAGAGTTTTGTCCCAGGTTTTTACATGGCGGAAAGATCCTTTATCTGGGAGACGCCGGACAAAAACTCAGTGATGCGGACATCCGTCGGTTTCGCGAATTAAATATAGAACTGGACAGACATGGCAAAGCGCCTGATGTAATAGTCCATCTCGAATACAAGAATTGGCTCGTCCTGATTGAAGCTGTAACCAGTCATGGACCAATTGACCAAAAGCGACACAACGAACTAAAGCAACTGTTCTCGAGTGGTGGTGTTGACCTTGTGTTCGTCACCGCATTCGAAACACGAAGAAACTTGTCGAAGTACTTGAGTGAAATTTCTTGGGAGACCGAGGTTTGGATAGCCGATTCTCCCGACCATCTCATACACTTTGACGGCGAAAAATTCCTGGGACCGTATTGAGATATACTGTAAATTATTCACCGGCAAGCCCTACGGAGCCAACTAGATTCGATTAGAGGAAAAATGAACGAACGAACTTGCGACATCCTCATTGTCGGCGGCGGGACGGGCGCCATAGGCGCCGCTCTTTCCGCGCTGGCTATGGGCAAATCGGTCATCATGAGCGAAGAGACCGACTGGATCGGCGGTCAGTTGACCGCGCAGGCCGTGCCGCCCGACGAAAATCCCTGGGTGGATCAATGCGGCGCGACAGCGACATATATGCGCTTTTCCGATGGCGTGCGCGACTATTATCGCCGCAACTATCCCCTGACCGATAAAGCGCGTCATACCATGAACTGGAATCCGGGCCAGGGCAATGTCAGCCGCCTCTGTCACGAGCCGCGCATTGGCTTGGCCGTGATCGAGGAGATGCTGGCGCCTTACCGATCCAGCATGCAGCTTGATATTCTCCTCTACCATATTCCGGTCGCGGCCGAGACTGATGGCGACCGCGTCTTGGCGGTAACGCTGGAAGATACACGGACCGGCGATCAAGTCGTGGTTTCCGCGCCATACATCCTCGATGCCACCGAGCTGGGCGACTTGCTGGAACTGGCGGATGTTGAGTCTATTATTGGCGCGGAAAGTCAAGCGCAAACCGGCGAGATGCACGCTGTCGAGGGCGATCCGCTGCCGCTCGACCAGCAAGCGATCTCCTGGTGCTTCGCCATTGATCACCTGGAAGGCGAAGATCACACCATCGACAAGCCGGAAGACTACGATTTCTGGCGCGACTATAAAGCCGATTTCTGGCCCGACAAACAATTGAGTTGGTATTACCCCAGCCCGATCACGCTGGAAACGGTGCACCGCCAGATTTTCCACGCCGGTTTTCGCCATCGCTATACCGGGGGACCGGGCGATCTCTGGCACTTCCGCCGCATCCTTTACAAGGACCATTATCCGGAAGGGATCTTCCGCAGCGATATCACACTGGTCAATTGGCCCCAGATCGACTACTGGTTGAAGCCTTTGCTGGGAGTCGACGAAGAAACGAAACAGGCTGCGCTGCGTGAATGCAAGCAATTGAGCTATGCCATCCTCTACTGGATGCAGACCGAGGCGCCCCGCTCGGACGGGGCAGGCTACGGCTATCCCGGCTTGCGGCTGCGTCCCGATGTCGTCGGCACCACCGACGGCATGGCGAAGTACGTCTACGTCCGCGAAGCGCGGCGCATCCTGGCCGAGTACACGGTGCTGGAAGAGCATGTCGGCGTCCAGCAGCGCGAAGGTATGGACACTGCCGAGCAATTTGACGACAGCGTCGGCATCGGCAGTTATCGCATTGATCTGCATCCGAGCACTTTGCCCCGGACCTATATCGACATCAGTTGTTATCCCTTCCAGATTCCCCTCGGCTCATTGATACCCCGGCGCGTTGAAAACCTGCTGCCCGCATGCAAGAACCTGGGCGTGACGCATATCACCAACGGCTGTTATCGCTTGCATCCGGTGGAATGGAATATCGGCGAGGCGGCCGGCGCCTTGGCGGCATATTGCCTGGACAAGAGCCTGACGCCGCGGCAGGTGCGTAATACCGAGACGCATTTGCGCGATTTTCAAACTTTGCTGAAAGATCAGTTGGGCATTCCTCTGGATTGGCCGATGTATGCGCGGAGGACGGTACGCTGAACCACTATGTCAGGTAGTATGGCGCGGTATATTAACCCCCCTCAGTCCCCCCAAAGCATTGGGGGGAGGCTGTACGGTATTGCGAGCAGGTTTCGAATGTCCTGGGCTGGACTTTTGGCGCTTTGCCTCATGTTCATAGCTTTTCCCGCGCGATTCGCGCAGGCGCAGCCAGAAGATTCTCCCATCTTTCGCGACGTCAGCGCCCAAGCCGGCATCACGGCGACGCACCGCGGCGTCTGGGACGATAAAGAGGCGCTGCAAGGCTATCTGGCGATCGGGCAGGCTTGGGGCGATTATGATCGCGATGGCTGGGTCGATCTCTATGTGACCGGCAACCTCGATCCCAACGTACTCTATCACAACAATCAGGATGGCAGTTTTTCGGTCTCCGAGTTCTCGCAAAGTCTCAGTCTGCCTGATAGTCCGAGCGGGGGCGTCGTCTGGGCGGATTACGACAACGACGACTGGCTCGATCTCTATGTGGTCAATTACGGCGCCAATACGCTCTTCCGCAATGAAGCGGGCGCTGGATTCCGCGATGTCACCCTGGAAGCCGGGGTCGGTGACACGGGCAAGGGCACATCGGCGGCCTTCGGCGACTACAATAGCGATGGCTGGCTGGATTTGTACGTGACCAACTGGTCATGTTTCCCCGAATGCGATCCGGTCGATTTCTCGACGCAGCAGGATCGGCTCTATCTCAACAACGGCGATGGCAGCTTCACAGATGTTTCCGCCATGCTGGAATACGGGCTGACCTTGGGCGCTGGTTTCGCGCCCGGTTTCCTCGACTACGACGGCGATGGCGATCTTGATCTCTACGTCGTCAACGACAAATTGCAGAATGAAATCGGCAATGTGCTCTGGCGCAACGACGGCGCGGGTTGCGGGCATTGGTGCTTTACAGATGTATCGGCAGAGTCCGGGACCGATCTATTAATCAACGGCATGGGGCTGGACGCCAGCGATTATGACAACGACGGCGATCTCGACCTTTACATCACCGACATGGTCTATCAGATGCACCTGATGATGAATGACGGCGCTGGCGGCTTCAGGAATCGCGCCCGCTCCACCGGTTCCGCCATCAACATGGGTCCGGATCAAGGCGTGGGCTGGGGAGCGGTCTTCTTCGACTTTGACAACGACGGCTGGCAGGACTTGTATGTCGCCACCACCCAGTATTTTCAGACCTTTCCCGAGCTGGAAGTCAGCTTTATGAACGAGTTGCCCGATGCCCTTTTCCGCAACAACAGGCATCGTTCTTTCGTCGATGTCAGTCACGCGAGCGGCATTGACGCGCCCTTGGCCACGCTGGGCGTCGCCTACGCCGATTACGACCGCGACGGCGACCTGGATCTGGTCACGGGCAATTGGAACAGCGGCTATCGCCTGTATCAAAATCAGGGCAACGACAATCGTTGGCTTGCCTTGAGCTTGCGCGGCGGCGGCGATGTCAATCGAGACGCCGTCGGGAGCAAGGTATACCTAAGCACAGACGACGGCTTGACGCAGATGCAAACGGTCAAAATCGGTTCCGGGCTTGGCGGCAACAATCAACAGGAATTGCACTTTGGGCTTGGCGCTTCTGCGGCGGCCGATCTGCGCATCATTTGGAGTAATGGCGTCGAGTGCAGCTTGGACGATATACCCGCGAATCAACAGCTAGTTTTGCAATACGGCGTGACCGCTGGCTGCAGCTGACAATCCGAAAAACCAGATTGGGAAATTAACTAGCGCGCGTCAGTCTGGTAGGGTACGACATCGCAAGTTGTCTGGTACCAGGTCAGCATCCGCTCGCGCAGTTCCGCCAGCACCCCCGCATAGGCTGGATCGTCGATGATGTTCTGCAACTCTCCCGGGTCTTCTCGCAGGTCATAGAGTTCGTCGGTTTCGTAAAGCCGTCGGACATATTTGAATTGCCGCGTGCGGCACATGGTCGCCTTGCTGTGCTCGCCGTCTTCGCTGCCCTGCAGTTGCACGCGGGGCCAATACAGTCCACTAGGATCGTAGAATGAGGGGCTGTCCTTTTCCATCGCCTGCTGCTCGCCCAACAGGCGTCCGCCCTCGCAAAAGACCGCGTCGCGATGTTCGTCCGTCGCGCCACTTATCAAGGGCGTGAGCGAGCGCCCGAAGTGGTCGTAGTCCGGCGCGATGCCAGCATACTCATAGGCGGTGGCTGTGAAATCGATCAGTTCAACCAAGGCATCGCGGATGCCGGGCTGGACAGGGACGTTCGACGGCGGTTTGATGATGAGCGGCACCCGCGTCAGGCAATCCTCAAAGGTGTTCTGCGTCTTTTCCACCAAGCTATAGTCGCCGGTGAAATCGCCGTGATCGGAGAAGAAGAATATGGCGCTGTCGTCGTAAATGCCTCGCTCTTGCAAAGCCCCCACCAGTTTTCCAAACTGGGCATCGACGCGCGCGCACATGCCATAATAAGTGGCGCGCAATTCCCTGAAGCGCTCTTCGCTCCAGCCACCCAAGCCCTGCCGCTGGTAGATGCCCGCCGTGAGCCCGGGTTTCTTGCTCCAATCCGGCGTCGGCAGGCGCGGCGGGATGAGTTCGCGGTCGATCTGGCTGTACCAGGGATCTTCCACGCCATAGGGCGGGTGCGGATATCCCAGAGGCAAGTAGATGCAAAGCGGCTGATCGTCGGGCGCGTCCCGAATCAGATCAACTGCCCCGTCGACCATCGCCCAATCGTTGTCGTAATAAACTTCGTCCTCGCCCGTATCGAGCTTGCCGGCGTAGAAGGAATAATAATTGTCGCCGCCCGGATCGCCGCGCCACTCGTCCGCGCGATGCAAATTGGGTCGGAGTGGTCGCCCCGCCTCGTATTTGACGTCGCAATACTCAGTGAAGCCATTCTGACGTGGCACCAGGTCGTTCTTGCCGCCCCACCAGACGAAATAGCCCTTGTCTTTGAGATACTTGAGCAGCACGGGCTCGTCCGGGCGCAGCATGTGGAACATGGTGCGGTGCCCGCGCACATGGGGATACCAGCCGGTCATGAAGGAGCAGCGGCTGGGCGTGCAGACCGGGTTCTGGCAGAAGGCATGACGAAAGGAGACGGCATCGCGTTGGATGATGGAGTCGAGGTTAGGCGTGACCGCGGCGGGATTGCCGAGGTGATGCATGGCATCGCCGCGCCATTGATCAGGGTTGAAGATGATGATGTGGGGTTGCTTGGGCATGCCGGACTCCTTGTGGTTGGTCTAGCTCGCCGATAGTATCGTCCAGTCTTCAAACGCGAGATTCGGGATGCGGCTGAAGTGCCGAGTGTTGTGGGTGACGAGGGTCAAGTTGTGGGCAAGAGCGATGGCGGCGATCTGTGTGTCGAGCGGTCCGATGCTCATTCCGCGACTCTTCAACAGACCGTCAATGCGTCCATATTCGCGCGCGGCGACATCGTCGAAGGGCAAGCTGGCATAGCGCAAAAATAAGTCTAACTGCCTTTCGCCCGTTCGCGCCGGTTGCTGACTGCGGGCAGCACCGGAATACATTTCGCCTTTCGTAACGGTGCTGATCGCAATATCGGCTGCCGGAACAGTTTCCATCCGCAGGCGCACGTTCGGCTCGCGACCACTTAACATGAAGACACAGATATCGGTATCCAAAAGATACTTCATTCCAGTTCTTCACTGACTTCAACATAATCAGGCTGATCGCGCTCTAGTGTAAAGTCTGGCAGGCTGCCGAATGTCCGATCAATGAATTGGTCATAGGGTATAAGTCGGAAGCTCTCTATTCTGATAGCGCTACACAGCGCTTCAGCAAGCTGTTTGATGTGGGCATTTGCTGTGGATCCGTCCACGCTAAGGCATGCAACAAGATCTGCTTCAACAGCCACATCCTGATTCTGCTGATTGAACGTAGGCGGATGATCCAACTCGCTGAAAACCGCTTGCAAACGTTCGGAGAGCAACTTTGAAAAGTCCGTTTTCGCTACAAGATCATCTAAATGCCTGTGAAGCTGCTGCCCAAGAAGAGAGGGCGCCATAAGCGCATTGACTCGTTCCTCAATCAGATCGACAAAATCGCCCTCAACAATGATCTCATTCAAATGTTTAGATGCCACCGACTCGAAGTCATCCCTAATCGCAGGCTCCTGAATTTGTTTGTTGAGCGCAGCGGCTAGATCCGAGCGTTCAATTGAATGTTGCAGATTATCAATTAACGCTTCAGCGAAATCTGTCTGAGTCAATGTCTTCCTGACGCAGTCGTCAACTACAGTTGATAATGCGTTTCTAACAAGGGGTCGTATCATAGCTTCATGCACAATCGCCTCTAGTGTTGCGATGGCAATAACTTGCCGGGCTATTTTATCTACGTCCGGAAGTTGAGAGGCTGGCAAATCCTCAATCGCGGACACGTCTGTCTTCTGTTGATCAGCCAAGTGTCCTGCTATTTGCGCCAAAGCTTGCCGCTGCTGTTTGGCTAGTTCTTGCGCTATTTTCTTGATGACTTTTGATGTGTCATAGCTGCTTTTCATGACAACACCTCTCAAGCTAAGTCAGGCTTTCGTATTGTCTAGCACTTATGTTCCATTGTCAATAGCCGCTCGGCGCGTAACCGGCGAAAACTCCGCCGCGCCCACGCAAAATAATAAACCTGCTTGCCGCGCGCTCGCCGCGGTTTACATAAACAGTAGACACTACCGTTTCGAGGCGTCGTCCCGCCATTTTTCAACGATGTTTTCGATCCACATGTCGCGCTTGCTGTACGTGCGAAGCCGCTTGCCATTTTGAATCTTTTCGGCAACTTCTTTCACCTCATTCGCGTGCTCAGCCCGCCAACCGTGGCGCAGGAGCCATCCCTTGATTTCAATCGGATTGTAGCGAATGTTCGCCCGCTTCAAGTTGCGAAAAAGCCATATGGCGGCATCCCTGTCTGACGGATGTCCAAGTCCGGTGCTGAGGTTTACGCGAATAGTCAAGCTCTGCAAAGCTGCTTCCACGACGGGATCTGAGAATGCGGTTTCGCTCATCTGGCTGTCCTCCTTACCCAATTCCTGCGCATTCCACGTTAGAATCCATTCCTCGATATCCGTCATGATCCAGGGTACAACGAGAACGTCCGTTATTCCGTAATGATCGTCCATCTTTTCCAGCAGTCTCGCGTTTGGATAGAATACAAGCGCTGGACCTTTGTGAATTGAGTCAGAGTCAATTCTTTCGGTGAGCAAGTCCAGGTTTAGACTAGCGCCTCCATAGGTTACTGCAATTCTCTTGTCTCGTTTAAGGGACTTTACCCAGTCTTCGCCAAATGCTTCAGATATTACTCCGTCCAAGTTTTGAAGCGTTGGAACCGCCAAGTATGCGCGCTCGCTGCCTCCGCGAACCGCCGCATCCAATAGCCAGAAGAAACCCGCCTTTATTGGCTCTTCCTCTGGACCATACGACGAAATGTACAGTTTTCTCGACTTTGTCACTTTGACCTATCTTCCGGTATTTGATCAAGAAATTAGACAGGTCATTGTACACAATATTGAATTAGATGTTTATGTTGCTCTTCCCTACAACAGATCCCCCGCCATTGGAGAAAACTCGACATCGTAGCCAAAAGCCCGGGGACCGACCACCGCCAGCGCTTCCGGCGTCTTCAACTCCTTGGGCGCCGGCATCGCCAGCACCGCGACGCGCAAGCCATAGCGCAAAGATTCTGTACCGATCGCTTCGCCGTCCTCCAGGCTGACGAGCGTGATCAGATCGGGCACCGTACAGAGTGTCTCGTCGCCCACGCGCGCGATCAGGTTTTCGTTCTGGAAGTCTATTTCCATTTGCTGGTTGAAGTCGTCAAAGGCGCTGATTTTGAGCCTGCCGCGCGCGAACCCTTCCACTGTACGTCGATTGACATCGACGATCTTGCCGGTGAAGATGACTGCGCCATTGCAGAGCGCAGCGACAGTCTCCGCCGGTTCTACGCTGCGGGCGCGGCAATCGAGCACCGCTTCGCCGATGCGCTTTGCCAGGCTGAGCGTGTCGCGGATGATAGTCGCTTTCATATCGGCGCCGGACATGATGGGCATCACCAGGCCGGCGGAACCGCCCATCTCGATGGTCAAACTGCGCGCGAAGGCTTCCGCTTGCTCCGCCGAGCCGATGCGCTTGAAGATCGAGACGTTGCCGTGAGCATCAGCCAGGGCAAAGGGCGCTGGCGCCAAGCCATAAATCATAAAGGTATCCATCTGCAATTCGGGGAAGGCACGCCCCATGCTGTCGCCGTCGACGACGGGCAAGCCACATTGCAATGCCGTGATCATGGGACCCAGGGCATTGCCGCCGCCGATCTCGCCGATGACAATTGCGTATACTTTCCGCCGCAGGTGATCTTCCAGCGCGCGAACGGCTCGCTTGATCTCTTGACCTTCTTGCAATTTCTCGTTGCTGACCGTGGGCGCGCCCATGCCGCCCACGGCGCAAACCAAGGCGTCATCGGGCACATCATCGGCGCGAATGACCGCGACCGCCCGGTCCCGCGCCCGCAATTCCTTGTTCAGTCGCAGCCGGTTCAAGTAGGTGCTGCCGCCGCCGCCAGTGCCGAGGATGCCGGCGCCCACCGCAATCGCTGCGGTGTCATCAAGTGTTACGTGTTTCATGGGTTCGTGAATTGCGTCATATCGGTTTCGGGCGACCATTTTCTGCCGTCGGGCAATATAGTGTTTTTGTAAAAGAACGACTGATCCAACTTCGCTTTCCTCAAATCAGCATGGCGGAAATCCGCTCTCCACAGGTTAGCGTATTTCATGTTAGTTTCAAATAACGACGCATTTCGCAAGTTCGCCTCCTCCAAGTTCGCGCACGACAAGTCCGAATTTGACAAGTCCGTATAGAACAAATACGTATTCTTTAAGATGGCATATGACAGATCCGCTTCGCGCAAATCCGCATCACACAAGTCCGCGCCTGACAAATTTGCTTCGCGTAAGTTGGCCTTCCGAACATTCGCATAGTGCAATCTTGCTTCAGTCAGATCAGCTCCTACAAACCTCGCGTCCTCTAACTCCGCGTAATCCAAGTTCGCTTCTCGCAAGCTCTCACCAGACCAGTCAACACCTAAACATCTCTTGGTGTACTTGCGCATATCTGTGTCAAGTGACCATTTACTACCATCAGGCAAAGTCGTGCTTTCGCTCAAAATCGCATTTGCCAAGTGCGCATCAGATAAATTGACTCCGGCCAAGTTTGCACCAGACAAGTCCGCCTTCGACAAATTCGCTCCATCTAACCATGCAGATGACAAGTCTGTGTCTTTCAAGTCTGCACCGGACAGGTCCGCAGCCTGCAATTTCGCTCTATGTAAGTTCGCTCCAGTCAGCGAAGCATTCGACAAGATTGCGCCCGTCAAGTCAACGTCGCGCAAATCCGCAAAACAGAAGTGAGCACCAGACAAGTCCGTGTGCCGCAAGTTAGTACCCGACAACCCGGCTCGGGCAAAGTTCGCATTCATGATGATTGCATTATGCAAGTCTGCCCCAAACAAGAATGCATTGGATAAGTTTGCACCAGATAAGATAGTGTCAGCCAGATTGGCTCCCGACAAATCTTTGCCAGACCAGTCCACGCCAGACCAGTTCTTTGTGTATTGCCGCATATCGGTAGATGGATGCCAGTTACTTCCGTCGGGTAAAGTAGTTTCTTCGTCGAAGAACGCGCGTGTCACCTTCGCAAAACTTAGGTCTGCGTCTCTCAGATTCGCTCCGCACAGGTCTGCAAAGGACAAATCTGCTCTTGTCAATTTAGTGACATACAAATCTGCCTCCACCAAATTCGCATTCGTTAAATTTGCGTCTGACAGATTTGCCTCCGTCAAGTCCACATGAGACATATCTGTGTGAATTAACTCTGCTCCGACCAAATTTGCATCCCTTAGTATTGCTCCGGCCAAGATACATCCCTTTAAGTCAATATCCCTAATATCTAGACGTTTAGAAGACACATTCTTGCAAGACCAGTTCTTTGTGTATTGGCTCATGTCGGTGTACGAATTCCATCGTTTGCCATCTGGCAAGATGGTGCTTTTGTCAAATATTGCGTTCGTCAACGTAGTGCCAAACAAATCCACGTCCGTCAGATTCGCGCCCGTCAAATCCGCACCAGACAAATCCGCACCAGACAAATCCACGCCTGTCAAATCCGTGTCAGACAAGATCCAATTCATCATGTTTGCACCAGAGAAGTCCATGCCAGACAAATCATAATTTCGGAAATCTTCACCCGACATTGCCTGGCCTAGAAGCGACGAATCCTCAGTCATTTACCTAACTCCTTGTACTCCTTCTTAGCTGACGAAACGCTACTGTAGCGCTCCTCGACCGGTACGTAATTGATATCGTATCCAAAATAACGCGGACAAACGAGTTCCAGCGCGGCCGGTTCCCGCCATTGCGGCGCGCAGGGGAAAGCGATGACCGCGGCGCGCATGCCATAACGCAGCGCTTCGGTGGTGATGGGCTCGCCGGTTTCGCTGTCCAAGACCGCGATCAAATCGGGCGTGGTCGCCACATAATCACCGTCGACGCGCAGTACCAGATGCTCGTTCTGAAAATCGAGTTGCAGTTCTTGCCCTGCGAATGCGCCACTGCCGGTCATCCTAGCGCCGCCTTTGGCGAAACCTTCTGAAACGCGACGATCGACATCGGTGATCTTGCCACGGAAGACGAGAAAACCGTCGACCGCGACGCGTATGGCATCAACCGGATTCCTTTCCTTCAAGCGAGCCAGTCGCACAGTCCTGCCGATCTTTTCCGCCAGTGTTGTCGTGCCGGGGATTGCGGCAGCCTTCAACTGTTTGACCGTCGCCGAGTAAAGCGCGATCGCGCCGATTGCGCCCATGTGCGTCACGCAAGAGCGGGCGAAGACTTCCACCCATCTGTTGTTGACAGCATCCATCAACAGGACATTGCCGCGTTCGTCGGACATCGCGAATGGGCTTGCGCTGATGCCACAGGCGGTCAAAACCGTCATCTGAATTTCCGGAAAGGCGCGTCCCATGCCGTCGCAATCGACTACGGGAATCCCCAAACGCGCGGCGAGGTAGATCGGCCTGACCGAGTTCATACCGCCGGATTCGACGCTCATAGTCGCCCGGGGAGCGCGGCCAGTGTATTTGCCCAAGGCATGAAAGGCGCGGACGATATCGTCCCCGGCCGGCAGTTTTTCCACAGCGACAACCGGCGCGCCCATGCCGGCGGCAGGCACTATCAAGTCATCGTCATCCAGTTCGTCCAGCGTGTAAAGTTCGACAGGACCATACTGCCTGATGGCTTCGCGCGCCATCAACTTGCCAATATATGGGTTGCTCCCGCCGCCGGAGCCCAATATCGCCGCGCCAACCGCGATGTCGTCGATATTCTCTTCATCGAGCAGACGCATCAAAAGCCTCGGTAGCGCTCTTCCACCGGGATGTAATCGACGTCATAGCCGAAATAGCGCGGGTGAGCCAGTTTCAGAGCCTCGGGCTCGCGCCATTGCGGCGCGCAAGGGAAGGCGATGACAGCCACGCGCATGCCGTAGCGCAGCGCCTCGGTGGTGATCGGCTCGCCGGTCTCGCCATCCAGCACGGCGATCAAGTCGGGCACGGTAGCGGCAAATTCGCCGTTCACGCGCACGGCCAAATGTTCGTTTTGAAAGTCGAGATTGAGCGCCTGCCCTTCAAAGTCGCCAGTGCCGGCCATTGTGGCGTCGCCGCGGTTCCAGCCGCCCTCAATGCGCCGATCGACATCGGTTATCTTGCCGCGAAAGATCAAGAATCCACCGACGGCTTTACGCACGGCATCAACCGGATTCGCCTCGTTGAGGCGGGCGTCCCGCACCGTTTGGCCGATCTCTTCCGCGAGCGTAATCGTGCCGTAAATCGCGGCTTCCTTGAGTTGCTTGACCGTCGCCGAATAGAGGGCGATCATGCCCTCGGCGCCCATGTGCACGACGCAGGAGCGGGCAAAGGTCTCCACCCATTTGTTGCTCACCGTATCCATCAGCAGGACATTGCCGCGTTCGTCGGACATGGCGAAGGGACTGGCGGTGATGCCGTGGGCGGTGAAAATGGTCATCTGTATTTCCGGGAAGGCGCGTCCCATGCCGTCGCAATCCACCATGGGGATGCGCAGGCGGGCGGCGACATAAATCGGCATGATCGAATTGAGTCCGCCGGCTTCAATGCTCATGGTGCCGCGCGGACTCCGCCCGGAGTATTTTCCCAGCGCCTGAAAGGCGCGGATCATGTCGTCGCCAGCCGGCAGCTTTTCCACGATGACGATGGGCGCGCCCATACCCGCCGATGGCACGATCAGGTCATCATCGTCCAGTTCGTCCAGGGTGTAAAGCTCAACGGGACCATACTGCCGTACCGCCTCGCGCGCCATCAGCTTGCCGACGTAGGGATCACCGCCGCCGCCGGTGCCAAGAACCGCCGCGCCCAGCGCGATGTCTTCAATATTTTCTTCATAGAGCAGTCGCATCAGTCGCCTCCGTAACGTTCCTCTACTGGAACGTAATCGGTGTCATAACCGAAGTATGCGGGTCCGACGATTTCCAGCCCCTTGGGACTGCGCCATTTCTCAGCGCAGGGAATGGCGATAATGGCGACGCGAAAACCATAACGCAAGCCTTCGGTGGTGATCGGCTCGCCGGTATCGACGTCCAAGACCGCCAGCAGATCAGGCACCGTTACCCGGAACTCGCCATCAATACGGGCGGCGAGATGTTCATTCTGAAAGCTGAGTTGCAGCGACTGGCCCGCGTATTCGTCAATGCCGTCAATGATGGCATCGCCCTTGGCAAAGCCGGCTTCGGTGCGGCGTTCGACATCACCGATTTTGCCCCTGAAGATCAAATACCCGCCGACCGCCGCGCGGATCGTTTCCACCGGCTCCTCTTCTTCAAGCCGAGCGCGGCGCACCACTTTGCCGATCTCCTCAGCCAAGGTGATAGTGCCGGGGATGGCTGCTTCGCGCAGTTCGGCCGCCGTCGCCGCATAGAGCGCGATCATCGCCATAGCGCCCATATTGACCGTGACGCTGCGAGCGAAGGTCTCCGTCCACAAGTTGCTGATCGTCTCCATAAGGACGGTATTGCCGCGCTCGTCTGACATGGCGAAGGGCGTCGAAGAAATACCGTGGATGGTATGCGTGACCATCTGTATCTCTGGGAAGGCGCGTCCCATGCCATCGCAGTCGACCATGGGCACGCCCAGCCGCGCGGCGCAGTAAATCGGCACCACGGAATTGAGTCCGCCCGCTTCGATGCTCATCGTCGCCTTCACCGGTTTGCCGATATATTTGCCGACCGATTGAAAAGCGTTGACGATGTCATCCCCGTTGGGCATCTTCTCGACCATGACGGTTGGCGCGCCCATCATTGCGGTGGGCACAACCAGGTCGTCATCGTCCAGTTCATCCAGCGTATAGAGTTCCACAGGACCGTAGTCGCGGATGGCTTGGCGCGCCATCAATTTGCCGATATAAGGATCTCCACCGCCGCCGGTGCCCAAGACCGCAGCCCCGAGCGCCAGGTCTTCCAATACTGTTTCGTCAATGATGCGCATCTTACGCCCCCCTCTCCACGCCTCCCCCCTCTCCAGGGGGGAGAACACCACGCAAATCGCCGACAGCTTTGACCATGATGCGCGTGGCGTTGCCGGGCAGGTAGGCCAGCGGTACTTCCTCGACATCTACGATATCGACGCTTGCGGCGGCAGCGCCGGCGTTGACTGCGCGGTCCGAGGCTTCTTGTTTGGCTTGGTCCAGCGCTTCGTCGCGGCTGAGCTCAGCCAAAGAGAAGATGCGATCGCATTCTCCGCCGACCTGGGCGATGGCGGCGCCAATAGCATTGGCGACCGGGAAGTGATCGGGTTTGATGATTTCGGATGCGCCTTCAATTTCGCCGGTGACCAGGATGCTGCCGCCGCCGACCACGATGACCGGCACCGGAGTGGCGCTGGTTTTCATGCGATCGACAGCGATAGCGATCATCTCCATAATGCGCGTTTGCACTGCTTCGACGAGACCGCTATCCAAATCAGCCACAGCATTGGCGTCGCCAATGTCTTCCCCCCCGCCCGCGACGATGATATCGGTGGCCGTGAGCACGTCGCCGCCGAAGACGAGCGCCTTCTCGGTCAGTTCGTAGCCGACGCTGCGTGGACCGACTTTGAGTGGGTCTTCTTGGATCAAGCTGCCGCCGCCCAAACCGATGGAATAGGTATCGGGCATGCGGAAGTTGGTGCGTACGCCGCCGATTTCCACCGCCAGCGCCGCGACCCGCGGGAAGCCGTGCTGCAAGACGCCGATATCGGTGGTGGTGCCGCCGACATCGACCACGATGGCGTCCTTGAGTCCGCTGAGGAAGGCCGCGCCGCGCATGCTGTTTGTCGGTCCTGACGCAAAGGTCAGCACTGGATATTCCTTGGCGAAATCGGCATTCATCAAGGTGCCGTCGTTTTGGCTGATGTAAAAGGGCGACGTGATGCGCAATTCATCGAGCGCGGCTTTGAAACCGTCGACCGTTCGAGCGGCTAGTTGGCGCAAGCAGGAATTCATGATGGCGGCGTTTTCACGCTCCAGTAAACCGATGCGCCCGATCTCGCTCGACAGCGTGATATTGGCGTCCGGAATCACCGAACGCACGATCTCGGCGCTCTGTTCCTCAAAGATTGAATTGACCGGCGAGAACACCGACGAGATGGCGATGGCGTTCAAACCGGCTGCCTTGATCTTTTCGGCGATATCGCGGACTTCGTCCGGCTCAAAGGCCGAGATTTCCCGCCCGTCGAATTCGTGCCCGCCGTGCGCCAGATGAGCGTTGCCTCCGACTATGTCACGCAAATCGAGTGGCCAATCGACCATGGGCGGCAGGCAGACCGTCGCCGGCAAGCCCAGGCGAATACAAGCGGTTGGCGTCAGGTGCTTGCGTTCGACCACGGCATTGGTGAAATGCGTGGTGCCGATCATCACGCCGTCGATGGTCCCCGTGTCGATGCCCGAATCCGCGATGACATCCCGCAAGGCTGCCGCGATACCTTCCGATACGTTGGCGGTGGTCGGCGTCTTGGTCGAGCTGACGACGGTCGTGCCGTCCATCAAGACAGCATCGGTGTTGGTGCCGCCGACATCAATTCCGATTCTCATGGTACCTGTTTCCTCCATTCATCATGTCCATCATGTCGAGATTAAATGGTTACTATCTAGCAAGCAGAAGTGTAAGCACTGCTCAACGCCGATGAGTCTCACGGGCGCGCGAAATAATCTCTTGCGGGTCAACGACATCGCTCTGGATGCCTCGTTCAGTCAGTGTCCAAACACCGTCCCCCTGTTTTTCTATATAGCCAGTTGTCCCCAAGTATACCTTTACCCAATCGAGGCGATTATCAATTCTTAGGACCTCAGTCCCGTTTCTTATGAACGTGGATTGAAGTTGAGTTGGATTCAAATCCATGAGTGTAGCGACTTCCTGACGGATGGCGTCATTATGAGCGGAACCGTCTAGATTCCTAAGCGCTTGCAGCATTGGGTTCACCATTTCCTTTATTCTTGGCAAGCTCACTTCTGTCATATGTTTAGCTCCCTTACCCTACCCATTGTGGCTTACGCGAAAACCGTATTGCTAGCGTGGATGGAGAAGGCTGCGTATCATCGAGCCAATCAGCCCCAAGAATTCGCCGAACGTCGTCAGCCGACCTGACAGTATGCACCTGTCCTAGCCACTTATCATGGAAGTCCTTCTGGTACGGATTCAAGCGACCGCGCACACTCTTGACTTCCAACAAGTAATTCTTGCCCCCAAAGCCAACAAGCAGGTCAGGGACGCCGGCCATTTCACCGCCAAGTGTAGCATCAAGCCGGCGCCAAGTTGCGTCCATTTCCCGCAGTGCCTGAATGATCTCTGGCTCGTTCTGATCCCGTGTGTTATTTCGTTTCTCAAGAACACAGCCGGAAATGTTGCAACGCGGATCCATCTGGATTCTCCCAGGCGAATGAAGTTAGATACTCGAATTGTCGGGTTTTTGGCGGGCGACTCACAGAGTCGCCTCTACATCTTTCCCTTATTTGGCCGCAAGCCAATCTCCCTGCCCGGCAACGATCGAAAATCTACATTAGCCGAAAGCGCCCAATCCAACGTCAAGGTTCTCATTAGTCCCACCACCAAACTTCAGGATTTCGGATATTGGCGACCTAAGTCCGCGGCCAGCGGAAACCCCGAGCGTGGGGTCTGATGGCTTCTACTGCAGCACTGCCCGCTTCAAGGCAAGGTACTTCGTTTGCCCAGCCGGCAGTTTGAGTGTAGGTTCGCTGCTTAATGGCATGGCAAGCCTCATGCGTGATGCCATCCACATACTCCAAAACATAGTTGATGTCGGGTACCCAATTTGGATCAGTCTGTTGCTCGCTCCAATAGCCGAGCCCTGTCAACCATCGCTGGTTCCAGAACCCAGCTGTTAGCTTCCCGGGTATCAGTTCTATCTGCCTCACGCCACTGAGCTGGATATATCTCAGCCATTCCGGCGCATGAATCCGTATCAAATCCAGGGCAGTGTTCACCAGGTCAGTAAATCTTGCGCTGCCCACTGGCGTTCCGTTGTCCACTATTGTGGGAAGCGTCCAGAGAGGCGCCGGGTGAAGGCACTCGTGCTTTTGGTAATCCTTTCTGCCGCGCTCCCAGTCACCGCTGCTGTGACAAGTGTTATGGTGCATGTAGCAGCAGTTGTTGAAGGGGTCACTGGAGGGATTGGCCAAAAACTGTTTGACGCCCTCGGTCATGTTTGGCGTCCAAGCCACTCTCGGCGCGCCGCCCGCCACCGGGCACTCGCCCGCCAGATAGGCGTAAAAGCCTTGCTCCCAATCCCCCTCGCTGTGGCACTGTCTGTTGACCAAACAGCAGTTGTCAATTGGCTCGGAGACATTGCTGACGGGCTGCGCCGATGTTTGCGGCTGAGACCCCGCCGGCGCGGCGCACTGGTTATCCCGGAAAGCATAAAAGCCATTCTCCCAGTCCGCAGCCGTATTGCATTGCCTATCAACGAAGCAGCAGTTGTCAACTTGCGCGGGCACATGGCTGACGGGCTGCGCTGATGTCTGCGCCTGAGCCGGCGCCGGCGCGGCGCATTGGTTATCTTGAAAAGCATGATAGCCCTCTGCCCAGTCCGCATCTGTATTGCATTGCCGGTCAACGAAGCAGCAGTTGTCTACTTGCGCGGGCACACTGCTGACGGGCTGTGCAGGTATCTGAGGCTGTGGCTGCGCCGGCGCGGCGCACTGGCCGTTCTGGTAAGCCCAGTAGCCATTCTCCCAGTCCTGCGCGCTGTGGCACTGCCGATCCACAAAACAGCAGTTGTCTACTTGCGCGGGTACATTGCTCGCGGGCTGGGATGCTGTTTGGCCGCTCTCCGCGACTCTGCTGTGGCTTACCCAACTCGCCATCCAGACTTCGCGCCCGCTCCGGTTAATCTTCAGCCAGCGATTGAAACTGTCGACTACTTGCAAAATGGAGCCGGCCGGCGCCGATTCAACGACGTGGCTATCGAGACTGTGTTCCTCGCGCAAATTTGTGTTGAATTCCACGCGGATCGAATAAGATTGCGCCGATGCGACCCCGCACAAGACTAGCGCGGCTGTCATGATGGCGAATACTCTGCTTATCATTGAGTGATTCCTTTCTGATAGCTTCCGATAAAAGTTGACCACAAGCCAACCTCTCTGCCCGGCAACGGTGGGAAATCTACATCATAGCCAAAAGCGTCCGGTCCAATAATCACCTTCCCATTAGTCCCACCACCAGTATTCAGGGTTTTGGATATTGGCGATCAGATTCCGCAGCCAAGGGACGTCCCGGGAGTTGGGATTGATGGCTTCAATGACAGCCAACTGCGCTTCGACGCAAGCTGCTTCGTTTCTCCAGCCCGCCGATTGGGAGTAGGTTCGCTGCTGGATGGCATGGCAGGCTTCGTGCGTGATACCGCCCGCGTATCCCACAATATAGTGAAAGTCAGGCTGCCAGGCCGGATCATCGCGTTCATAAGCCAACCATTCATGACCAATGATCCAAGACCGACTATAGAATCCCCCAGCCCCGCCAAGCGGCATCAGCCGAAACTCGCGCGTTCCACTGACGTCAATATACTTCAGCCACTCCGGCGCGTGAGTGGCTATCAGCGCCAGGGCGTCATTTACCAGTTTCGTGAACTTGGGGTGATCGCCCTCAATTGAGGGACGTGTTCCAAGAGGCGCCGGATGTATGCACTGGTGGTTCTGGTATTGCCGATAGCCTTGCTCCCAGTCTTCGTCACTTTGACAAACGGGGTGGTGGATGTAACAGCAATTGTTGAATGGATCTCTGGAGGGATCGGCAAGCAAGCGCCTGACCCCCTCAGTCATGTACGTCGTCGAAAGCATTATCGAGGAAGAGTTCGGCGCCGGAGCGCCTGTGGCTGCCCCTGGCTGAGCGCCCGTCGACACCGGGCACTGGTTATCCCGGAAAGCATAAAAGCCATTCTCCCAGTCCGCAGCCGTATTGCATTGCCGGTCAACGAAACAGCAGTTGTCAACTTGGGCGGGCACACTGCTGACGGGCTGTGCCGATGTTTGCGGCTGAGACCCCGCCGGCGCGGCGCATTGGTTATCTTGAAAAGCATGATAGCCCTCTGCCCAGTCCGCATCTGTATTGCATTGCCTGTCAACGAAGCAGCAGTTGTCAACTTGCGCGGGTACATTGCTCGCGGGCTGGGGTGCTGTCCCTTCGCCACCTTCGACGCGGCTGTAGCCTAGCCAATCCGCCATCCAGACTTCATTGCCGTTTCGGTTGATCTTCAGCCATCTACCCGAGGCGCCAACGACATGCAAGACTGTACCCACTGGCACGGTTTCAAGAAATGTTCCATCAAGACTGGGCGCAGCCCGCAAATTATTTCTGCCAGTGGTGCGAATATCATATCCCTGCGCCAATACCATACTGCATAGAAAAAACACGGCTATTTTTGTCGCCAGCAGCTTCGCTCTCATTGAGAAACTCCTTTTCCGATTTGTCCTCTCCTTGCGTGATTGTTGATACAAATCCAACAACCTCCGCATGAACTGTCGCACCTCTACCACCACCAGCGCTCAGGGTTTTGGATATTAGCGACCAGATCCCGCAGCCACCAAATATCATGGTGATTCGGATTGATTGCCTCAATGACAGCCGCCTGCGCTTCGACGCAAGCCACTTCGTTGGTCCAGCCCGCTGATTGGCTGTAAGTTCGCTGCTGGATGGCATGACAGGCTTCATGAGCGATGAAGCCCGCATAGCTCGCAAAAAAATCGTGGTCGAGCATCCAGGCTCGCTCTTCGCTTGAAATGGTCCAGGTCGAGTTTAGAAAGCCATGAGCGCCCACTGGGGGAGCCAATTTAATCTGCAGCGTTCCGCTGCTGTAGATATAATTCAGCCACTCCGGCGCATGAATCCTTATCAATTCCAGGGTTCTTTCCACCAGGTTTACAAATGTGGCGTTGCCCTCTATTGAAGGACGCGCGCCAAGCGGCGCGGGAGCAATGCACTGCCGATTCTGATATGCCCAATAACCTTCTTCCCACTCAGCATCTCCGCTACAGTCTTTGTCTTGATAGCGCATATGACAGCAATTGTTGAATGGATCTGAGGCGGGATTGGCAAGGAAGCGCCTGACCCCCTCTGTCATGTATGGCGTCGAAAGCATTATCGAGGCAGAACTCGGCGTCGGAGAGCCTGTGGCTGCCCCTAACTGAGCGCCCGTCGACACCGGGCACTGATTATTCTGGAAAGCATGATAGCCATCTGCCCATTCCGCATCCGTATTGCATTGCCTGTCAACGAAACAGCAATTGTCAACTTGCGCGGGCACACTGCTGACGGGCTGTGTCGATGTTTGGGGTTGAGACCCCGCCGGCGCGGCGCATTGGCCGTTCTGGAAAGCCCAGTAGCCATTCTCCCAGTCCTGCGCGTTGTGGCATTGCCGATCCACAAAACAGCAGTTGTCGATATTGCTAGCAGGCTGTGCGGCTGTTTCTGTCTGGCCGCTGTCCGCGATTCTGCTGTGGCTGACCCAACTCGCCATCCAGACTTCGCGCCCGCTCCGGTTAATCTTCAACCAACGATTGAAACTGTCGACTACTTGCAAAATGGAGCCGGCTGGCGCTGATTCAACGACGCGACTCTCGAGACTGTGGTCGGCGCGCAAATTTGTATTGAATTCCACGCGAATCGAATAAGTCTGCGCCGATATCATACTGTATAGAAAAAACACGCTTGTTATTGCTGCAAGCAACTTGACTTTCATAAGCAGTCTCCCTCTCATAAGCAATCGCGCTAAACCCGCGCCGTTGCTTCACGAGCCAATGGGGGCGCCAATCACGCCGCCCGGCAAGGGACGGAACTCGACGTCGTAGCCGAAGGCGCCGGGTCCAACCACCTCGAGCGCAATCTCCGTCTTGAGTTGCGGCGGCGCGGGCACGGCGATGACTGCCACCCGCGTGCCATAGCGCAGCAACTCCGTCGTGACCGGTTCGCCCTCTTCTTCGGTGACGATGCAGATCAGATCGGGCGTCGTCACCGCCACCTCGCCATTGATGAACGCGATCAGGAATTCGTTTTGAAACTCGATTTCCAGTTTCTCCGCGCCGCTGAAGCTCTCGATACGAACGCCACCTCGCGCGAATCCTTTGCTGACGCGGCGATCGACATCGGTGATCTTCCCGTGAAAGACAACGTTGCCGTCCAATACCTCTGCCACGACCTCGGGCACATCGGACTTTTGTCGCTGCGCCTCAAGCACCTGGCAGCCGAGATGATGGGCCAGGCTCAGCGTGTAGTGGACGCCGGCGGCTTTGACCTGCGCGCCGCTCATGATTGTGCCAGCCAGTCCCGCGCGCGCGCCCATGCTGACGGCGATGTTGCGGGCGATTTTCTCCGCCCATTTGTCGCTGGCCGCGCCCGGTACGACCGCGGCGTTGTCGGCGGCGTCCACCATGGCCAGCGGCGCGGCGGTGGCGCTGGTATCGAAGAGGAAGGAGGACATCTGGATTTCCGGGTAGGCGCGGCCCATGCTGTCGCTGTCTACAGTCGGGATGCCAGCTTGCAAGCCGCCGATCAGCGGCTGCATGGAGTTCGCGCCGCCAATCTCGGCGATGGCGACCGCGTCAAAGCGGCGGCCGATATGCTCCTCCAGCAAGCGCAGAGCCCGGCACATCTCGGTGCCTTCCGGCAGCTTCTCGATGCTGACTGTGGGCGCGCCGATGCTGCCGACGACGCAGCAGAGCGCGTCATCCGTCAGATCGAAGGGATCAATAATGCTTTGCGGTCCCATTTCGCGAATGATCGACGCCAGGTGCAAGCCGCCGAGATAGGGATTGCCTCCCCCGCCCGTGCCCAGGATGCCGGCGCCAATGCCGATGGGACGGATATCTTCCAATGTGATTTGGCTGAGCATCAAGGGAGCTCCGATGCGGATGACGCGGATAAGGGGGGATGCAAATGACAGGCGACCAGATGCTGTTGCTCCGCTTCGAGCAACGGTGGCAAAACGGAATCGCAGTTCGCAAGTTTTTCAGCGTGGCAGCGCGGCGCAAAGGGACAGCCACCCTGCGGAAAAGCGTGCGACAGATCGCCGCGGATGATGATTTCCTCCCGTTGCAGATCTGGATCGGGTTCGGGAATGGCGGAAATCAGCGCCTGGGTATAAGGGTGCTTGGGTTCTTCAAAAATGACTTCGGTCTTCGCCACTTCGACAATTTTGCCCAAATAGAGCAGGGCGACCTCGTCGCACATGTAACGCACCACGCCGAGGTCATGCGAGATGAAGAGATAAGTCAAGTCGAATTGATCTTGCAAGTCTTGCAACAGGTTTAAGATCTGCGCTTGCACGGAAACATCGAGCGCGGAGGTCGGCTCGTCGAGAACGATCAGGCGCGGCTGCACGGCCAGGGCGCGAGCGATGCCAATACGCTGTTGTTGCCCGCCGCTGAATTCATGTGGATAGCGGTAATAGTGCTCTTCTTTCAAGCCAACTACGGTCATCAGTTCCAGCACGCGGTCGCGGGCCTCGTCTCCACGCAGCTTTTCGTGGATCCAAAGCGGCTCGCCGATAATCTGCCCGACGGTCATGCGCCCGTTCAATGAAGCGGCCGGCGCTTGATAGATCATCTGAATCTCGCCCCGCAGGCGGCGCAATTCACGGGCTTTGATGTGTGTGATGTCCTGCCCATCGTAAAGGATCTGTCCAGAAGTGGGTTCCAAAAGTCGCAATATGCACTTGCCGACGGTCGTCTTGCCGGAACCGGATTCACCGACCAATCCCAGGGTTTTGCCTTCTTGCAGCGTGAAGCTGACGTCGTCGACCGCGCGGAAGTCCGCCACCTTCCGGTTTAGCAAGCCGCCGCGAATGGGAAAGTACTTTTTCAGATGATTGATTTCCAGCAGACGGCTCATGCATCCTCCGGGTAAAGGAAGCACGATGCGCTGTGTTCCGCGCCAACCGGGATCGCCGCCGGAACCTGCCGGCGGCAGATGTCCATCGCCTGTTCGCAGCGGGGATGAAAACGGCAACCCGCCGGCGGATCGATCAAATTCGGGATCATGCCCGGAATGCCGATCAGCCCTCCGCGACTGACGTCCTTTTGTGGCACGGCATTGATCAATCCGCGCGTGTAGGGATGTTTGGGATTCTTGAAGAGCTCGCGCACCGGC
>DAOULD010000191.1:0-9788 GCA_034420635.1 Anaerolineae bacterium | reverse complement strand
GCGCTTGTTGCAGCTCTCCGGCGACTTGGGCAATAACAAGCGCGATCAACTGGGGCGCGGTTTCATGGTGCATCCCTTGCTGACCAACGCCGCTACAGTCCGATTCGACCAGGTAATTCCGACGGAAATCCGCAATTTCTTCCGCGAACAGCAGATTCGCCTTAAACCCCCAACAGATGAGAGCGGAGCGTACCAACACATGGTGACGCCGCTGGTCAATCCGGAACTCGTCTTCGAGTATTTGACCTTTAACGCCTGGGGCGTTTTGGCGCCAAGGCCGGCAGCCTTACGGGAAGAGGGAATTGGTAACTTCCGCATCATATTGAATTTCGGCGCGGATCGAGCGTCTGCTGTGGTCAATCTTAACTGGGAGCAGACGCCAAACGAAGAAAGTCGCATACGATTAGATCTCGACCGGAAGGATCCCATCTTCGGCCAGCCGGTCGCTCATGTCGATTGGCGACTCAGCGAAGCCGACAAGCGAAGCGCCAGGCGCGCTCTGGAAATCACGCTTGAGTATCTCTATCAGCGTGGCGCTGTCAGCCATGAAATGATCACTGACGTCAGTGGCGGCGCGGAAGACTGGACCCTCCCGCCACATACGGGCGCGCTGGAAACGGGCGATCATCACATGGGCGCGCTGCGCATGTCGACAGCGCCCGAGGGGGGTATCGTCGACCCGAATTCGCGGCTGCATCGGGTCGATAATCTCTATATCGCCGGCTCGGCTGTATTCCCCACCGGCGGTTACGCGAACCCGACGCTCACCATCGTCGCCCTGGCGCTGCGCCTGGCGGATCACTTGAAGGCGGTTATTCGCTAGTTGCCAGCAGGGCATCGACATCGGCTCTGTGCGGGGTGCTGTCCGCGGCGCCGGCTTTGGTGACGCACAGGGCGGCGGTGGCGTTGGCGAAGCGCACAGCCTCTTCGAGCGATTTGCCCTCCGCCAATCCCACAGCGAGTGCCGCGTTGAAGGCGTCGCCGGCGCCGGTGGTATCCACCACATCCACCTTGAAAGTTGGCAGCAAGTCGGTCTGATCTCGCGACACGACCTGCGCGCCCTGCGCGCCCATTGTCACCACCATAATCTGTTCCTCGCGCGTCATCAGCGAGCGCGCCGCCGCTGCCACATCAGATACAGGTCCGCCGCTGAGGCTTTCCAGTTCGGTTTCGTTTGGTGTCAGATAATCCGCCAACTGGATCGTCTCCCGCGCGATCGGCGCTGCCGGCGCCGGATTCAATATCGTCGTGATGCCAAGTTCCTTCGCCACTTGCAGGGCATAAGTCACCATGTCGGTGTTGATTTCCAACTGCACGACCAAAACATCAGCCGCGGCAATGCGCTCCCTGGCCGCGTCAATATCGCTCGACTTTACGCGGGAATTGGCGCCCAGGACCACGACGATCATGTTTTCGCCGGCGCTATCAACGAAGATCGGCGCGACCCCAGTCGCGCTTTCTTCGTCTTGAACGACGTAATCGCTGTTAATGCCCTCGGCATCCCAGAGCTCGTAAGCAAGATTGGCGAAGACATCTTTGCCCAGACGCCCGATGAAAGTGACCTCCGCGCCCAGGCGAGCCGCCGACACCGCTTGATTGGAACCCTTGCCGCCAGCGCCGGTCATGAAGCTGTCGCCGTGTACTGTCTCGCCCGGACGCGGCATCCGCCCCACATAAGACACCAAATCCGTATTAAAGCTGCCTATAACTACAATTCTCGCCGCCATGTCCTCATCCTTTGTCACTGCGATCTTGTTCTATATACTCTATTCTGTTCGATTTTCGGCGGATCGACTACTACGAAGGATAGCCATGGCGAAACTGCAACTTGCCCTTGATGGAGACCTGTCCGACGGTCTCGCTGTGTTGGAACAGACGCACGCCTATGTCGATATCGTTGAGATTGGCACACCGCTTGTCTTCCGCGAAGGCATGCGCGCTGTGCGGATGGTTCGCGCCGCTTATCCGGGTTTGCGCCTGCTCGCCGATCTCAAAATCATGGATGCCGGCGAAGCGGAAGCCGATATCGCCTTCGACGCCGGCGCGGATATCGTCACTGCTCTGGGCCTCAGCGGCGACGAGACAATCCAGGGCGCCCTCGCCAGCGGGAAGAAGCGCGCCGGCCAGGTCATGATCGATATGATAGGCGTGGCGGATCCGCTCCAACGCGCTGCTGAGTTGATAGGGCTTGGCTGCGACTTGCTTTGCCTGCACACCGCCCACGATCAGCAGGTCAAGCGCGGCTCTCCCTGGCGGCAGCTAGCTCAACTGCGCGCGGCTTATCCCGCGCTGAGCTTGGCCATCGCCGGTGGCGTAAGCCTGGAAGTCTTGCCGCAGATATTGCCGCTCCACCCTCAAATCATCGTCGTCGGTTCCGCGATCACTGCGGCGGCGGATCCTGGCCTCGCGGCGCGATTAATTCATGAAGGGATACGCCAGTATGGAGACGCCTGAACTTTTCGACGCCATTCTTGCCGATCTGGCGCGCGCGTTGCGGCAGGTAGACGCGACGCAGGTTGAGGATCTGAAACAGGCCATTCTATCCGCGGATCGCGTCTTCATCGCGGGCAAAGGACGCAGCGGCTTGCAGATGAAAGCCTTCGCCATGCGCTTGATGCACTTGGGATTGACCGTACATGTTGTTGATGATGTCACAACGCCGGCGGTCGCCGAAGCCGATCTGCTGCTCGTTGGTTCATCGTCGGGACGCACCGCCTCGCTTCTGCGACATGTGGATACCGCCAAAGGGATAGGTACTTCGATCGCGGCCGTCACCGGCAACCTTGAGTCCCCGATCGCCGCCGCTGCAAAGACGCTTGTCCATATCCCCGCCAGCAACTTCAAAGCCGGCGCGAAAACTGGAGAAGACTCCGTGCTGGTGATGGGATCGCTCTTCGAGCATTGTCTAGGATTAGTCTGTGACTTGCTCATCATCCGACTGAAGCGCGCGCTCCAGGTGGACGAAAGCGCCATGAACGCGCGCCACGCCAATTTGGAATAGCTAACCCTTGATCGCGCCTGCGGTTAGACCGCGGGTGATAAAGCGCTCCAAGAGCAACCCGATAATGATCACCGGCGCCACTGCCGTTAGTGTTAAGGCGCTGATAAACCACCATTCGATGCCACGGGTATTGTTCTGCCCGGCGATTAGAACTGGCATGGTGATGGCGTTGAAGTTGGTCAGCATCAGGGCGAAAAGGTACTCATTCCAAGAGAAGATGAAGGAGAAAATCGCCACCGCTACCAGACCCGGCGCGCTCAAAGGCAAAACGATGCGATAGAAGGCTTGCCAGCGCGTCGCGCCATCGACCCGCGCGCTTTCTTCCAAGTCGATCGGTAAGCCGTTGAAAAAATCGCGCATGATCCAAACGGCGAAGGGGATGTTAAACATGGTGTAGGCGAGTATCAAGCCGATGTAAGTGTCGATCATGCCGAACTGATTATAGAGCAGCACGAAAGGCACGATGAAAATCGCTGGTGGCAAGAATCGCTGCGAGATAATCCAAAAGGCGATATTGTCGTTGTCCCAGCCCAGACGCCCCCAGTAGTACCTGAAACGCGACAAGCCGTATCCAGCCATCGCTCCGATGATCACTGACAGCAGGGTGCTGCCTGTGGCGGCAACCAGACTATTGCGGAAATGCCGCAAGGTCGACTCGCGTTGGCTGCCAAACATCTCCTGCCAGTGATCGGGAATCGGATCAAAGTCGACGTAAGGGATATAGTTGGGTCCGCGACTGACATCGATAGGTCTTTTGACCGATGTCGTAACCAGCCAGTAAAAGGGGAAGAGGACGATAAAGCACCAGACAATGACGATGAGGTAAAGTATCGCGGATTGCCATAGCGCGCGCCTGCTGGAACGCGGCAGTAATCTCTTTCGCTTTGGCTTCGGCATGACTCTCAACGTTCCCACGAGCCGGACCAGCGCCGGCCAACAGCCAGAAAAACAGAGGCGAAGATGATAACGAGAATCAGTAAGATATAGGCAATGGCGCTGGCATAACCATAGTTTCCGTTGCTCAGCGCTTGCTCAAATATGTACAAGGTCAATGACTCGGTGGCCGAGCCCGGTCCGCCACCCGTCGTCACGACAATCACATCTATGATTTTGAAGATTTCTAAGCCGCGGATTAGTATCACTGTCATCGAGATAGGGAATAGAATAGGCAAGGTGATGCGCCAGAAGATTTGCAGGACATTCGCGCCATCAACCCGCGCGGCTTCGTAGATATCTTCGGGGATGGATTGCATGCCCGCCAACAGAATCAGGGTCATGAAGGGAATCCACTGCCAGGCGTCAATCAACAGAATAGCGATAGGCGCCCAGCTGATGTCTGTGAACCAGGGTACCGAAATCGTCTGTTCCAATTGCAATGCCTTGGAGAGTTGTCGCAGAAAATGCGCCAGCGGCGAGCGCAGCGCGTTGGAATCGAAGAACATGCGTCCGGTATAGGCCGCCGCGACTGGTGTTATCATCATCGGCATCAGGAAGATCACCCGCACCAAGTTGCGTCCGCGGAATGGTTGGTTGAGTACGGTCGCCAAGCCTATACCAATGACGTATTGAATAATCACGCCGAAGAAGACGTAGACCATCGTATTGCGAACGGTGCTATGCAGGCGGGTATCGCCGATCAATCGCTGATAGTTCCGCCCGGTCAGCTCGAAGCCCATGCCCAAAAAGCCGACCCCTTCGGTGATGCCTTCGGCTTCCGCTTGACGGGCGATTGTCGACCCGCCACGCTGCATATCAGTGAAACTGATGCCGAGTGACCAAATGAGCGGAAAAACGGACAAAGCAAACAGGATGACTACAGCCGGGCTGAGGAAGACCCGCTTCATGAGTCTGTCTTCGCGCACGGTGCTCATGCTTGTGGTTGCCAGGTCTTACCCCCCACTCCAAACCCCTCCCGAACAATGCGGGAGGGGTTTACTTATTTCGGAGTTGCGTTCCTATCTCCATTTCCCCGATGATTCGGGAATCGGGGAAATGGAGACTACATATCACCCATGTAGCCAACGGCTGCCCGGTATTGCTCCGCTTGCGCGTCACGCCCCAGACGGTCCGTGATGGCATTCCACAATTCAGCCACGTTATCCAGCGCCTCTTGCGCGCTGATCTCGCCCGCGAGCGCCCGCGCTATCTCCGCGTCCAACGTCGACAGATACTCAGCCGAACCGGTGATGCGAATGTCCAGCACGGCGTTCGGGTGGTTGATCGTATTCTGAATCGCGTCCAGGTAATCGGCTGCGCTCTCTTCATCGAAGCCGGCCGCGACCCAGGGCGCGGTATCCGCCAATTGGCTGAAGCGGCTGGGATTGATGCCCGTGCCACCGGTAACCGCCAGTTCGTTTACTACGTCCTTGCTCGCCAGGAAAGAAGCGAAGTCAAGCGCCGCTTCGGTCACATCGCTGTCCGACGCGATCGAGATAATCCAACCGCCGAAGGCGATAAAGGGCGCCGGATTTTCTTCCATCACCCATTCGCCAGCTTCATAGTCCCAGTAGGAATCGCCGCCGGGCAGTACGCCGAAGCCAACCGCGCCTTTGACCAGCGAGACATTCTCGTCAACCGAGATCGTGCCGACATCGCCCCAGTCGAGGTTCAATACGGCGGTGCCAGTCGCCATCAGCGTGCGCGTATCGGCCACATCGTAGTTGATCATCTCCGGATCGCCTACGTTGCGGATATCAATGTATTCTTCAAGCGCGCGGACCCATCCCGGATTGTTGACTTGTGGGGTCATGTCGTCGCAACTGAAGAAGAAGCAGGGGTTGCCAGGTACCTTGCCATAACCCGCGGCGCGGGACAGGTACACCCAGTAAGATTGCGCGTTGCGGCGCTGCGCTTCCAGGGCGCCATAGATCGGCGCCATCGAGCCGGCTGTATCGACTTCCATGCCATCGAAGAACTCGGCGATATCGCGGTACTGCGTCCAGGTGGTCGGCTCGCCCAGGGCATAACCATAGGCCGCTTCGAAGTCCGCCGCGTACATCTCGTTGTCGACCAGGTCCTTGCGGTAATACAGCATGTGCGCGTCGCCATCGTAGGGCAGGGCATAAGGCACGCCGCCCCAGGTCGTAATGCGGTCGGCATATAGCGGAATCACATCATCGGATTCGATGGCGTCCAGCGTTTCCTGCGGAATCTCCATCACATAACCCGGCGCCATGATATCCCCCGCCCAGTCGGCGGCGTAAATCAGCACATCATAATCGCCCGAGCCCGTCGATAGAGCCGTGACGATCTTTTCGAACAGCTCGCCAAATGCGAAAGTCTGCAACTCGATGTTTCCGCCAGTTGCCTCCTCCCAAATCGGTCCCTTGTCGAGGACGGGACCGCCGATGGCTGACCCCGTCTGTGTTACCACGACGACAGTCTGCCCCGAGAAATCTTGCGCGCTTGCCCCAGCTGCCATGACGCCTGTCAGCAGACCAAGCAATATCAGTAGAGAAAGTTTACGCATAGCTGTACTCCATCGTTGTATGTGAACAAGATACTGAACCCACAGGTTCGGGCGGCAGCCGCCGCCAGGGGGAAAATATCCCAGACTCATTTTATCGGGAAAAGAAGCGATCTAACAGCCTGCTTGTATTCAGCCGACGAATTCTGTATGCTTGTCCCATTTCCAGGGCAGGAACAGCCGCCTATGCCAAATTATGTCGTCGCGCACGATCTGGGCACCACCGGCAACAAAGCAACGCTCTACGACCGTGAGGGTAAACTGGTCGGCGCTTCATTCCACGCTTATGATACCGAATACGCCCAGGCCGGCTGGGCGGAACAAAACCCGGCTGATTGGTGGGACGCGGTCTGCCAATCGACGCGCCGCCTCTTGAGCGAGACGGGCATCAGAAAAAATGACATCGCTTGCATCACCTTTAGCGGACAGATGATGGGCGCGGTTCCGCTTGATAAAGACGCGCGTCCCCTGCGCAACGCCATCATTTGGGCCGATCAGCGCGCGCTCGATCAAGAACGTTGGATCGGCGAGCGGGTTTCTTTCGAGGATCTGTACCAAATCACGGGCCACCGTCTCAGTTCGTCATACTCGCTGGCTAAAATCCTTTGGATTCGCGATCATCAGCCGGACATTTTTGGAGCAACGCACAAGTTCGTCCATGCTAAGGACGCCATTGTCGCGCGGCTGACGGGCAATTTCGTGACCGATCCGTCGGACGCGTCGAGCATGAATCTCTACGATCTGAACAGTGGCGCCTGGTCCGCGATGATACTGGATGCGGTTGATCTGCCGGTTGATGTCTTGCCGGAAATACGGGCGTCGATCGATGTCGTCGGCGAGGTCCGTGCCGAAATTGCTGAAGACATCGGCGTGGCTGCGGGAACGCCGGTCGTCATCGGTGGCGGCGATGGCGCTTGCGCGGCCGCCGGCGCTGGCGTCATTGAAGAAGGCTCGGCTTACAATTACGTCGGCTCGTCATCGTGGATCGCCATCTCCACGGCTAAGCCAGTCTACGATCCCGACTATCGTACCTTCACCTTCGCGCACGTGATCCCCGATATGTTCATGCCAACAGGCACCATGCAAGCGGCCGGCGCATCGTATCAGTGGACGCGCGATCAGCTTTCGCTCTTCGAAAAGGAAACCGCCGAACGCCTCGGCATCAGCCCTTACGAGCTTATCAACCTGGAAGTCGCGCAAGTCGCTCCCGGCGCAGATGGTCTGTTCTTCTTGCCATATCTCATGGGCGAACGCAGTCCGCGCTGGAACCCCCATGCGCGCGGCGCTTTTATCGGTTTGACGATCCGCCATACGCGGGCGCATATGTATCGCGCGGTCCTGGAGGGCGTGACCATGAACTTGCGAGTCATCCTCGATGCCTTTCGCAGTCAGGGCACACAGATTGAGGCTATGCGGCTGATCGGCGGCGGCGCCAGCGGACGCATCTGGAATCAGATCATGGCGGATGTATACGGTATGCCTGTGCAACGCCTGGCGATATTGGAAGAGGCGACCTCGATGGGCGCGGCGCTGGTCGGCGGCGTTGGCGTCGGCTTGTACCCGGGCTTTTCCATGATTGAGACGATGAATGACGTCGCTGTCACTGTCATGCCTGACAGGAGGGCGCAAGCGACCTATGACAATATGCTGCCGGTCTTCAACCAGCTTTACGATGCCCTGGCGCCGGCCTATGAAGAGATTGCCGCGCTGTGAAGCTGGCTACAGAACACTATATCCATGCCAATTGAGACTTTCATATTTGTCGGCGTCAGCACCGGACAATCTTCAATTATGAAGATATTTCCGGAATGGGCGAAAATCCTCGGCTTAAACGCTCAACTGCAGGGCTGTGATATCTCCTTAAACGCCCCGGCAACCAATTATCGCCGTATCGTTCGCGAAATACGCGACGATCCTTCAGTGCGCGGTGCTCTAGTGACTGCGCATAAACTTGACCTGTTGCAAGCCTGTCGCGACCTGTTTGACTTCCTCGATCCCGATGCCCAAATTTGCGACGAGCTATCTTGTATCGCAAAAGTCGGCGGTCTTCTGAAAGGGTTCGCCAAGGATACGATCTCCTCCGGTATGGCTTTGGATCATTTTGTGCCCCCGGATCATTGGGAAGGGGGGCGGAGCGATGTGCTGTGCCTGGGGGCGGGGGGCGCCGCCACCGCGATAAGCGTTTGCATGGCCGAACGTTCGCGCATTGCTGCGCATCCGCGACGGTTCCTGCTCGTTGACATCGTTCCGCAGCGGCTGGATGCCATTCGCCGCATCCACGACAAGCTGGATACGGCGATTCAATTTGTCTATTATCTCCAAAGCGACGCTGTCGAGAACGACGCTCTGATGAACCGATTGCCCGCGGGATCGCTGGTGATCAACGCCACCGGCATGGGTAAGGACCGCCCGGGCTCGCCGATCACTGATGCGGCACGTTTCCCGCAAGATGGCTTGGTCTGGGAGCTGAACTACCGCGGCAAGCGTCGATTCCTGCGGCAAGCCGAGGCGCAAGCTGAAGAGCGAGGTCTGACGATTGAAGATGGCTGGAATTACTTTCTGCATGGCTGGACACAGGTCATTGCTGAAGTTTTTCAAATAGAGCTGTCCGACGAGGTGTTTGAGCAATTAGGGGCGGCTGCGGCAACGCATCGCCCGGCACAGCAGGGGCGGGAGAAGACATGAACTTGATTGAGCCTTTCAAGACCGAAATTGACTTTGCAACGGGCGTACTGTCGCCGCAGCGGGTGATCATGCAGCGCAGGCTCAGTGATATGAGCGTGATGTACGCCGACAGGAATGCAGCGGCGCGCATTCAGTCGGAAGAAGGCGACCGCCTGATCTATGAAGTCCAAGGCGTCGAACTGCCGGAAGAAGAAGGACAGATCCCGCACTGTACGACGCGTATTCTGCCCGGGCGCATCGGCGATGAGTATCACATGACCAAGGGGCACTATCACGCGCGGCGCGAACAGGGCGAGGTCTATTTTGGCTTGTCCGGGCGCGGTTACCTGCTGCTGCAAACGGATGGCGGCGAGACCAGCGAGATCGAGATGGTCGCCGGCAGCGCGGCTTACGTGCCGCCCTACTGGGCGCATCGCACGGTCAACATCGGCGACGAGGACTTTGTCTTCTTTTCGGTCTGGGAAGCCCGCGCCGGGCATGACTACGGCACGATCGAGCGGGACGGCTTCCGTAAGCTGGTTGTCTTGCGCGATGGTCAGCCGGCAGTGGTTGATAATCCCGTATATGGCTAAGGATATGCTTAAACGCTAGTATACAGTTTGAAATCAAGGAGGGAACTTACTCCATGATGCTTGG
>DAOULD010000190.1:0-59625 GCA_034420635.1 Anaerolineae bacterium | reverse complement strand
CGCCGCCAACGTTCATCCTGAGCCAGGATCAAACTCTCCGTATTCGATCAGGGTTTGTATTTCTCCGTCTTAACCCACTATTCTGCTGTTAATTTGCACTCGCCCCATATGATCGGGACAAAAAAGACGAGAGTAGCTATCTCTCGCCCTCAGTGTCTATAATTTAGCTACTCCCAATGGTCTTGTCAAGACCTATTTTCCGACAGCGCCATATCGCGCTAGAGTTCGACTTAGCTGTTTAGTTGACGCGCGGTGGCCTAACTGTCCTCTACAGAGAGAAGGGGTATTACCACCACTGATATGCCGGATCGTGGATGTTTTCGATCAACTCTTCAAGCCAGGTGATTAAGTGAGGCGCGAACACTCTCGAGGCTTCAAGCTGGATAATCGTGCATTCCAATTCCCGTTCCACACCATGAGACAGGGTCGAGTTCGTGAGATTCTGATGTCCGTGGCAAGCATCATGAACGATTGAGCTCGCGACAACGAGCCTACCGGCAGCTGCTAACGATGTGGTTATGCTGAATGAAGTGCCATGTGTGCCACTACCCGTTACATCCGGCGCTTCTCTGATCTTCTCAAGCCCGACCATAACGTACTCGTACCATTCTGGCGCCCGCGTCCGCAGCAAATCCAGCGCTGCGCGGATCTGGCCGATAAAGGTTTCTGAGCCCTGGATGATCAGACGGTCTACAGTAACGTAGAGGGGTGAGCCACATTGCCCGGTATCCGCAAGCACCCATTTCCCAAATATCCAATCTTCCGCGAGCGTGCAATTCCAGCCCAAGTCGCAGCAACTGTCCGCAGCGCTCGTGGACACTTGCGAGCCCTCACATTGATTGTTCTGGGCAGCCCAATATCCGCTTGCCCATTGCTGGTCGGTACTGCAATGCCAGCTAGCGAAACAGCAATTGTCAATTTGCCCCGGCGCATTGCTCGCGGGCTGCGCTGACAATTCTGTCTGAGATTCTGTAGGCGCTGCGCATTGCCCATTTTGAAAAGCCCAATACCCGTTTGTCCATTGCTGGTCGGTATTGCATTGCCGATCGACAAAACAACAATTGTCAACCTCACTCATGGTCTGCGACGCTGTCTGGGCGCTGTCTTCGACGCGGGTGTAACTGACCCAATCCGCCATCCAGACTTCGTTGCCATTTGTGTTGATCTTCAGCCAACGGTTAAACTCGCCGATCACATGAAGGGTGGCGCCTTCGGGCGCCGTTTCGACGATATCGCTTTCAAGGCTGGACGAAGCTCTCAAATTGGTGTTGTTAGTAACGCGAATGAAATAATCCTGCGCCACTACCGCGCTGCATAGCAAAAACACCGTTATCATTGCCGAAAGGCGCTTAAGTTTCACTATGAAACAACTCCTTTACTCCGGATCAATCACAGGCGCTATTAGACAGGTTCCGTTGTTGACAGGAATGGAATCCAGGCTTGGACGAATATGAAACCAAGACTCTGTAAGATCTGTATGCTCGCCAACAGACGATATACTCGAAGTGCCTAGGGTGTCTCCGTAGCTAATTCTTGCGTGTCTTGCACAGCTTGTTCGGGAGATTTCGCTTTGGGACGATCTCCCAGAATATCCTTCACGTATATCTCGTCCACAAGCACAGCCACAACCGCGCTCAAGGGCACCGCCAGCATCAAGCCCAGGAAACCGAAAAAGAATCCAAAAATGATCTGCCCAAGCAATACGAGAATTGCCGGCATATTCATTCGTTCGCTGGCGAGAACGGGGCTCAACACCTGACTTTGGAAAAAAGATACGCCGTAAACAATCACGACCGTCCAAATGATATTATTCTCCGCTTGCACTATCGCCGCAGCGACAGCGGGAATCAGAGCGACCACCGGTCCAAAGTTCGGGATAAAGGACAGTACGCCCGCGAGCACGCCAAGCGCGACCCATTCCTGTATGCCCAACATGGCCAGTCCTAATCCAGTACCCAAACCGACGACGATCATTGATACACCCGTGACACTGAGCCAGGCGCGCAAAGTGAGGTCAATGCGCCGCAGGATGACCCGCAGGCGATCCCGGTACCATTTAGGCGTCAATTTGATAATGCCATTCACGTAGAGTTCGGGTTCGGCAAGCAAGTACATGCTAATAAAAAAGATAATCAGGATACTCAATAATGTATTGGCTACACCACCCACTACCGGCAATACAGATCCACCGACGCGTCCCAGGAGGTCAGTGACCTGTGATACAACCTGGTTGACCAACTCGTTATTGAATTCGAAATTCACTAGGTCTCTTAAGAATGGGAACTGTTCAATCAGCGTTTCACTGTTAATGACATCTTGCGCTCGCTGCAAAGCCTGTGGCAAAACCCGGTCTGTCAACTGCGTGAACTGGGTAACGATGGTAGGCAGAATGGAACTTCCGATCAACGCGAGCACAAGAAAAAAACCAACGACACTCACAAGAATCGCCAGGAAACGATTCATTTCGAAGCGATCTACCAATAGGCGAACCGGCATTGTGAAAAGCACAACCAAAATCACCGCGGCGAAGGTCAGCATCAATGTGCCGCGGATCTCCCAGGCGAACAATAAGCCAAGCGCGATCAATATGGTGGCGGCGATGTTGCGCAGCCCTACGTTGACGAAGCGGGAGTCCCCCATATTCATAGAATTACCCTAGCGATGTCGATTTGCAGAAAACGTCCACCAGTGTACACGAGTCGGCGCTCACGGTTTGCATAGTAACCGAAAGAGATTATAGCACTTTAGTCGAGCTCAAGCGACAATGTTCGCAAAGGGCGCAGGGCAATCGCTTCAAACTGATGGCGACTGGCATGATGCGAATTTGGACTGATTATTAACCACCGAGGACACCGAGAAAAGCAACGAAACAAAAGAGCCTGTCTTATTTCAGGCGCGATTTTGAGCGACGGATGAAGTTTCGCTGGCGACTTTGCCATATTCAGGCGACGAATTTAGAGGAATAGTTATCAAAATTCCCTAAACTCGGTGTCCTCGGTGTTCTCGGTGGTAAAAAAATTTGAAGCGATTGCCCTAGCAAAGGGCGGAATGCGCCAGGAATCTTCATGTCAATAGACTCTAATTCAAAACTTCATAGGACTTTAGCTGTGGGATACAATGGTTATCAGCATGGTAAAGAGATTGACACATGAAATTCGATGTGACTGTTTTCGCCGATGACCTGAACAATGCCGCGACAATTGCAGAAGCGGTCGAAGATTATGGTTTTGACGGCTTATGGGTTGCCGAAGCCGCGCACAATCCCTTCCTGCCGCTAGCGCATGCTGCCTTGGCAACGCGTCAAATCTCCCTGGGAACCGCTATCGCTGTCGCTTTTCCTCGCGATCCATTTATGATGGCGCAGAACGCGCGGGACCTGGCGGCGCAGTCTCACGGGCGCTTCATTCTTGGCTTGGGCACGCAAATCAAACCACACATCACCAAGCGATTTAGCGCGGCTTGGGGCAAGCCGGTTCAACAGATCCGAGAGTATATCAAGGTGTTAAGCCTGGCGTGGCGCAGCTTCAGCACAGGCCAGCCTTTGAGTTTCGATGGCGAATACTACAGCTACGAATGGGCCTTCCCGGGCTGTACAGCCGCCCAGACGCCGGAACTCGATATCCCCATTTACATCGCAGGAGTCAATACCGGGTTGGCGAGACTGGCAGGCGAGCTATGTCACGGGTTTCACATTCATTCCTTTCATACGCCGCAATACTTGCGCGATGTATTGGCGCCCGCGTTCCAAGCGGGGCGCGAACGCTCTCGAATGTCAAACAAGCTGGTACTATCTTGCGCCGTGTTCGTCGTCACGGGCGAAACAGAAGCTCAAATTGAAGAAAGCAAGATCCTGAGCAAGTCTCAGGTCGCCTTTTACGCCAGCACGCCGAGCTATAGTCGCGTCCTTGAGTTGCACGGCTGGCAAGACCTGATTCCTCAGCTGAACACACTCTTGCGACGCAACCGTTGGAAGGAAATGCATACGTTAATCAGCGACGAGATGCTGGAACATTTCGCAGTGATTGCGCCGCCCGACGAACTGCCCTATCGCGTTCGCGAACGATACGATGGCTTGCTTGATCGCGTCGGATACTACTTCCCCTTTGAGCCAGAGGATCAAAGCAGGCGTGCCATATGGGACCACGCTGCGAAAGCAATGGAAAACTGATGCCAACGATTGAACTGCAAGGTCAGACTGTCCACTACAGCGTGCGCAAGAGCGCGCGCGCAAAGCGCATAAGCCTTCGATTTGACGTCGCGCGTGGATTCCAACTTGTCTATCCCCTGCGCGTACATCAGCCAACTCCCTCGGAAGTGTTCATACAGAAGCAAGCCTGGGTGCTGAAAGCGCTTGAGCAAATGCGCGCCTATCAGAAAATGCGCTACGAGCGGCGCTACGAGCAGGGCGCAAGTTTCCCCTTCCTCGGCGAGAATCTTAGTCTCAACTTGATAGAGCAGGATGACCAGGAGATGGTCTGGGTGCGGCGGTTTGAGGATCGGCTAGAGGTTAAGCTCTCAGCAGCGTTTATGGACAATACTGACGTTATTCGAGCGGCGATAGAAAACTTTTATCGTCTTGAGGCGAAGGATTATCTGCCGCCGCGGACCAGAGAACTCGCTGACATGCACGGATTCACCTATCACAAGATCCGCATCAAAAACCAGAAAACCAGGTGGGGGAGCTGTTCCGCGAAGCGAAATCTGAATTTCAACATGAGGCTGATGATGACTCCACCAGAGGCGATAGACAGCGTCATCATTCACGAGCTCTGTCACTTGCGCGTGATGAACCATAGCAAAGCTTTCTGGAAGCTGGTTGAAAAGCATTGCCCAGACTACCGGAAATGGCAGCAGTGGTTCAAAGAGAACGAGTATTATCTGATCTTTTAGGAGCAAAACATGGTCGGGTGTGAAGGTATGCCAAGTTGAAGATCGATATCTTCTTTCAGCCCGGTAAGGATTTCCGCGCCTGCGCCGATCGGATCTCACAAGCGGAGACCTGGGGATTCGACGCGGCTTGGAGCGCCGAATGGCTGAGCAATCCCTTTTTCCCCTTAACCATAGCGGCAAAGAACGCGCAACGCCCGTTCAGACTGGGGACAATGGCCGCCTACGCTTTTCCGCGCAGCCCCATGATAACCGCGCAGATAACCTGGGATCTGGCCCGGCAAACCGGCGGGCGCTTCATTCTGGGGCTGGAGGCGGAAATGCCCGAGTTTCTGCCCGCTGCTGAAGGTGGTCAACCGCCCGAAACCGTTGACAAGACGCGCGAATACCTCGAGAGTTTACGAGCGATCTGGCGCAGCTTCCAAAACGATGAACGCTTGCGTTTTCGAGGGCGACATTATCAGTTCCGTCTGATGGCGCCTTTCTTCAATCCGGGGCCGATAGAGAATCCAGAGATTCCGATATTTCTGTCGGGAGACGATAGCGATGTCTATGACTTAGCCGGGGAACTATGTCAAGGGCTGCATGCAAACGTGCTGCATTCGCGGTCTTATCTACGTGATGTAGTCGTTCCACATGTGTCTCGAGGACTCGAAAGCTCGGGCAGACCCCGCGAAACATTCGAGCTCGCGATTCCAGCGCTCGTATTCACGCCTGATATCCTTGAAAAGGATCTTGATTCGCAGAACGGCACTGGAAAGGGCATCGCGCGCTACGCCTTCGCTCGAAGGAATCACTCGTTAGCGGCCTACCATGGCTGGGAAGAATTGTTTGATTCGCTTAAGGGGCGCGCGCTTTTAGGCGACAGCGGCTCCCTTTGGCGTAGCCTTCCTGAAGAAATCCTGCGTGAGATTGCGATCGTGGCGGAACCAGAGCGAGCGGCCGCCGCAATCCGTCAAAGATATGGCGGCCTCGCCGATCGAGTCTGTCTCGTTTTCGTTGATTGGAATCCGGAAAGTATTGCGGCGATAGTCGCGGATTTGAAGAAACAGCCGCCCGGTGATCAAAGCCGCTCGGCGGCGGCGAAAAGATATGACGCGCGCGGAAAATAACCAGACCTTTCCTTGCTCGAGCATGGTGGGTTGTTATTATTAGAAATCAAGCGTAAAGCGCTGGCAGCGGTTCTTCCACCACCTTATAGATCTTAAAGCCGCGTTTCTGGTAATTCGCCAAGGCGTGCGGACCGTCAAGGTTGCAGGTATGCAGCCAGACACGGCTCGCGTTCATATCCCATGCCCGCGCAACCCCGTAGCTGAGAAGGTGTTTGCCCAGTCCACGTCCCATGTAGTCGCCCCGCAGTCCGAAGTAGGCGATTTCAACCGAGCCGTCTTCGTGGCGAAACAATTCCACGTATCCTGCAGGGGATCCGCTGACGTACAAAACATGTACCTGCGTGTTTTGCGAAGACAATATGTCGCGAAGTTCAGAATTTGTCATTTGCAAGCGGTCGCGCCAAGCCCATTCCTCGCCGACGGACTGGTAAAGAAACTTGTAGAAACCTAGATCCGGCATTTCCATCTTCACGATTTCGATGTCGGCAGCTCGGATAAAGGCAGGCGCGAAATCCGATCTGCTGGTCATTTCGAGGTAAGTAGTGACCAGCGTCTCGACCCGTTTAGCGGCTATCTCCATGGGCTTTGCTCTTGAATAGCTGTACAACGCGATGCCATGAACTTCTAGCATAACCAGTCAGCCAGCGCGGTAGCATGGTATATTACGACAAAAATTGTTTTCCGACGCTAATCATAGTCACCAAAGAGAGAGCATTCACAATTCAATCTTGTGAACTGATCGCTTTCGACTCAACAACAACGCTGCCCGTCCTGTCAAACTCAGGCATTTCAAACGCTCCGCGCGCGACAGGGCAAGTTAATCTTGTCGAAGACCGGGTACGGCACTAAGATGACGCGGCCAAATCTTCGTCATCGAAGTCCAAATGCCCATGATCAATCGCCTTCGACACGCTTTACAATTACGCTGGTACAAGTTCCTGCCAACGGATCGTCTCATCGATCAAATACGCAGCGGGGGCAGCGGCTCCGAAACCCAAGCCATGCTTGACGCGCTGCGCGAACGTCTTGCCTATCAAGACGGCAGCTTGAATTCAGTGGATTGGTCGCTTGCGAGGCTAAATGGGGTCACGCTTTCGTCGTGCCTGCTGTCAAAAGCCAACTTCGCGGGCGCCAACTTGCGCGGCGCCTACTTCGGTTATTCCGACCTTCGCAAAGCCTGCTTGAGAGAAACGGATTTGAGCGAAGCGAGTTTGCGAGAGGCGCAGCTTGAAGGAGCCGATATGTCGGGCGCAAACCTCCATTCCGCAAACCTGGCGCGCGCCGATTTACGCGGCGCGCTGCTCGTCTCCGCAAATCTCACCTCGGCCAACCTCTGGGAGACCGATCTTCGCGGCGCCGATCTGTCCCGGGCAATCATGACCGCCTGCGCCATTCATAGCATCAAGGTGGATCAATCGACAATTCTACCCGACGGCAAGTCCTGCCGCGGTATTGGCGAGCTTACTGCATTTATGGTTACAGACAATGTCAATTCGAATTAGATTCGACAAGCAATTGCATGTAGAATGGTTTCGTAAACGTCTGTGGCAGGAGGAAGCTAAAAGTGCATGTGGTAAGTTTTACGCGCAGCACGCCGGATACAGCCGCAAAAGTCTGGGTTGATGAAGAGGGAAAGGTCACCTGGGGCGATGTGGCCACCGTGGTGAACCCCTGGGATGAATATTCCCTGGAAGAAACCATCGTCCAGGCCAAAAACTCCGCTGGCGAAGCAACTGTCATCGCGATCGGGCCAGACATACATGACGATGCCCTCAAGCACAGCATCGCGATGGGCATAACAAAGGCCCTTCGAATTGACGAGCCGAACGCGGATATACGCGACAGCCTGGTTTGGTCTGCGCTGGCGGCCGGCGCCATTAAGGAACTCGGCAATGTTGAATTGGTCATCTTCGGCAAGGAGAGCGTTGATGTCGCTACGGATCAACACAGTTATCAATTGGCCAGGCGCCTTGGTTGGACGATGCTCAGTTACGTTTCCAATATCATCGCCCTCGATGCAGATGCGGGAACGATTCGCGTCGAGCAAATGCTTGAACAGGGCAAGCGCGTCTTGTCGGCAAAGCTTCCCGCGGTCATATCGGTGATGAAGGGCATAAACGAACCGCGTTACCCGAACTTTTTGGGTATACGCAAAGCGGCAAAAGCGCAGATACCGGTGTGGTCGGCGGCGGATTTGGGGATAGAGTTGCCAGTTGCCGCCACGTCCGTCCTGGCTTATCACAATCCGCCGGTTCGGGACGTCGCTACGGAAATAATTACTGGAAACGACGCGGCGGAAAAGGCGGCAATACTTGCCGAGCGCTTGTTCGAGGAGAAAGTTTTGTGAGCGTTTATGTCTGGATAGAGTCCTACTCCGGTCGCGCGAATCCCTCCAGTTGGGAAGCGCTCGCCGCGGCCACAGCGCTCGCTGAAAATCTGGGAAGCGACGTTACCGCCCTGGTATTTGGAGAAAATGCGCGCGCAATCGCTACGGAGGCCGGCCGCTTCGGCGCGACAAATGCTTACATTTGCAAGGACGAAGCGGTGAATGAGTATCGGCTCGAAGTTTATGCGCAGCTGATGACGGATTTGGTTAAACAGCAGCAACCAGCCTTCGTCCTGGCTGTCGCCAGCAGCCGCGGCCGCGAACTGCTCGCGAGCAGCGCTGTTGATACCGAAAGCGGGCTTATTGCGGACGCCACGGAGCTGCGACTGGATAAGGGCAAGATTATAGCTACCCGGCCCGCCTATGCCGGCAAAGTCTCGATGGAAATGACATCAAACAGTACGACGACTTACATAACGGTCCGTGGACGGGCATTTCAGGCGCCGCCAAAAGACGCCAATGCCACTGTGAGCTTTGCGGAAATCCAGACCCCCTTGACCATGAAGGATATAACCGTTGCAGCGGAGACGTTTACGGACAGTGCTGAGGACGTGAATTTGACGGAGGCGGCAATAATTGTCAGCGGCGGCCGCGGCATGGCGAATAATCCCAAAGAAGTTCCATCTGACCAAGACGCCGTAGATCCCAATGTATGGAAAGCCAAAGACGGCTTTGAAAATACATTGCGCCCCTTGGCGGCAGTCCTGGGCGCCGCTGTGGGAGCAAGCAGAGCCGCAGTTGACGCGGGATATATTCCTTATGAACACCAGGTCGGGCAGACCGGCAAAGTTGTCAATCCCGATCTATACATCGCCTGCGGGATAAGCGGCGCGATACAGCACCAGGCGGGTATGCGCGGCAGCAAGATAATCGTGGCGATCAACAAAGACGCCGAAGCGCCCATCTTCAAACTTGCCCGCTACGGAATCGTTGGCGACCTTTATGACGTTGTTCCCGCGTTGACCGCAGCGCTGCAGCACAAGCTGGGTTCGTAAGAGCCGCTGGGCGCGCAACTGGCGAATTTGGGCTGCCGCGCCACACAAAATAATAAACCTGCTCGGCTACCGAAAATATCGGTTTATTAGAAAAGAGTTCGACCAAGCGGAGGCATCCAAAAGCGCCTTTGTTCCAATTCAACACAAAGCGGTATAAGGCGCTTAGCTGAAATCACCATTGGATTCTTTTCCGGACCTATTAGGCTTATTTTGCTGCTTTTAACCAAGGCAGCGCCTGTCATGCGACAGAATCGCAGCCGATGATCGAAGCGCTTGTTTTGCCTGGCTGGACTCGACCTGGCGTTAGTATGGGATAATTGCGTAGGCGCGCCATGGCTTGTTTGAATTCATATTCTTAGAGTATGTCCGTCAATGGAATTTGCACTGGTCACCGCTATACCCTTTTTGCTAGCACTATTGCTGGTCATACCTCCCCTTAAAGATCTTCCCAAGTTCCCGCAAACAGTCATTTCTACTGTCGCAATGGCTGGCATGTTTGTCACAGTCTTGTTGACTGTCCCGCGCTTGCATGACGAACATGTCATCATATACGGGATAGATTGGATCCCGTCGCTGGGCATCGGTCTCAACTTTTATGTCGACGGCCTGGCAACGATATTCGCCTTAATCGTGACGGGCGTCGGCGCTCTCATATTCCTTTACGCCGGGTACTATTTCGACGACGCGGCCGAACACAACCGTTTCATCACCTGGTTGCTCGCCTTTGCCGGCGCCATGCTTCTGGTCGTGCTGTCGGGCAACGTTTTGCTGACTTTCGTCGCCTGGGAATTGACAAGCGTCACCTCGTTCATGCTGATCGGGTTCACAGGCGGACGAAGCGCCGAGGCTCGCGCGGGCGCTTTCAAGGCGCTGTTTGTTACCGGCGCGGGCGCGCTCGCGCTGATCATTGGATTGGTCATTCTGGGCGTGGCTTGCGGTCAGATACTATATCCCGAAGAAGGCATCCGCTTTGTCGCGGACATCAGCGAGATCTTGCAGACGGAGGATCTGCACAAACACGAATGGTTCCCGATTTTCACAGTACTGATTTTGCTGGGCGGCTTAACCAAGAGCGCCCAGTTCCCCTTCCACTTTTGGCTGCCCGGCGCCATGAGCGCGCCCACCCCAGCGAGCGCCTATCTGCACAGCGCAACCATGGTGAAAGCCGGCATATTCCTGTTCGCTCGCTTGTCGCCGTTGATGTACAAGAACGCGCTTTGGTCGGAACTGTTGCTTGTTTTTGGTCTGGCAACAATGTTGATCGGGTCCATTTTCGCGATAAAACAGCGTGATATCAAAGGCTTGCTGGCCTACTCGACCGTAAGCAAACTTGGAGCCATCGTCGCCATGATCGGCTTGCCCGGTCAAAACGGTCTTAAAGCCGCATTCCTCGGGATCATTGCGCATGCGCTATACAAGTCGGCTCTGTTCCTGGTGGCGGGAACCATCGATCATGCCACTGGCACGCGGATGATCGATCGCTTGGGCGGGCTGTATAGACAGATGCCCGTGATGTTTTTGGTCACCATTATCTCGGCGCTTTCGATGGCGGGGATACCCTTCCTGCTGGGTTTCGTTGCCAAGGAAACGCTATTGGACGCCATGCTGCATTACAGCGAGCCGCAGACAGTGCTGATTCTGGGCGTGGTGATGGCGAGCTCGGTATTCACGGCTGTGGCCGCATATATGCTCGTCTACGACCTGTTCTGGAAGCCGGCGCGGCAGGAAATCCATTTTCATCAGCCGCCGTCTCCGATTCGATTGGGACCTGTCATTTTGTCTCTGGGATCACTGCTTTTGGGAGTTTTAGTGGAACCGGTCATCGTTCCGCTATTGGAATTGGCGGTGCCAAAAGAGTTCGAACTCCATGTCTTTGCAGGATTTAATGACGTGTTTTGGCTGAGCGTGACAATCTTGACTGCGGGCTTGGCGCTATTTATTTTGCGCGAGCCTCTGATTAAGATCATCGGATTCCCCTTGTCCGGCGACAGCGTCTACCGCGAAATGATCGCGTATATCGACTGGGCAGGAGAAAACATTCTGCACAGTCAATCGGGATACGTCCGATACTATCTGGTGATTATTCTTGGGACGGTTTCGGCGGTCTTAATCGCTTCGGGAACGCTGACCACGGTTACGGCAGGAAAGTCATTGTTTCCATCCGACCTGTCCGTGACGATTATCGACCTGGCAAAAATCTTCATGCTCATACTGGCTGTTGCAGCCGGCATATTAACGGTCGCCGTGCGTGAACACGTCAAGGCGGCCATCGCCTTCGGCGTCATCGGTTATGCCATTGGCGTCATTTTCTTGATAGAGCACGCGCCTGATGTGGCGTTGGTTCAATTGTTGGTGGAAACCATGGTCACCGTGCTCATTATCATCATGTTGGGTCGGATAAGCACGTCGACGCGTTACCACGTAATCAACAATTTGTGGGTCGGCAGGCACCAGCGCAACTTCGGACTGCTGCGCGATCTCGGTATTTCGATTGTCATCGGTCTGGCAGTATTTGTATTCTCGTTGATCGCCCTGCAAAACAGAGCCGAACGCAGCAGTATCGCGGCTTGGCACCTCGAGAATACGCCGACGGTGAATACCGAAGACGTTGTGGGCGCCATCGTTGCCAATTTTCGAGGTACCGATACCTTGCTGGAAATCGTCGTATTCACCACAGCCGCTCTTGGCGTGCTTACCCTGCTGGCTCGCGGGCGCAAAGGCAGCGGTCCGCTGGCGCCGCGAAACGGCAATGTCGAGCAGCGACTCCATGAATTCGATGCCGACGTCTTTGAAGGCGTTCAAGACGCCACAGACCTGTCTACGCCTTTTACGCGTTCCGTTTCCACGGTTGTTCTGCCGATCGCAATATTGATCGGTATCGCGCAGATACTCTATGGGGGCAGCGGTCCGGGGGACGGCTTCACCGCCGGCGTGACCTTCGGACTAGCCGTATCCCTTTGGTACGTAGTGCTCGGCTATCACGAAGCAAAACGACAGTTGCCCTGGTTTCGGCCGGCGCTTTTCACCCGCCTCGGGTTGTTAATCGCCCTGCTAAACGCGTTGTTTCCTCTATTGCTGGGGCAAGGCTTTATGGGCCATGTTCAATTCGACAAGGCGCTGGGGCTATACGATGTCGTTGCTTCCTTCGGTTTACATGTGAATTCTTCGCTCGTATTCGAAGTTGCGATCGCCCTGACGGTGATGGGCGGGCTGGGCATCATCATCGAGGCAATCGCTTTTCCCAAAGAAGTAGAGCCCTTAGGAGAGGATTAGGAGGCACGGCCATGATCGAATTTATGTTTGCGCTTGCCATAGGAATGCTCTTTGGAATCGGCGTGTTTCAATTGCTGCGGCGAGATCTGATCAAGGCGGCAATCGGCTTCGCGATACTGTTCTCCGCCATTAACTTGTTCTTCGTCGCTGTCAGCGCCTTTGAAGGCGAATACGCGCCATTTGTCAGCAATGTAGAGGCGGGGCGCCAGACCAGCGATCCGCTGATTCAAGCGCTGATTTTGACTGCCATTGTGGTCAGTTTCGGCAGTTTTTCGCTGGTGCTGGGATTGGTCAATATCATTTCGCTGCGCTATGGAACCGTAGATTCGAACGCCGTGAACAACCTGAAGCACTGATGAGTGAATGAAACATGCTGAAATAGCCGAAGCATGAGAACGACGACTGTATATGGGTGAAAACATATTTGTCCTGGGTACGCTGGTCGCGCCGCTTGCCGGCGCGGTAGTCGCCCTGCTCTTTGCGAAGAATAACCATGCGCAGCGCCTTGTGGGCTTGATATCCAGTATCGTCGCCTGGATCTTCAGCACGCTGGTGCTGCTACAGGTACACCAGACCGGGGTACAAACCTACGAACTGGGCAACTGGTCGCCACCCTACGGCATCGTCCTGGTCGCGGATAGTTTGGGCGGACTTTTTGCCTTCATGGTCACGACGATCATGATTGGCGGCATGCTCTACACCTTGCACAGCCATGATAGGTGCATGACTTATCCGGCCTTTGTGCCCTTATTCCTACTCATGGAAGTGGGACTCGTTGGCGCAATGTTGACGGGTGATCTGTTCACATTGTTTGTCTTCATGGAGTTGATGGTGCTGGCTTCGGTGTCGTTGACAGCGATTTCTGACGACCAATTCGGTCTGGAAGCGGCGCTGAAATACATCTTGATTAGCTCGATGGGAACCCTTTTTCTGCTGCTGGGGATTGCGGCGATGTACGCGGCGCTGGGTACGCTCAACATGGCTGATATGGCGAGGATCCTGCTAACCGGCGAGCGGCCCTTTCTGGCGCCGGCATCGGCTTTGATGCTGCTTTGCGCCTTTCTGCTCAAGAGCGCGGTCTTTCCATTCCACTTTTGGCAGCCAGACTTTCATACAACCGCGCCGACGCCCGTCAGCGCCATGCTATCGTCGATCGTTGTAAAGGTTGGCGTCTACGGGATTATCCGACTGGTTACGCTGCTTTTCATTGTCGAGGCGCCATTGCTCCAACGCTGGCTAGCCTTGCTGGGCATCATTGGCGTCATCTTTGGGAGTCTCGGCGCGCTGCGCACATATAATGCCAAGAGGATGCTCGCTTACTCGACCTTCGCCCAGATCGGTTTCATCCTGGTAGGCATCGGATGGGGCAATACGCTGGCGATGATCGGCGCAATTGTTTATGCTTTCAATCATGCCTTTATCAAGTCCTCGCTACTGATGCTCATGGGCGTCGTCGCCAGTTACACGAAAGTCAAGACGGCGAACTTCGCCAGCATCGTCGGAATCGGGCACAAGTTGCCGCCGCTGGCAGGCTGGTTGGCGCTTGTTGGCGGTTTGTCGCTGGCGGGTGTCCCTCCGCTCAATGGTTTCATCAGCAAGCTGGCGCTGATTCGCGGTGGCGTCGCTCAACAAGATTGGGTGAACTTGATCCTGTTGGTCAGCGCGGGGATACTTACGCTGATTTACATGGTCCGCGCCTGGCAACACATCTTTCAGCGCGCGCCAATACCGGAAACCACGCCCGCAAAAGACACTGGCGACAGTCTGCTGGCTCCTATGCTTCTGATCTCCATCTGTTTGATCCTGGGAATCGTTTTGGCAGAACCGCTTCTTCAACTGGTGACGGAAACCGTGCGCGAGATAGGAGATCCCAATACCTATATTTCCGCGGTTAGCCTGCCCCCGGAGGGACCGTGAACACGATCGCGAAACGTATCGTATTGGCACTGCCCTTGTCGATCGGCTGGACAATCTATACCGCACAGCCCACACCCGGCAACTTTCTTCTAGGCTATATTTTTAGCGTGGTAGTTTTGACGGCGACCGGGCTAAAGGGCGACAGCGTCAACCTGAAAAATGCCGTCTTACAACCCTATAATCTCTTTGCTTATGTGCTTTTCTTGTCAAAAGAGGTATTGGTATCCGGCGTACAAGTCGCGCGCATCATAATCTCGCCGAGCCTGCCAATTGACCCGGGCCTCACACGGGTCAAGACTCAGGACGAAAGCAAGAGCGCGCTGATATCCGCCGTCAGCGCCCACGGTATCACGATCACGCCCGGCGAACTCGTCGTCGATTTCGAAGAAAAAGAGGACCAGGGTGTCTTGATGATTGTGCACAGCTTGACTATAAGCGAGTCCGGCAAGCGCCTCGATCGGGATCAGTCTGTTCGATTGAAGCGAATCAAAGGAATCCTTGGACATGATTGAAAGCGAATTCGCCCAAGCAGCGATCAAGTTAGTGCTATTGGCGCTGGTAAGCTTGCTTATACCGGCGTCCTATCGCGTTATCGTAGGCGAGACCCTGCCGGACCGCCTGCAAGCCGTCGATCTCATAACAACGCTGCTGATCGGCATCATTGTGATGCTTGCGCTGGTTGAAGGTACGCAAGCGATTGTCGACATGGCGATTGCGCTGGCTGCCTTCGCTTTTGTCGGAACAATTAGCATCGCGCGCTACATCTCGGAAGGCAGAGGCTTCTAGTGTTGCTGGAATTGCTCGGCGTCATCGCGCTGTTTTTTGGCTTGTTCTTCTGTGGGGTTGGCGTGTTGGGCGTTATACGCATGCCCGACGCCCTGACGCGCCTGCATGCCTCCGGCAAAGTGGCGACATTGGGACTCTTTGGATTACTGGTAGGCGCCGCTTTGTTAATGCCGGCGGCGAGCCTGCGTATATTGGCGCTGGGCTTGTTTGTACTGTTGACCAGCCCGGTCGCAACCCATGCGATCGCGGCCTCGTTGTATCGGCGGCAGGAAATCCTGGAAGAGCTGTTTGAAATGCGAGATGAACAGGTCGATGTGACCGCTGTGGACGTATCCGGGATCTTGTCCCGTTCGCTCATACAGGACATTATCGAGGCTCAGCAGCGGACGCATCGCCCAAGCGAGGGCGAAACGACCGCCAAGGACACTTGAAGCGGATTTGCTGTGCCCTCGCCATCATTTCCAGAAAATACGAAAGACTGGATTGTCCTTGGCCTGCAGGTGATCCAACAAGTTGACCAGCAAGAATCCCGCAATTAACAGAGCTACCGCCAGCGCGAAAGATTCAGATGACGCCTCCGGCGACACAGGCGCATCCGAGAGGCAGCGAAAGTCCCCGTGACGGTCCAGGTCGCTTTCCAAACACTGCCGCCATGGATAGATTTTCCAGAGCGAGCCGGTCATGAAGCCAACCAAAAGCGCTACCGTCATCCGGTAGTGATGCGCCAGCAGATAACTCAAAACGCGCGAAAAGGCGATGATGCCAACCACTGCGCCCAAGCCAACGGCGATGATCGGGGGCAAATCGCGTTCGCTGACGGCAGTCAGCACATAGTCGTACTGTCCCAGAATCAACAACATGAAGGAGCCGGAGATACCGGGCAAGATCATAGCGGTGATGGCGATCATGCCACTGATGAACAGATAGGGCGCCGAATGATCCGCCTCCGCCGGGACAGCGTTGACAATGACAAAAGCGATGAGCGTGCCAGCGACAAAGGTCCCAGCCGCCGAGAGATCCCACTTCACTTTGACGCCAATCGTTAGAATTGACGCCAGCACCAAGCCAAAGAAAAAGGCGAAGAGCAAGACTCTGCCTGCGGGGTCGTCCATCAGGCCGCTCAAAAAGCCCGCCAATGACAGCACCGCCAGCAAAAGTCCGACGCCGAGCGCGACCAGAAACCGGAAAGAAATATGATCCATCAATTCGCGAATTCTTAGTGCGGAAAGCAAGCGAAGAGCGTCCAGATTGAAAGACTTGATCGCACTGACCAAGTTCACGTAGACACCGAGTATGAAAGCCATTGTGCCACCGCTCACCCCCGGTACGATGTCAGCCGCCCCCATCGCGAATCCTGTCAAGATCAGACGCAGATAGTCCGACGTCGATCGCGGATCCGACAAATCTTTATTCCCCTTCTTCACAATGACACCCCCGTCGTTCATGTGATTCCGGCAGTTGTTTTGCCCATTATCATTGTACGCGCTTAATCCTAAACGTGCTAGAATCGCGGGAGTAAACCGACATGGAATCCACTCGAAAAGCGCGCCATTTATGCCATTTGTTGAAACGTCAGTCGCCCAACTGTGGGTCGCCGATCATCGTCGTGACCAAAGCGCTACAGCGTCGATCGTCATCCACGGCGCGGGCGGCTCCCACCTGAGTTTCAGTAAAGGATTGCGTCAATCCATTGTCGTTAATTCGGTCTGCGTCGATCTTGGCGGACACGGGAAAAGCCAAGGCAATGGCCGCCGGTCAATTGGCGCCTATGCGGACGATGTCGTCGCGCTGTTGAATGCGCTTTCGATCGATTCCGCGTGGATAATCGGGCATAGCATGGGCGGAGCGATCGCTCAGCGCCTGGCGCTGGAGCACAGGGAAAGAGCGCATGGATTGGTTTTGATAGCGACGGGGGCTCGTTTGAGAGTGAATCCCCAACTCATCGATGGCGTCGTTAAGGACCGCGACGCCATCATTGAATTTTTGACTCGCTGGATGTGGAGCAAGAACGCAAGCGCCGAAATGCGGGAGCAGTCCGCGAAAATCATGCGGCAGACGCAAGCGTCCGTCATTGCGGGAGACTTCCTGGCATGTGATCGTTTTGATGTCCGCGAGCGACTCGATGAAATCGCCTGTCCAACACTGATCGTTGCCGGGGAAAACGACAAGATGACGCCCGTCGCCCTCAGTCAGCAACTGGCGGAGCGCATTCCAAGGTCCGAGTTAATGATCGTCCCCGGGGGAAGTCATATGACGATGCTTGAGGACAGCGAATTGGTCCTTGCGGCGATTGAAGACTGGATTGAACGCAATCGATAAACGTCCCGCATGGCAGCTCAAACTCCGCGGTTGCTCAAGCGAGAGGATGGCGGAAATCGTATACCCCGTCGACAACCCCCCAGCGGATGCCATTTGCGCTGAGCAATACGTCGCCGTCGCGCCGCAGCGGCGTTGCCGATCGCGGACATCGAAGAATATCCAGCGGATTCCGCGATTCTGCCGCCGTATTATCGTATGGCGCGTCCCCCAACTGAAGCGACAGAAATATGCTTGGCGAAAGCCGCCAGCCGGTGCGCTGCAGCACACTATCGATTCCGGATAGCAGCGACACAGGCAGCGTCTTTTTTAATATCCCGACTCGCAGCCAGGAAACGGGCGCCACCCGACGGATGTCAAAACCCAGTTGCGTGACCTTTGCTTGCATGTAGTCGGGATGAAAATTGAAATTCAATTCAACAAACTCAATCGGCTCCAGCGTATAAGGATTCCAGATGTTGCGTCCCAATAAATGACGCAACATCGACTTAAGATGCCGCTTGTTCGCATATTCCAGAATGAACTTCCCGCCATTACAAAGGCAGGCGCTGACTTGCGAGAGTACTGCCGATACATCTTCAAAGTGATGGATAACGCGGATCATGGTCGCGCAGTCAAATGCGCCGGCGCAAAAAGGCATGCGATACGCATCCGCCGCGATATAGGTAAAGCGATCGTCGCCCATCCGTTGCCGGGCGTAAAGCAATTGATCCAGGGAATAGTCGAGCAGGACAACCTGATCGTACATCGAATACTCCAGGCTGATGCGCCCAAATCCCGCGCCAACCTCCAATAGCCGCTGCCCGCGCTCGGGCAAGAGTTGAGCCAACACCTGGCGCTCGACCACATCCTCGTAGTCGCGTCCTTGACCTTCCCAAAAGTCCTCGCGATAGGTCGAGTCGCCATAGTCACAGATTCGCGGACCGCCGGTCATCCGCCCTCCCAGCCGCATTGCCTCACGATCAAGCGCCGCTCGCTTCAGCGCGCAAAACGTCGGCTTTGTCAGTTTTTTCCCAGGGCACGCCAAGGTCTTCCCGGCCAAAATGGCCGTAAGCCGCTACCTGCTTGTAAATTGGACGTTGAAGCCCGAGATCGCGGATGATGGTGGCGGGGCTCATATCGAAATGTTCCCGGATCAGGCGCAAGATTACCTCATCGGCTACGCGTCCGGTACCGAAGGTCTCCACCGCAAGCGACGTCGGTTCCGCCTTGCCGATGGCATAAGACACCTGCAATTCAAAGCGTTTTGCCAAGCCGGCAGCGACCACGTTCTTGGCGACGTAACGCGCCATGTAGGCGGCGCTGCGATCGACCTTGGTCCCGTCCTTTCCCGAAAACGCTCCGCCGCCGTGGCGGGCCACGCCGCCGTAGGTATCGACAATGATCTTGCGTCCGGTTAGCCCCGCGTCGCCTTGCGGGCCGCCCGTAACGAACTTGCCGGTTGGATTGATGTGGTAGGTCGTACCATCGAGGAGCTCGGGATCGACAACGTCAGGCACAACAGTTTTGATTATCTGTCGCGCAATCTCTTCTTGCTCTATATCGGGATCGTGCTGAGTCGATATGACAATGGTGTCTACGCGCTTCGGCTGTCCGCAGGCGTACTCAACGGTCACCTGGCTCTTGGCGTCCGGCCGCAACCAGGGCATCTCGCCGGATTTGCGAGCGCGCGCCAAACGCCGCACCAGCCCGTGCGCCAGCGAGACCGTGAGAGGCAGGTACTCGCTTGTTTCGTCGCAGGCGAAGCCGATCATCATACCCTGGTCGCCAGCCCCTTGTCTGTCAACGCCTTGTTTAATATCCGGGGACTGTTTGTTGATGTGTATATTCACGCTACAGGTATTGAGGTCGAAACCATACTCCGGCCGCGTATACCCGATCTCCGAAATTGTGTCACGTACGATACGCTCATAATCAATGGAAGCTGTGGTCGTAATCTCCCCGATTACAAGGACAAGATTGTTTGATATCGCAACCTCGCATGCCACGCGCGCCATTTTGTCTTGCGCAAGAATGGCATCGAGAATGCCGTCGCTTATCTGATCGCATATCTTGTCCGGATGCCCTTCCGACACCGATTCTGACGTGAAGAAGTACTGCGGTGATGTCATGAATGTAGTTGCCATGCGCTACCTTTCCTTATGCAACAAAAAACGCCTTGCGAGGCAGAGGGCGTGGAACTGCTCATTTAGGATACGCTCATCTGCCAGAGTCTACGCCCTGCCGGATTTAGCACCGTCCCGCTTCATTGGGGGTTGCCGCGAGTTCTTCGAGCCGGATCTCTCACTCGCTCTTGATGAGTGCTGAACAAGGTCGTTATTTCAGCACTCATGAGTATATCACATGTATGAGCCGCTGCAAATCGGAAAATGAAGTCGATCTACTGTCAGTTTGGATTTCCTGGCGGCCCTATTGATCAACGCTACGGGGCGGTAAAGGACCTGCCCTTGCGCAGTCTGCTAATGCAAAACAGTAGCGCCAGACCATAATCAATTGCTGGGAGATACACTCGCCAAGTTCGACTGTGGCTTGTGTCGATGATGTGAGCCGAACGGGAAAACTACGGACGCGATTTAGAGATTCGGGGAACGACCAACCTGTGAAAGAAACTCGTTGCGAATCTCGCGATCGACTTTGAAATCGCCGATCATGGCATAAGTCGTTAGATTGGAGTTGTGCTTTTTGACGCCGCGTATCATGGAGCACATATGTTGCGCCGTCAAGGAGACAGCGACGCCCTTCGGCTGCAAGACTTCATTGAGGAACTCGGCAATCTGGCGCGTCAGCCGTTCTTGCACTTGCAGTCGGCGCGAAAACATATCCACAATGCGCGGGATCTTGCTAAGACCAACGATTTTTCCATTGGGAATATAGGCAACGTTCGCTTGACCAACAAAGGGCAAGAGATGGTGTTCGCAAAGACTGTAATAATCAATATCGCTGACGATCACCATATCGTCGTAATCGAGATCATAAATGGCGTTGTTCACCAATTCTACCGGGTCGGTCGTGTAGCCGCTGACCAATTCTTCATAGGCTCTGGCAACGCGCTTTGGCGTTTCCAGCAAGCCGTCTCGGCAAGGATCTTCGCCAATGGCATAAAGCAAATCCCCGATTGAGCGCCTCACTGCCTCGGTATCCACCGTGTTAATAGCAAAGTCAAAACGATCCAGCAACTCCTTAGATTCAAGTTTTTGCTGAATCGCATTCTGCTGAGCGGTACGCATTTGCGTTTCATGGCCGTTCATTGCTACCGGCCAATCTGTTTCCATCGTCCGTCATTCAGTTGTTCCTGTAGCGAGTGTTGAATGGCTGCCAAGTTTTGTCGACTACGATGTTATACATTATAATGCTTGTATTCGTGCAATTGCAACAATCAATTCTCAGACTGATCGTCGCTAGCAATATGTTGCGAATCCGCAGCCGACTATATATTGTAATATCCCAACAAGCTCGGCGCATTCGCATATAGCCCAAAAATCGACTGCTGCTTGAGTATCCATGGATATCATTGAAATCAAGAACTTGCGACTGCAAACCACAATTGGTTTCAGCCCTCACGAGGTGGACAGGCTGCAGGAAGTCGTGATCAGCATACGTATCGAGGCTGACAGGCAGCGCGCTGGCGAGACAGACGAACCAAGCGATGTCTTCAACTACAAGACCGTAAACAAGGCAGTCATCAGCCTGGTAAAAGAATCACGCTTTCGGCTATTGGAAAAACTGGCGGAAGAGATCGCCAAAACTGTAGTTCTTCGCTTTGAAGCGCGACAGGTTCAAGTAAAAATAGATAAGCCAGGGGCGCTACGTCATGCGGATTCGGTAAGCATCACCATCGAGCGTCGGCCTGAGGACTACAAGAGAAAACTCGTATTTTTGTCGCTGGGCTCAAATATATCGCCGGAAAAAAACCTTGTCGACGCGATAAAACTCCTCCGCCGCCACACTAACGTCCTGGCGCTATCATCCGTATACCGAACCGCTCCCCAGGGCGACGCGCATCAGGATGCCTTCATAAATATGGCGGTCAAGCTTCATACGCTGCGAGAGCCGCTTGAATTCAAGACTCAAGTTATCGACAGGATCGAGTCGCTATTGCGGCGAACCCGCGATCCAAACAACAAAAATGCTCCACGTACCATCGATATCGACATCTCGCTGTGGAACAACGAAGCATTCGAATTCGGCGATCGACCCTGGGTTGTGCCAGATCCCGACATCCTACGATTTGCCCATGTCGCCATTCCGCTGGCGGATATCGCAGCCGACTATTGTCATCCCACGCGCGGGAAAACCCTGTCAGAGATCGCAGCGGGATTCAGCGCGGCCGGCGTCCAGCGAATTGAGATCGGCCTCGAGCTCTGGGAAAAGTGAGCTATTCTCGGCCTGCAGTTGTATTGTTTTTGTATTCTTCCTTGCTCATGCAAGGAGCCGGGCTGATATTATATGCGAGCGCGACATTCTTGTGGTCGATTCGCCGGTTACGCGCCGAGCGGCTGTCATAGTCACCTGCATTTTCACTAACGCCTTCTTCTTTGATGGGCTAAAATGGCACTTGAAAACGCAGCGGCGCCAAAGCGCCACAGTTAGGAACAGCTATGGTCGTTGAAAACCTCGTCACTTTGTCCGATCCCCGATCTGCCGCGGCGGAAGCCTTTCGCAGTTTACGCACAAACCTGATGTTCAGCAGTGTCGAGAATCCGATTCAAACATTGCTCGTGACATCCCCCGCCCGCGAGAATCAGAAAAGCTCAGCGCTTGCCAACCTTGCTGTAACCTTCGCGCAAAGCGGAAACCGCACGATATTGGTGGACGCCGACCTGCGCCAACCCAAGCAACATCAGATTTGGGGTGTTGACAACGCGCGGGGATTGACAAGCATGATGGTTGACGACAAGGCGCTTGATGATCCGCCGCTCTCCACAACGCAAGTTGAGAATCTGCAGCTGTTGTCAAGCGGGGAATTGCCCCCGAATCCGGCCGATTTGTTTAGCGGCAAACGGATGGATGAGATTGTCGCTACGCTAAGGCGCCGCGCCGATTATGTCCTGTTCGACAGCCCCCCGGTACTGGCCGCGACAGATGCCGCTTTGCTTGGGATCAAACTGGATGGCGCCTTGCTGGTCGTGCGGGCGGGGGATACGCGCCGCGACCATACGGCGCAAGCGCGTCAAGCTTTGGAGAGGGTACACGTCCGTATTGTTGGCGCTGTACTGATTAATGCTCCCCGCGAAAGCACGATAGCGTATTGATTCCAGCTCCGCTACAGGAAGTCGAGATACCGCTATGGACCCTGGTTCCGGCATTTTGCCTCGATTTGGACAATGCTCAGCCTCTTATTTAATAAACCGGGTCGCTCATGCGACGAGAAGGCTCATTGTTTTGCGTGAGCGCGACATGCCTGGATTCTTCTCGCCGGTTGCGCGCCGAGCGGCTTTGATGCCCCAGCGCTCGTTTCGGCGGGGCGCCAGGCGCCCTTCACCGAGGCCGCATATAGTTGAGGAGACAAGGATATGAACATGGGATCTTGCCGGGGAGTCAGCTTGCCATGAAAGGACTTATTCTTAGCGGCGGCAAGGGCACGCGTCTGTACCCGTTGACCTATACCCGAGCCAAACAGTTGATTCCTGTAGCAAACAAGCCTGTTCTGATTAGGGTGATTGAGGCGATCCGCGAGGCAGGCGTCAAAGAGATCGGTATCGTCGTCGGACAAACGGCGGCAGAAATCCGAGAAGCCTTGGGCGACGGCGACGCCTGGGGGGTGAAACTCCATTACATCATGCAGGACAGTCCGGACGGCCTCGCCCACGCGGTGAAGATCTCGCGCGATTTCCTCGAGGATGCGCCCTTCGTCATGTTCCTCGGCGATAACGTGATCGAAGGCGGGATTAGTTCGCTGATCAGTGACTTTGCCGACAATCATTGGAACTGTCAGATCGTCTTGAAACGCGTTGACAATCCCTCAGCCTATGGCGTGGCAGAACTCCGATCCGATGGCAGCATCAAGCAGCTCATCGAAAAGCCGGCAGCGCCGCCAAGCGATTTGGCGCTGGTCGGCATCTACATGTTCGATCATCATATTTTTGAAGCGGTCACGGAAATACAACCGTCGGCGCGCGGCGAATACGAGATCACCGACGCGATTCAATGGTTGATTGACCACGGCTATACTGTCTTTCCACATATACACGAGGGCTGGTGGATAGACACAGGCAAGCCAACAGATCTCTTGGAAGCCAACAGCCACGTTCTGGAAGAGATTTGTCCGACTATTGCCGCGTCTGCCGAGATTGACAGCGACTCGAGCGTAGACTCGCGCGTGACCGTACAGGAAGGCGCCAGAATCGTTAATAGTATCGTGCGAGGTCCGACTATCTTGGGCAAGGGCACTGTCATCGAAAACAGCTTTATCGGTCCCTTCACCAGCATCTACCACCATTGTGAAATACGAAACTGCCAGATCGAGCGCAGCATTATCCTGGAAAACAGCCGCGTCATCGACATTGACCAAACGCTGCGCGACAGTCTCATCGGACGCAATGCCGCCGTCAAACGAAGCGACGGCAAGCCGAGCGGCATCAAAATGAACCTGGGCGATCACGGTACCCTTTGGGTCTAGCCCGGCTGGCGCAATCAGAAACGGACACCGGAATTCGCTATGAACAACGAGATTAAGCTTGTCGCAATCGACCTGGACGGCACCTTGCTTAACAGCCGGCATGCGCTGAGCGCCCGCAATCGATCGGCCATTGAATCCGCGCAGCGACAGGGAGTGGCGGTGGTATTGGCAACTGGCAAGACGCGCCACGCGGCCGAAGACTTGATCGACTCGCTTGGCATCGACTCGCCGGGCATCTATATGCAGGGACTCATTACCTACAATGCGGATGGTAGCGTTCGTACACGGATCGTCATGGCCAAGGAATCGGTCTCGCGCGTCATTGCACTGGGCGAAGAATTCGGATTCGGCGCGCTGGCTTATAGCGACAACCGCACATTTGCCCTGCGAGTCGATGAATTCGCCACCAAAATGACCGAATATGGCGAGCCGCATGTGGAAATAATTGCCGATTGGCTCGAACTCCTGGATACCTTTGATATCAATAAGGTTGTTCTCTACGGCGAGGAAAACCAGGTCGCCATGCTCCGAGGGGCGATTGACGCGCGGCTGGATGGCGCCGTCCATGTGACACGCGCCAATGTAGACGGCATGATTGAGGTGCTGCCCCCGAATACATCCAAGGGACAGGCAGTCAAAACATTGCTGGAAGAACTCGGCATTGATCCGTCCCGCGCCCTGGCTGTTGGCGATGGTGAAAACGACATCGAGATGCTTCAAGCCGTCGGCATAGGCGTTGCGATGGGCAACGCGACGCAGATGCTAAAGGACTTGGCGGATGTCATCGTTCCGGGCAATGATGAAGACGGTGTTGCGGTTGCCCTGGAAAAATTCGTGCTTGGAGAAAAGGCAACTCAAAAATGAAGAATATCCTGGTCACGGGCGGCGCCGGGTTCATCGGCAGCGCCTTCGTCCGCCACATGGTTGAAGCCTATCCTGATTATCGTATCATTTGCTACGACAAACTGACTTATGCCGGCAATCTGGACAATCTGCTTTCCGTCAGCGACGAAGAAAACTACCGCTTCGAACGCGGCGACATTGCCGATCGACAAACGGTCAAATCAGTACTGAATGTCTTCAACATCGATACGATTGTGAACTTCGCCGCCGAGAGCCATGTAGATCGCAGCATTCTGGACCCCGATGCCTTTGTTCACACTGATGTGGTCGGCGCTTATATTCTGCTGGACGAGGGGCGCAAGCACGGGATCGATCGCTTCTGTCATGTGTCAACCGATGAAGTTTATGGCGATATTGATCTGGGTCAGTCCTCGGAAGATGATCGATTTCTGCCCAATAGCCCCTATGCGGCCAGCAAAGCCGGGGGCGAACTGATGGTCCGCGCTTACAATGTGACCTACGGAATGGATACGGTTGTCACGCGCGGCAGCAATACCTATGGTCCCTATCAGTACCCGGAAAAACTGATCCCGTTTTTCACGACAGAAGCGATCGACGACAAGCCCTTGCCATTGTATGGCGATGGGCAGCAGATACGCGACTGGCTTTACGTCGACGACCACGCCCTCGGCGTCGATTACCTGCTGCATCATGGTAAATCGGGCGAAGCCTACAATCTCGCAGGTGAAAACCAGCGCTTCAACATTGATGTCACCAAGCGCATTCTGGAGTTGCTGGGCAAACCGCAGTCACTGATCAAACACGTGCCGGACCGTGAAGGACACGATCGTCGCTATGCGATGAGCGCGCAAAAGGCGCGCCAATTGGGCTGGACTCGGCAGTACGACTTTGAGACCGGCCTGGAAGCGACGGTGCGCTGGTACCTAGAAAACGAGTGGTGGTGGCGAAAGATCAAAACCGGCGCCTATCAGGACTATTACAAGCGGCAATATGCCGAGCGCCTCGCCGCCGCCAAGCTTCCCTAGCGCCTATCGCGCGGGTGCGCTATTGCAAGTCCAAAGACATTCGACCAAGGGCTATGCTTCGCGAACCTGCGGAATCGTTTTGATTGCGGCGGGACTGGCTAGCCTCGTCTTGGTAGCCGTCGTCCTGCTAAGCCCGGCATTGCCAGCTATCGTGTTGCGAGTCGCTGGTTTTGAACCGATTCGCCGAAGTGACGGGCCGGTCACCGAGGAGGAGATCGCTACCCTGGCTAAGGCGGCCAAAGGTTCGCCGGTCACATTCATCACAGGGGATTTCGGTCGGCTTGATCTGCCCCCGGGCACAGATCTTGAGGTCACTGTCGGGGACGACGCCTCGGGCGCCCGTGTACTTCAAATCGTGTTCCGCGATACGGACATGCTAAACCTTTGCCTTCAATTTACCGGGTTTTGCGAGGACCATGGCAGCCCCATAAGGCGAGCGAAAATCAGTACAGCCGACGGACTCATCACGATCTCGGGCGAGGCCTTTCTTGACGTGATCAACGTCTGGCAAGCAATCGACATCCATGTGGCGGTTGATAGAGAGGACCTTCTGAAGATCGACAGTATTTCGCTCGGGGACCTGCGATACAAGCTGCCCGCCAATGCGCTGGGCAAGCGCATCCGACATATCGAAGCTGCGCTCGCGCATATCGTCAAACAGTTACAGGTGGAGTCCAACGGCGGTCTTTTCAGTTTTGTCGGGTTTGACCTGAGCACTAATCGGCTAGTCGCAAGTTTCCGCTGAGGTTAGAATGAATCCTGAGCATGGATTGTGTCGAATCAGATGAGAATTCTAATCAGCGGCGCGGCGGGTAAACTTGGGTCGCAGTTAATCAAGCAATTGCGCGGGAAACACGAGGTCCTCGGCGCCGATGTCCTCGGCGATGTCGAGCATTTCCTGGACATCGAGGATTATGACGCCTGTTGTAGCCTTGTTAACGCTTTAGCTCCGACCATCGTATTGCATACCGCGGCCTGGACCGATGTTAACGGCTGCGCGCTTGATCCCGCGCGGGCGCTCCGCATTAACGGCGTGGGCACTCACAATCTGGCCGCTTGCTGCGCAATAACTGACATCCCCATGCTCTACGTGAGCACAAACGAAGTCTTCGACGGCATGCGCAGGCGCCCATATCGAGAGTACGATTCACCGAATCCACAGAACGCATACGGCTATAGCAAATGGTACGGGGAGCGCGCCTTGCTGCAAATCAACCCGCGCCATTACCTTGTGCGCACTGCCTGGCTATTCGCGCATGGCGGAGGCAATTTCATTCAAGCCATCCTGGCTGCCGCGAAGGCGGGCAAGCCGCTCCGGGTGGTCACCAACGAAATTGCCAACCCGACCTATACTAAGGACCTAGCCGAGGCAATTGCTCGGTTGATCGAGACCGAGCGTTACGGCACTTATCACCTGGTAAACCAAGGAGCCGTTTCGCGCTGGCAGTTCGCTCGCTATGTTTTGGATAGCGCGGGTTTCTCCGACACGCCCATTGAGCGTATCACCCGGCAGCAGTGGCAGCGCCCGTCGCTGCCGCCTGAATACACAGCATTGGAGAACATAGCAGCGAGTAGCCTGTCGATAAGCCTGCGGCCATGGCAAGAAGGCGTCGACGACTTTCTAAAAGCCGAGGGCTTCTGTCTATGAGCGGAGGCAAGTTTTCAGTGGTGATTCCCAATTGGAATGGACTCCGCTTCCTTGACGCCTGCCTCAAATCCCTGCAACAGCAATCGTATAATGACATTGAGATTATTGTGGTGGACAACGCATCCGATGATGGCTCCCAGGCTCTCATACGCGAAGGCTTTCCACAGGTCCAGTTGATCATTCTGCCAGAGAACCGTGGATTCACCGGCGCTTGCAATATCGGCATGCAGTCCGCCAGCGGCGATATCATCGCCCTGCTCAATAATGACACGGAAGTGGATGTCAATTGGGTGAAGGAAATTGTCGCGGGATTCTGCGGCGATCAGGAAGTCGGAATGGTAGCCAGCAAAATGCTTCTTTTTGACAAACGCGATCATTTTCACACCGCGGGCGACACCTTCGGAACTGACGGCAGCGCTGGCAACCGCGGCGCATGGGAAAGGGACATCGGTCAGTATGATCGTGTGGAATATGTCTTCGGCGCCTGCGGCGGCGCCGCGGCCTATCGAAAGTCAATGCTCGACGATATTGGTCTGCTGGACGACGATTTCTTTTTCTTGCTGGAAGACATAGATTTAGCCTGGCGCGCGCAACTGGCCGGTTACAAAGCCCTGTATGTGCCTTCCGCCGTCGTCTATCACCACCTCTCCGCCAGTGGCGGCGGCGTAACCGCAAGCTACTACGACGGGCGCAATAGCATATGGGTTCTGGTCAAGAACATGCCCGGCGCTTTGCTGCGCAAGTATGCTGGTCGAATCCTCGGGCGGCAAGCCTCCCTGGCATGGCAAGCCTTGCGCGCCTGGCGCGGCGCCGAAGCGCGAGCAAGGCTGCGCGGGACGGTTCGCGGCCTGCTCACAGTCGGCAGCGCCATACGCAAACGAAGACAGATTCAGCGGAGCAAGGTGGCGCCCGACGCATATATTGACAGCATTCTGCGCCCGCCAAAGTGAATAGCCGAGAGGCTGGCGCGAGCGTCCTGGCGCTCCATTCCATGTACATTTCTTGAAATAGGCGTATCATAAGGCAGAGCCATTTTGGATATCATCATAGTTGCATTCAGGAGTCTGTTATTTTGAGCCAGCAAGCTTCGCCGTTCCTAAGCATAGTGATACCGGCGCATAATGAAGAGACTCGCTTAGCCCCCAGTCTGGCGCAGATCAATGCGTATTTGCAGGAGCAGGACTACGCCTTCGAGGTCATCATCGTTGAAAATGGGAGCAAAGACCGTACTTTTGAAGTAGCCAAGGAGTTTGCGGAGGCTTTCAGCCATATCTGCGTCATACAGTCGCCTGATAATATGCGCGGCAAAGGCTTGGCCGTCAAACAGGGCATGCTGGCGGCACAGGGCGAGTGGCGCTTCATTTGCGACGCTGATCTGTCCATGCGCATCGAGGATATCGCCCGTTTCCTGCCACCGGCCAGCGACGGATTCGACTTGATAATCGCCAGCCGGGAGGCGCCGGGCGCGCAGCGGGTGGATGAACCTGAATATCGACACATGATCGGTCGAATAAACAACTGGATTATCAAGCTGGCCGCGCTTGACGATTTTGAGGATACGCAATGCGGATTCAAGATGTTTAGCCGTTCCGCGGCGATTGATCTTTTCGGCGTTCAGAAAATGAATGGCATCGGCTTTGACGTGGAGCTGCTCTATATAGCCAAACGCCGCGGATACAAAATCAAAGAAGTGCCGATTACCTGGTATTACGATCCCTATTCGACCATGCGGCTATGGGATGATTCAATCAACATGCTGCGTGAAATCTGGGAAATACGGCAGAACTGGCGTCGTGGAGACTATGAAAAGCGAGACTAGGACGCCCGGGACCGCCAGCTTGCGATTCGAGAAAGAATACGTCGCGGCTGGATGCCGAGTCATCATGGGCATGGACGAAGCCGGCCGAGGTCCGCTGGCCGGTCCCGTAGCGGCGGGGGCTGTGGCGCTGCCCCTGCATCGAGACGACCTCCCAAAAATCCTGAATGGAGCCCGCGACAGCAAAGAGATGAATGCCACCCAGCGCCAAGCGGCGGACGTCGCCATTAAGGAAATCGCGATTGCCTGGGGTATCGGTCATAGTAGCGCGAAAGAGATTGACGCTTCCGGCATCATAAACGCCACCAAGCTTGCCATGCGGCGCGCGCTTTGTGATGCGCTTGAACGGCATCCCGTCGCGCCGGACTGTTTGTTTCTCGACTATTTGCCCTGGCCAGAACAACAAGATTACCCAGTGCGCAGCATAGTCAAAGGCGACAAACTCTCGCTGAGCATCGCTTGCGCCAGTATCATCGCCAAGGTCTGGCGCGACCAATACATGAAGGAGCTGGAAGATCGTTATCCGGAATACGGATTCGCCCAGAACAAAGGATATGGCACCAGAGCGCATCTCAATGCCCTGGACCGTCACGGACCCTGCGAATATCACCGCGCAACCTTCAAGCCTGTGCGCGATCTCTTGAGCGCCCGCACTGCATAGAGTCAACTCCCATTAATGACCGGCGTCCCAAACCTATGGTATTATTCGGCGCAGACTAACTGGAGTTCGGCGTGAAGATTGCGCTTGTTCACGACTGGTTGAATCAAATCGGCGGCGCGGAAGACGTGCTCGAGGTTTTGGTCCACAAATATCCGGACAGCCCGATCTTCACGAGCATATTCGCGCCAGATCTCATGCCGGAACGCTATCGACAATGGGATATTCGCACGCTTTGGATCGATAATCTGCCCATTATTCATCGTCGACATCAACCTTACTTGCCCTTTTATCCTTTAGCCTGGAACAGGTTGCGCTTAAAGGAATTTGATGTGGTGCTGAGCAACAAAAGCGGCTTCTGTCACGGCCTGCAGTTTGATGCCTCCACAGTGCATGTCTGCTATTGCCTCGCGCCCACGCGCTATGTCTGGCAACTCGATAACTACCTGGCAGGCGAGGAATTGGGCAAGCCAACCGAGATGCTGATTCGGCCGCTCGTCAACCTGCTGCGTCGCTGGGACTTTGCCGCCGCGCAACGCGTCTCCCATTTCATTGCCATCAGCAGCGCGATTAAGCGGCGTATCAAGACCTTTTATGGCCGCGAATCGAGCGTCATCTTCCCACCGGTGGATACCTCGCGCTTTCAACCCGCCCTTCAGAAGGAAATCGAAGATTACTTTTTGGTAGTGTCTCGCCTGATTCCCTACAAGCGCATTGATCTCGCGATACAGGCAGCGAGCGAATTGGGCTTACCATTGAAGATCGCCGGTCGAGGACGCGATCTGGAACGGCTGAAGTCCTTGGCTCGCGATAACGTCGAGTTCCTGGGATATGTGCCAGACCAGGATCTGCCCCGGCTAATGTCCCGCTGCCGAGCGCTTCTGTTTCCCGGTTTGGAAGATTTTGGAATCACCACTGTGCAAGCGCAATCCGCCGGTCGCCCCGTCATCGCTTTCAAAGGCGGCGGCGCGCTTGATACGGTGTTGCCCGGCGTCACCGGCGAACACTTCGACAGCATGTCCGTAGGCAGCCTGAAGTCCGTCATGGCGCGCTTTGACGCCGGCGCTTACGACTCCGAGAAGATTCGTCGGCATGCGCTCAAATTTGATACCGGCGTCTTTTCCCGGAAAATCTCTGCTTTTGTTGAGCAAGCCTGGCATGCGCATCGGAATGGCGGGGATTTCACCTGGCAAGATCCTCTTGAAGATGGGAGGGAAATCGCATGAAACTGACCATTCTGGCACGTGTGCTTTTGCGCCGCTGGTGGCTGGTTGCCGCGCCGGTGGCGCTCAGCGGGGCGCTTGTGATCGCCGGTCTGATCGGGGAGCCCGCTGCCAGCGCCGCGGGCTTCAGCGCGCAGATAAGGTATAGCGCGGCGCAGGAACTGATCCTGCCTCAACGAGACGGCGACTATCAGGATGTCTGGCTGGCGTCTGAATTGACGGTCAATGCCTTTAGCGATTGGGTGCGCAGCGGCAGCTTTCGGGATGAAATCGTCGAATGGCTCGCCGACCCGGCAATCGATATGGCGCGCTTGGGCATCGCTGCCGACAACGCGCGCAGCATTGGCGTCATTTACCTCGGCCATAGCAGCGCAGAATCGCTGCAAAGGATTGCCGAGGCCGCCACGGCTGTCTTGAGCAGTCGCAATCAGACATACTTCCCGCAACTCGGTGGCCAGCCCGCGCAAGTCACCATTCTCGACCAGCCCGTAATCACTCCGTCCCCACCGCCCTTGACGAACCGTATGGTGCCAATCCTGCGTTTGGGGCTGGGCTTGTTTATCGGTCTCGTGCTGGCATATTTGGCCGAATACCTTGATTTGCGGATTCACCACAAAGACGACCTGCAAAAGCTCGGCTTACATGTCCTAGGCGCCATCCCGCGCCACCCGCGTTGATCGGCGCAGACCGCGCTGTGCTGAGACATGTCTCGGCAGGACGGCGAAATCGGAGGCTCAAAACATGAGCGAACAATTTGATCTCACTGGCAGGGTTGCAGTCGTGACGGGTGCGTCCCGTGGAATCGGCCGCTCCATTGCGGAGACCTTTGCTGATGCTGGCGCAAAAGTTGTGCTGGCCAGTCGCAAGCAGGAGGCGCTTGATGAGGTGGCGGAATCGATTCGGGCGTCGGGCGGTATTGCTGTCGCCATCGCGGCGCATAATGGCGACAAAGCAGCCCTGAACGCGCTGGTCAGTGAAACGATCAAGCGCTTCGGCAAGCTCGACATTCTGGTGAACAACGCGGCGACCAATCCTCATTTCGGCAGCATCCTCGAGGCGGACGACAGCTATTGGCGTAAGACGATAGAGGTCAATCTCATGGGCAATGTATGGCTGACGCGGGCAGCCGTTCGGCACATGCGGGCGGGTGGCGGCGGGAAAATCATCAATATCGCGTCTATCGTCGGCATAAATCCGGGCCGAAATCAAGGCATATACAGCATCACAAAAGCCGGGATTATCAGCTTGACAAAGACGCTGGCTCTTGAACTGGGTTCCGACAATATACAAGTGAACGCTTTGGCGCCCGGACTGATCAAAACGAAGTTCGCGCGCGCGATCTGGGAAAACGACGAACTGTTGCGTGGGGTGATGGCGCAAACGCCCGCGGGCCGGATCGGGGAACCGGCCGATATCGCCGGACTGGCGCTCTACCTGGCCTCCCCAGCTTCGGACTTCACCTCGGGCGGCGTCTTCGTTGTGGATGGCGGCTTGACTTCAAGCGCTATCTGATCTTGTGGTTCAGACGCCATGCCAGGACCGATGCTGTCGCTTCCGAAGGCAGTCATTCCTGGCTAAACTTTGCTTTCGCCATCTGTCTCGTCATCTCTATCAATGACAGCAGTTTCATCATCGCTCGCGATGATTTCCGCTTCTTCAATCAATTCATTGCTGTCACCGTCCAGGTTTGCGCTGGAATCGTCCAGCACTCTGACCAGGTCTTCCTGATCGACGAGGTTTTCATCGGTCGGCGGTTGCGTCGCCGAATGTCCCATCATCGTGATCTTGCCGTCGATAAACGCCCCTTCTTCCGTGGTCAGCGCCGATGCGCTAATGTCCCCCCATATGCGCCCGGTGCGTAACAGTTGCACTTTATTCCCGGCCACGTTTCCGCGGACAGTGCCGGCGATGGAGATATTGCGCGCGTTGATATCGGCTCGGATATCGGCCGATTCTCCCACCAAAATGTTGCCTTCAATCTCGAGCGTGCCGATAAATTTGCCGTCCATGCGTACATTGCCCGAACTGGTAAATGCGCCTTCGGTCTCACTATTTGATCCGATGACTGTGTCGAAGCCGACTGGCTGACCCACAGGCAATACTGTCACTGCTTCTTGTGATTCGGCATCCGGCTGGCCGCGGCGACCCGCGAAAAACGCGCTCATGGCAACACCTCATACCTTGCTTTGCGTAGCAAAACTATAACCGCTGCAGCTGAGGACCGCAATGCCGGTCTATGCGCAAGTCAAATAATCAGACCTGTCAACCCAGTCCATTAGCCGCTGGATTCGCGCAGCCGGAAATGATCCAGCCGCGACAGTTCTCGCACTTGCTGCTCCGCCCGGTAACTGCTGCGCACCAGGGGACCGCTCTCGACCCATTTGAAGCCCATTTCCAGCCCGGTCTCCCGCAACTGGTCGAATTCCAGGGGCGTATAATAACGCTTGATAGGAAGATGATGCTTGCTCGGCTGCAAGTATTGCCCGACGGTCAAGATGTCCACCCCGATATTCGCCAAATCCTGCATCGTCTCTCGGGCTTCAGCCAGGGATTCGCCCAGTCCAAGCATGATGCCGCTTTTTGTCAACACAAGCGGGTCCATTGCCTTGGCGTTTTTCAGCGTGGCGAGCGCCCATTCGTATTTGTCTTGCGGTTGCACTTTTTTGAATAAGCGTGGCACGGTTTCAACGTTGTGGTTGAGTATTTCCGGCTGCGCGTCCATGACGATCTTCAAAGCCATTTCACTACCCTTGAAGTCAGGAATCAAAACCTCAATCGAGCAGCCCGGTTGCAATTGCCGGATCCTGCGGATGACCATGGCGAACAAAGGCGCGCCGCCATCGGGACGGTCATCGCGATTAACGCTGGTGATCACCACATGCTGGAGTCCCATCGCGCGCACGCTTTCCGCCACACGATTAGGCTCGCCCCAATCCAGCGGTTGCGGCAATCCCGTCTTGATGTCGCAGAATCCGCAACTGCGCGTGCAGGTGTCTCCCATCATCAAGAAGGTCGCCGTGCCGCGGCCCCAGCACTCGCCCAGGTTTGGGCACTGCGCTTCTTCACAGACGGTGTGCAAGGTCTTGCCCCGCATCAGCGCCCGCACCCGCTCGTAGGTCTCGCCACTCGGCGCTCGGACGCGAATCCAGGGCGGACGGCGCCGCGGGCTCTTGGGATCAGGCTGCCATTCGTCGGAAGCGCTCACCGGTATCAAATCCGGTTGAATCGTTTGCTTCAATGCCCCGCTCCCTTATCTCAAAGTCCACTGCCTGCGCATGTGACGCGCGGTTCATTATACAGCAAGCATGGCGCGGTATGCCATGCTTCAGGGCAGTCGCTTCAAAATCATTTTGTGTCGATCGCCCCCCATAAATCATCCAAAAAGGCGGCTTCTGCCCTTGAAATGCCCCCTTGAAATACTCTAGTTCTACTCCTAAATTCCGTGAGTATATTGACACCGTATAGATACAGTCTGTTTTTTCGGGGAGGGGTATTTTTTAGAGTCCGGCGGTGAAAGGAAATAGGCGAACGGCATCCGCTGGGCGCCGAGATTCAGCGCCTGAGATAATTGATCCAAAGGGGAGAGCGTATCATCATTTTGACTAGAAAGGGTGAATAAATGGTCGCGGTATTTGGAGGTTGCAGAAAAGCGGTTTCGGGCATTTCGGCGGGTCGCGTAGACACTGACCGTTGGCACTGAGGGAATCATCGGGTTAATCGCCGTCTTCTCGGGGGTAAGCGCGGAATTATCGAGTAGTTGTTTTTTAGTTATAAGTTTGTCCGACATTGTCCGTTTCGCGGACAAAGAAAAACTTTTTTCGGACAAAGTCGCGTTTTGTCGGCGGTGCAGGGTACGATGATGGATGCCTGTAAGCAGGTGCATGGCGTTGGGTTTTTCAGGGTCTGAGAAGTTTCTGGTTTTGGGCATGGCGGTCCTCGCTTCGATGTATTTGTAGAAATGATAGCACAGATGTTCTGGGAAAAGGATGTCAAAATTCACGTGTTGGGATTTTCTAACCATTGGGGGGGGCGCAGGGCGTGTGGACACAACCCTTCGACACAGCCAGTTGATCGAGGTCTGTAGAGGACACAGAGCTACGCGGCTCTTTAGTGTTTTTGTGTTGAAAAAGTAATTTGAAGCGATTGCCCTCCCATGATGCTGGTTTTCGGCGAGCCGAGCCGCCTGTGTTATGCTAAATGACAGAGGTCAGCGCCGGGCAAGGACGAATGAGAACGATCACGCTCAAGAACGTGAGCAAGACCTTTTACGATAGGAGCCGCAAACTGACGCCTGTCCTAGCCATTAAGGACTTCAATCTGCGCGTGGAGAACGGTGAAGCTGTAGTCCTGCTGGGTCCCTCAGGCTGCGGCAAGACGACCCTGCTGCGCTTAATTGCCGGACTGGATCATCCCGACTCGGGCGAAATTTATTACAACGATGTGCCGCTTGACGCGATTCCCATTGAAGAGCGCGGAATCGGTATGGTGTTCCAGAACTACGTGTTGATCCCGCACTGGGAAAGTCGCAGAACTGTGGGTTTTTTCTTGCGATTGCGCGATCGCGAAGACGAGGTGCCAGCTCACGTCGAAACCGTTTCCAAAATAACCGGGGTCGATATCGAGAGCTTGATGGGCAGATTCCCCAGGAATCTATCCGGTGGCGAGAAGCAGCGGGTGTCTATCGCCCGCGCATTCGCGCGCGACCTGGAATTGCTCCTTTTCGACGAGCCCTTCGCGAACCTGGACGCCAAGTTTCGCGCGCAAGCCCGCGTCGAGCTAAAGCGCCTGATACAAGAGTTTAACGTCACGCTCGTATACGTCACGCACGATCAAGTAGAAGCGATGAGCGTCGCTGATCGTATCGTTGTCATGGACGCTGGACGAATTATCCAGGCAGGCGCTTACGAGCGCTTGCATGAGAATCCGAACAGTTTATTTGTAGCGGAGTTCCTGGGCACGCCGACGATTAACAAGTTTTGGGGCGTCGTCAGCGACGGCGAGTGGGATGGCAGCTACATGGGACGAGCGCGACTGCCCCAGCACCGCCCAAACGGCTGCGAAGTCATCGTCGGCATCCGACCGGATCATATTCTCATCTGTGAAAAAGCGGCCGGCATACCCGCGACTATTGACCGTGTCACACCCTATTATGCCGAAAAGTTCAACTTGCTCGAGGTCTGGTTGCGCAAGCGCCGCTGGCAGATTCAGGCGCCGCTCGACCAATCTTTTTCCCCGGGCGAGACTGTTTATTGTCGCCTGGACTGGTCCCGCGCGCTCTTTTTTGAAGCAACGACGGGTACCCGCATCCGCTAGTCAAACGCGATCAAACCCTGCCATTTGGCGATGGTGGCTTCACCGATACCCGAGATCTCGTCCAATTCGGCAAAACTATCAATAGAGCCCATCTCGTCGCGATAGGCTACGATCCGTCCCGCCAGCGCTGGTCCGACGCCCGGCAACTTCAGCAATTCTTCTTCGCTCGCCCTGTTGATGCGCAGCAATTCGCCGCCCGATGGCGTTGGCAAGGTCAAGCCCACGCCACCTTCATCGAGCGCGGGCACATGGATTTGATCGCCATCGCGCAAGATACCGGCTACATTTACCAAGGTCTTGTTCGCCGAATCCGCGAAGCCGCCAGCAGCCGCGATCGCGTCTTGGACTCGGCTGCCAAAAGCTAGTTCATGAGTAGATTCCGGCAGGTTGACAGCCCCGGTCACGTACACGAGAATCGGTCCCGGCGTCGCGGTAGGAACATGGGTCGCTGTTGGAAGCGGAGGATGAATCGTAATTGTGGTCGGCTCGGGCCGGGACAAGTACAGCATAGTCCCGCCAAAAGCCATGAAGATGATAACAAGCAAATAAACGACGATGGTCAATTTCGACGAGGAGGGCGATGACACTGCAACTCTTCCGCGTAAGATATCGATCTCTGGCGCTATTGTATCCCGTCTGTTGGAAAAACGTTAGGCAGAATCATCAACCCAGACCGGCAAGTGGCCAAGAGCGACAATGTCGTACCACTGCGCGCGGTCGCCTTCGGTGAAGATAGCCGCTTCGGCCACAATTTCGGCGCCGGCTTTGTTTATGATAAGGCGCATGCCCTGCAGCGTGCTGCCGGTCGAAATCACGTCGTCCAACAAGGCGATTCGCTTGCCAGAAACCAGTCTGCGGTCTTTTTCATCCAGATATAGCGTTTGCGGTTTGCCGGTCGTGATGCTCAAGGTTTCGCTTTGCAAGGCATCGCCCATATAAGGCTTATGTGTCTTGCGCAAGACGACATAGGGCAGATTCATCTCGGTGCTGAGCGCGTGGGCAAGCGGGATGGACTTCGCCTCCGCAGTGACCAGGTAATCGATAGGCTTGTCCGCCAGCCGTTCAGCGAGCGCCTTGCTCACCGCATTCACGAATTCGGTATCACCCAATATATTCAGGATGGCAATCCTGACACCGGGTTTGATTTCCATCAAGCGCAGATCGCGCTTGATACCGGCAACTTCTACACTATGGACTTCTGAGGACATGGCAATTCCTTTTGCTGGCGCACCGACTTCGCTACCATAGATTATATCTTGCGGCGGCCGTCGTGGAAAACCGCTGATCTCCCTGGCTGCAAGAGCGCGAATACAAACGAGATTATGGCAAGCGACATTCTATGGTACAGGCACGCCGTCCACTATGACGCCGTCAACAAGCGTCAACACGCGATCCATCTGCGACGCCAGGGACCGATCATGCGTGACCAGAACCACCGTCGTCCCATTCTCATCGCGGATCGTGTTCAAGGCTTCCATCACCGTGTCCCCCGAATGCGTATCCAGATTGCCCGTAGGTTCGTCTGCCAGCAGTATCGGCGGGTCGTTTGCCAGGGCTCTGGCTATTGCCACTCGCTGCTGCTGGCCGCCGCTGAGCTCGTTCGGCCGATGATGAAACCGGCCGCCGAGGCCGAGCATTTCGAGCAACTCCATTGCGCGGCGATTGGGTTTGTGCCTGGGGACCTGGGCGAATTCAATTGGCAGCGCCACGTTCTCCAGCGCGGTCAAAGTGGGGATCAAGTTGAAGAACTGAAAGATAAACCCGATCTTGCGGTTTCGAATATCCGTCAGTTGATTCTCGCCCATCCGCGTGATGTCGACGCCATCTATTTCGATCCTGCCCTCAGTCGGGCTGTCCAAGCCGCCGATGATTCCCAGAAGCGTGCTCTTGCCACTTCCCGATGGCCCAATGATGCCCACCATTTCTTTAGGGAGTATCTCCAAATTGACCCCGCGCAGCGCATGAACGAGATGGCTGCCCAACTTAAGATTTCGCGTGATGTTGCTAGCTCTTATTACCGGTTGCGGCATAGCTAAGCGCTCTCCAGAATCTGTGTGCTACGCGTCGAATACGGCGCTTAAGCTGCTTGGTTGCATCCTGAGCTTTTAGCGCGTCGGTTTGTCGAAAGTAAAACCGCCGCCAGGCGCTGAAACTTCAACAGCCGCTCGACGCGCAACCGGCGAAAAAGTCCCAGGAATGTCGCGCTCACGAAAAATAACATCCCCGCTCCTCACATGAGCTAGGGATTTGTCAATTGAGAGACTGGGGGCATGTCCTAGATCTCGTTGACAATGCTGAAAATCATGGGTCGGCGCTTGGTCTCGCTGTAGATCAGTTTTCCCAGACTGTCCTCGACCAGATGCCTGCGATTCCCATTGGCATTGTGATTGCCGTTGACGACTGCCACCACATTCTCGCGAATTTGCTCCAAAAAGTCCTCGGCAGCTTTGAGATATACGAAGCCTCGAGAAATGATCCTCGGCTCGTCAATGAGTTTTCCTGTGGCTTGGTCGATATTGATGCTTACCAGCATGAAGCCATCGCGCGCCAGTATCTCCCGGTCGCGAATGACGGCGGGTCCCACATCGCCCACCCCGCTTCCGTCGACGAACACATATCCGCCCGGCATACGCTCGCCGATTGCGATTCCGTTTTTGGACAACTCAATTGTGGTACCGTTTTCGATGGTAATCACGTTTTCCGGGGCGATACCGTTTTCGCGAGCCAATTTCGCGTGGAGATGCAAGTGGCGGATCTCGCCATGTACGGGGACCAGGTACTTCGGCTGCGTCAGATTCAACATCAGACGCATCTCCTCCTGGCAGGCGTGACCCGATACGTGCACCGCTTCGATCGCGTCATAGATGACGTCAGCGCCGCGCTCGATCAGTCGATTGATAGTGCGATACACCATTTCTTCATTGCCTGGAATCGGATGAGACGACAAGATGATCGTATCGTCCTCGCGAACATCCAGTTGGCGATGCCGCCCAGCCGCCAGTTTGCCAAGGACGGCAGATGGTTCGCCTTGCGAGCCGGTGACCATGAATACGACCTTGTGCGGCGGCAAAGTTTGCGCCCGGCCGATGTCAACCAGAATATCGCCGTCAGCGTCAAGATAACCGAGCTTGCGAGCGATCTTGGCATATTCCGACATGGTATACCCGGTTATGCAGACTTTTCTTTTATGATTTCGCGCGGCATTTACGACCTGCTGCACGCGCGAGATCAACGAAGCGAAGGTCGCAACCATGATTCTTCCTGTGGCATTGCGGAATACCCGGTCGAGAGCCTCCCCAATCACCGCTTCCGACTCCGTCCAACCGGATTTGTCGGCATTGGTGCTATCCGCCAACAATAGCGTTACGCCTCTGCGAGCGAAGCTGGCAAGACGGGCGTAATCCGTCTTCCTGCCGTGAACCGGCGTGTTGTCGAATTTGTAGTCTCCCGTATGTACGACCATACCGAGCGGCGTCTCGATGCCGAAGCCGACGCAATCAGGTATGCTGTGGCAAACGTGAAAGCTGTGCAATTTGAAGGGCCCGATACGCAGTTCGTCGCCCGCGTCAAACGAACGCAGGTCGGTTTCCTTCAACAAGCGCGCGTTTTTGAGTTTGACTTGCAGCAAGCCCCTGGTCAAAGGCGTGGCAAAAAGTGGCAAATCCGGAAAGGACTGCACCAAATGCTGGACGGCACCGATATGATCTTCGTGTCCGTGCGTGAAGCAGCAGCCGTGCAATACGATGTCATCGCGCTCTTCAAGCCAGCGAAAATCTGGGATGATATAGTCGACGCCGTGCATGTCGTTCGCCGGGAACATAATGCCGCAATCGATCAGGAATCCGTCCCCGTTCATTTCGAACAAGGTCATATTCTTGCCGATTTCTCCCAAACCTCCGATGGGTGTGATTTTGAAAACTGGTTTTGTAGCCATGTGGGGTTCTCTCCAAATACAAATACCCGTCAACGGTTGCCGTTGCGGGTTAAGCTCAATTACCTGGTTATGCGAAACTTTCTCTCGATGCTTTCCTCCGATAGCCATCTAGCTATAGACTTTACATGCACATGCCTCTCGACTAGGCATGATCAGGTCCTGGATTAGGGCGTTTTCGCAAACGCCAAACTATTATTCCATACATTGCCGACTTCTACAACGCGGGGATGAAGCGCGCGGATTCTCGACTACTTCGTTTGCCGACACCATTGCGCGCGACCCCGGCAAGCGAATGAAACTTCTATTCCCATTCTTCAAAGGAGAACAGTCCCGCGAGGACCTCATCTTGTTCGTCGCGCGTCAACGCATGGTAGAAGGGCAATCGAAGCAATCTATCGGCGATGTCTTCGGTCACTGGACAGTCGCCCTCTTTCCCCGCAAACTGTTTGCCCATGTCCGACAGATGAAGCGGAAGATAGTGGAACACGCTGAGAATGCTCCTGCTCTTGAGGTGGTTTATCAGCGCCGTTCGACAATCTAACGATGGCAGTATCAGGTAATACATGTGGTAGGCTTGTTCGACGTGAGCCGGAATTGTGGGCAGCCCGACGCCGTGCCTAGCCGCCCATTCCTCCAGATGCGACTGATAATATTCCCATATCTCCCTGCGCCGCGTCTGCACTTGGTCGGCATGCTCCAACTGCGCCCATAGATGAGCGGCCAGCAAGTCCGAGGGCAGGTAGCTCGAGCCGACGTCAACCCAAGTGTATTTGTCTATCTGTCCGCGGAAAAACCGGCTGCGATTGGTGCCTTTCTCGCGGATGATCTCGGCTCTGTCGATCATTTCATGATCGTTGATAAGCAGAGCCCCGCCCTCCCCGCATGTGAAGTTCTTGGTCTCGTGGAAACTCTGCGTGGCCAACTCGCCAAAGGTGCCTAGATAACGTCCTTTGTAGCGCGCGAACAAGGCGTGAGCGTTATCCTCGACAACAGCTATGCCATGTTCGCGCGCTACCGCCATGATCTCATCCATTTCGCAGGCAACGCCGGCATAGTGCACGAGAACGATGGCGCGTGTACGGTCGGATATCAAGCTCGGCAACTGTTTTTCATCGATATTCAGCGTATCCGGCCGAATATCGGCAAAGACCGGCGTCGCGCCCCGCAGCACAAACGCGTTGATGCTGGAAACGAAAGTGAAGGATGGCACGATAACTTCATCGCCCGGCTCAATGTCCAACAAGAAGGCGGACATTTCCAGCGCGTGCGTGCACGATGTTGTTAACAGGGCGCGAGCCACCCCGAGGCGCTGCTCAAGATAGGAATGACATTTTTGCGAATATGCCCCATCTCCAGATATATGCGACAAAGAGAGGCTATCCGCAATGTATTCCGATTCGTGACCAAGATAAGTCGGCTTATTGAAGGGGATGCGATAATCTGCCATAGATCTGCGAATTCTTCAGTTTCCCAATCGACTGCGTGTTTTCACGGCATATTCCGGAACCACTTATGAAACCACAACTCCGTGGACCGTGTCACGAAGCCGCAACGCTGATACAACCGTTGCGCTGCGATATTGTTTCCCTGGGTTACAACACTTGCGCTCTTCATTCCTTGGTCTCGAAACCACTCAAGAGCATGTCGTACCATTATCTGCGAAAGGCCTTTTCCCTGCGCTGACGTCGCCAGAGCAACTAGACCAATCTTTCCCTCACGCGAAACTGTGTCCAGGTGACAAGTTACGAAACCGACGCTTTTTCGATTGACTTCGGCCACTACCACCCGATCCGCGTAATCCGTGGTAACGCTCTTGCTCAGCCAGATCTGGTACATAGTAGAGGCTTTTTCATTGTTCAGATAGGGATCAGCGAAAAACCGCGTCGACGTAAAGCTGTCCCGGGCGATTGCCGTCAAAGTCTCCAAATCGCCGGCGCTGGACGAACGAACGATTGTCTTTCCGTCAGATCGCGGCGTCGGCGAGTCAGAAACCTTTTGTTCCAAAGTGATACGAATATCAACGAAGACGAAGCCCTGACGCTGTAGTTCCAGTATGGACGCTTGATCGCCGGCATCCGCAAGAAAGTACAGACAATCTATTTCCGCTTTCTTGCAGGAATCCCTCAGCAATTGATAAGATTCTGCGTCCAGGCAGTGGTTCTTGGCTCGCCCGATGCGATGTCCGAAGTGACTTGTGTCCCAAGGCAAGAATCTGACAAGCTGGGTATTCACTCTTGAATGGATTCCTTGTCTTCCGTTGACTGTCTAACTATGTACGCCGGTTTGTCCATGATGCGCAAGTGCATTCGCGCCAGGTATTCGCCGATGATACCCAAGGTAAACATCTGCGCCCCGGCAAAAATCGATATCAGCGAGACGATAAACGTAAAGCCGGGCACCTCAAACTGGAAAGTCAAAATCTGACTTAGCAATATATATGTGAGAATTATGAGTCCAAATAAGGTTAAGAGCAAGCCTATCGCGCTGGCAAAACGCAGGGGAAGGGTGCTGAAGCCGGTCACCAGGTTGAACGTATGAGTGATAAGTTTGCTAAAGGAGTAGTTCGATTTGCCAAATGTTCTTGGCGCATGAGGCGTTGGAATGGCTATGAAGCGCGTTGTTCCCCAAGTCAGCAAGACATCGATATTGACCAGGGGACCGTCGTAGTTGGCAAATGAGTCGCGCAAGCTGGCGCGGAATGCGCGGAAAGCGCTGATGCTTCGCGCGGTTTCCGCGCCCATCGCTCCTTGCAAGACCCACTTGGTTAGAATAGAAGCCAAGTTACGCAATAGACTGTGCCGCTGTCGCCGCGGCGTCCCGTATGCGACGTCGTAGCCTGCGCTCAGCAACTCTATTAGGCTCGGGATTTTGTCAACCGGATGCTGCAAGTCGTCGTCCATCGTCACAATTGTTTCGAAATTCGCCGCTCGGATGCCACATAGCAGCGCGCTGTGTTGCCCGTAATTCCGCATCAGCCTAAAACCGCGCACCCATTCGAATTCCTCCGCCAAAGACTCTATTACCAGCCAACTTCCGTCGTCTCCATTGTCTTCAACCAATATAACTTCATAACAATTAGTCATCTGTGGAAGCGCCTCGGCCAACTGCCGGACAACCAAAGCAATGCTCTCCTCGCTGCGAAAGACCGGAATCACCACGGACACAGAAGGCATTAGTAGCACCTTTAGCCGAGCGTCTGCGAAAGCGAATTGAGCGCCTCGGATGCGTTCACGCCCGGCTCGCCCTCAAATTGGACTGTCTTTAACAGAATGGGCCCTTCACCCGTCAACACCAGACTTCCAACATCGCGCCGTATCTCAACCACACGACCCGGCGCTGACGAGACATACTGACGCGGCGAAGCCGGCAATTCAGCCGACCAAACCGTAAGTTTGCGATTGTTCAGATATGTGAACGCGCCGGGATAAGGCTTGCTCGTCGCGCGGATCAGGTTAAAGACTGCTTGTGAGGTATCGTTCCAATCGATCAGTCCGTCCTCTGGCGTCCATTTACATGTATATGTGGCCTCTTCGTGGTTTTGCGGCCTTTTCTCAACGTTGCCGCTAAGAAGACTGGAAAAGTTGTCTCTAACGATATCTAGGTAGGTACGCGTTACGCGCTTCATCACGTCGGCGACAGAATCGCAGGCGCCAATCGCAACCGGGCGCTGATCAACTATGTCGCCGGCGTCAACGTCTTCCACGGCTTGGAAAAGCGTAACGCCTAATTCCTTTTCGCCGTTTCGAATTGCCCAAACGGTGGGCGCAAAGCCGCGGTATTTGGGCAAAAGCGAGTCGTGAAACACATATGCGCCTAGCCGGGCACACTGAAAAACGCTTGCCGGCACCAAGTATCGCCAGCATGCCATAAGAATCAAGTCGACCGAATCATTCGCCCAAAAGCCCTCCCATTTTGCTCCCGCAACGTATCGCGCTTCATTGAACGCATGACCGCGTTCGAGCGCCAGCCGCTTGATCTCGGCGAAATACCGCGGTTCCCAAGGCGTCTCTTGGAAACTGAAGACAGTGAAGCGATGACCCTGCCCAATATCAAACAGCGTTTCGGCAAAGCGATATCCGCGATTTGTCGCGCAAAGCAAGACGATGTGCATCTATGTTAGCCTCGGACCAAGCTGATGTATTCTATTTCAAGATTATGCTCTTGCGGCGTGGATAAACAAAGGGCGATTTCATCCAGGCATCCCAGGTCTGATTAGCAATGACACCTGCTTCCAACGCTTTCGATCATCGCTTGATAGCATCCATCCGTTCAAGCGCTGACTTGCTTTTCAAGTAGTGTATCTATTTCGGTTGAAATTCTTCGTAGCCAGTCCTCGTCATAAGCCCCCTAACCCAAAATACAAAGGGTTTTGTAGGGGCGTTTGACGGTCAGTGGCTACGCGACCCGCTGAAACGCCCGCAAATTAAAGGCTTTTTTACATGGGCGCTCACGAGCCGCCCCTACAGGTTTATGATTAAAGACTGTAGGGGCTGTTATTTTCTGTTTCAACCGAAAAGGATAGGCTACCGATTCAAGCGCCCTCATTCTGTGATATAATCGCGCGATTAGACTGATCGAGCCAAACCAAAAGGAGACCATTGAAAGATGGCTTACGAGCGAATATCTGCGCCAGCCACCGGCGACAAGATCACATTCTCCAATGGCAGAATGAATGTTCCGGACAACCCAATTCTGCTGTTCATTGAAGGTGACGGCATCGGCTACGACATCATGACCGCCAGCAAACGCATCTGGGACGCGGCAGTTGACAAAGCGTACAGCGGCAGCAAAGCCGTCTCCTGGATGGAAGTCTACGCTGGCGAGAAAGCGGCCGGTGTCTATGACGGGGATTACATGCCGGAAGAGACCTTCGATGCTTTTCGCGAATACAAGATCGGTATCAAGGGTCCTCTGACGACCCCCGTCGGAGGTGGTTTTCGTAGTCTAAACGTCACCTTGCGCCAAGTGCTTGACCTGTATAGTTGTGTGCGCCCGGTACGCTGGTTCAGTGGCGTGCCCAGTCCCTTAAGGCATCCGGAAGACGTCGATGTGGTCATCTTCCGCGAGAATACCGAAGATACCTACGCGGGCATCGAATACGAATCCGGCTCTGAGGAGAACAAGAAGTTAGCGGCCTTTCTGAAGAACGAATTGGGCGCCACGAACTTTTTCCCTGACGCCGGTCTGGGCATTAAGCCGATCAGTCCCTTCGGCAGCAAACGCTTGATACGCGCCGCCATTCAATACGCCATCGAGCGCCGCCGCAGCAGTGTGACACTGGTTCACAAAGGCAATATCCAGAAGTTCACGGAAGGCGCGTTTCAAAAGTGGGGCTACGAGCTGGCGCGCGAGGAATTCCCTCAAGAAACAATCTCCTGGGACGAAGTCGCCGACAAACACAACGGACAGGTGCCCGACGGCAAAATTTTGATCCAGGACACCATCGCCGATATCATGTTCCAGAAGATGCTGTTGCGCCCCCGCGAGCACGATGTCATCGCCACGACCAATCTCAACGGCGACTACCTCAGTGACGCGCTTGCGGCCGAGGTCGGTGGCGTCGGCATCGCTCCCGGCGCCAATATCGGCGACGAGATCGCCCTGTTCGAGGCCACCCATGGGACCGCGCCGAAATACACCAACAAAGATATGGTCAATCCGGGTTCGCTGCTCTTCAGCGGCGTGATGATGTTGGAACATCTGAACTGGTTTGAGGCGGCTGCGCTGATAACCAAAGCCTACGAAAAAACGATCGAACAGCGCTGCGTCACTTATGATTTCGCGCGCCAAATGGAGAATGCCACCAAGGTTGCCACCAGCGAATTCGCGACCCGCATCATCGAGAATATGGATATCGTCTAATCTGACCGCTGTTGAGGGTGGCGCGAATCCTCGCCGCCCTCGCCTTGTTTTTCGCCATTACGCCAGTCCGGAGGACCAGGGAACTTCCAAAAGCGGCGCCGTCTCGGCGCGCTGCGCCTAGTTCATCCCTTGTGGAGCGCCGGCCAAGCTGAGTTCCTCCGCGAAATGGCAAGACGCCCATTGTCCCGGGGACACTTCACGCAAGGTCGGTTCTTCGTCGCGGCAGATCGCCTGCGCATAGCGGCAGCGCGGGTGGAAATAGCAGCCTGAGGGCGGGTCGGCCGGATTGGCGATTTCGCCAGGCAGAATGATGCGTTCCTTCTCGACATCAGGATCGGGGGTCGGCACAGCGGACAGCAAGGCTTCGGTATAGGGATGTTTCGGGAAGAAAAACAATTGGTCGCGTTTGGCAACCTCGACTATCTTGCCCACGTACATCACCGCCACTCTGTCTGATATGTGCTCGACAACGCTCAGGTCGTGAGCGATAAACAGATAGGACAGACCAAATTCTCGTTGCAAATCCTGCAGCAAATTGAGTATCTGCGCTTGTGTGGAAACGTCAAGCGCGGAAACCGGCTCGTCCGCAATAATAAGGCGGGGATTGGTCGCAAGCGCCCTGGCCACGCCGATGCGCTGGCGCTGTCCGCCACTGAACGCGTGCGGATAGCGCCTTAGGTGCTTGGCCTCGAGGCCGACAACCTCCATCAAATACGCCACGCGATCTTCGAGTTCTTTGCCCCTTGCCAAATTTGCCAGCTTAAGCGGTTCCCCTACGATATCCAGAATAGTCCAGCGTGGATCCAATGAATAGAAGGGATCCTGGAAGATCATATTGGCTTGTGGTCGGACGGCGCGCAATTCTCGGTCGCTCAATTGCGCCATATCGACGATCCGATCCTCAGCGATCTGAAATTGAATGGAACCTTGCGTCGGTTTGAGCGCGCGCAAGATGCAGCGACCAACTGTCGTCTTCCCGGAACCGGACTCGCCTACCAGTCCCAGGGTCTCGCCGGGAGCGATCTCCAAGCTAATATCGTCAACCGCCTTCACTTGACCGACAACGCGTCGGAGGAAGCCCTTTTCTACCGGGAAGTATTTCTTCAGTCCCTCCACCTTTAAGATGGGCTGAGCGCTCATAGGACGACTTCCTGTCGCTCGTCATGCAGAAAACAGCGCGCGAAGTGATTGTCTTCAATCTCCACCAGCGCCGGCATGGCAACATCACAAGATCCGTCCATGCGATCCGGACAGCGCGCGCAAAAGCCGCAGGCAATAGGCAAATCAATTGGCGTCGGCACGGTCCCTTCAATCGTCTGCAAGCGAGATCTGCGCTGTCCAATGCGAGGCGTCGACGCCAACAAACGGCGCGTATAGGGATGCAGAGGGTTGTGAAAGATGTCTCGCGCCGAACCATGCTCGACGATCTGTCCCAAATACATCACCGCCACTTTGTCGCATATCTCCGCGATGATGCCCAAATCGTGCGTAATGTAGAGGACCGCCATATTGAATTGCGCTTGCGATTGCGCGATCAAATCGAGTATCTGCGCTTGCACTGTAACGTCCAGCGCGGTGGTAGGCTCGTCAGCGATTAGCAGCCGCGGCCGGCAGGAAAGCGCCATGGCGATCATGACTCGCTGGCGCATGCCGCCTGAAAAATGGTGCGGGTATTCCCCCATACGCTGAATGGGATTGGGGATCCCGACCAGATCAAGCATTTCCAAGGCGATCTCATAGGCTTCCCGCTTGTTACGTGTGACATGCAGCCTCACCGCTTCCATCAGTTGATTCCCGATACTGTGGATTGGCGACAAGCTGGACATCGGCTCCTGGAAGACCATCGCGATCTCATTGCCGCGAATTGCGCGGATCTCCGAACCAGACTTGTCGAGCTGGACCAGATCTGTTTTACCGCCCAGCTCGCCGAAAAAATTGATGCTGCCGCCGACAATCTCTCCCGGACTTGGAACCAGGCGCATCAATGACTGCGCCGTCACGGTCTTGCCACAGCCGCTTTCCCCGATAAGACCGAACATCTGCCGCTCGGCGATTGTGAAGCTCACGCGATCAACCGCCTTAAGCCTGCCTTCGTCAACGCGAAAATGCACGCTCAAGTTATCTACTTCGATTATCGATTGCGCCTGCTTCCGCGCGTCTGCTGAGCCGCCCATTACAGCATCATCCCGTGTCATCCCGTTTCATCCCGTTTCATCCGCGTTCCAGGCGGCGACCCGCACGCCAGCCTGGTGGCTTGTCAAGACTGTTCGCTCTTCCCCGGGGTCGAGCCAGAAGTAGCTGTCTGCGCAACTGAATTCGTCAGAGCATTCGCGACAAACGAAGTGGACGCCGACCGCGGGCTTGCTTCCCGCATTGGCGACAGTCAAATGACCGTCATCGTCTCGTCCCAGGCTAAGCTGAGTCCGCGGCAAGTCGAACAGGCATCCTTGAATGGAGGCGTAATTCAGCCAATAAAAGACACGATCCCGCAGCCCGCCATCCGTAAAAATCTCGGCCACGATAAACAAGGGGCGATTCCAGGTCTGGTCCGCATCCAGGCTGAAGTCAAAGATGCGATGGACAGGACCGATTGCGGCAATCCCTGCCTGCGCCTGTTGTTGCAGCATTTGCAAATCGCTGCCGAAGGCGCGCACCCGTACCTTCCAGTCCGTCGAGGCGAGTTCGCCTCTGTCGTCCAGCAGAAAAACCGGGAAGCTCGCGGGCACGCCGACGAATGACAATCTGTTGAACAGAACGCAGGCGTGCAGCGGACGGTAAGCCTGACGCAAGATATGATAGGCAATCTTGGGAACGCCATACCAGTCTACTGTCGCCCAGGAAGCGGCCGGATTGTTATCGGTCAGCTTGTAATAGCAAACACCGGTCGCTTCCGGCCAGCGCGTTCGCGCCAGCTCGAGCGTATGTCGCATGCCAGTCGCTTGCGCCATTTGCATGCCGAGGATGAAGTTCCTAAGCGAGTCGTTCGCTACGAATTCAGCGACGTATTGAGACATAATCGCCTGCTCGGCTTTAAGATTAAAGACCGGCATATGATGGGTGAAGCCACTGTCGCTCGCCGGTGGCCAAGCCTCCAGTTCGTCGGCGGGCAAATAGCGTTCAACGCTCTCGTAATTGGGCGCCGACGCCAGCCCGAATTCGCCGATGAAAGGCGCGGAAAGCGTGAGATTGTAAGAGAGCGGCTGGCGCTGCCAAAAGACGTGGTAGCTGTGAATGCTGCCGCCCCAAGGTTCGCCGCGGTGGAAAGCGCGGGTGCCGTCAAGTTCGTAACTTACCCTGCCCATCATGTCGATCGCCTCGCCAAAGGGCTCGCCCGATTCGTTGCCCCCGCCCCACATCACCAGCGAAGGATGATTGCGCAGGCGAATGGTATTGTGGCGCGCGGTTTCTTCCAGGACGTCGTAGGGCTGAATGCGGTGGCTGTTCCAGGCGGTGGGCCATTCTTGCAAAATCATCATGCCGCAGCGGTCCGCCACATCATAGAACTCGTCCGTTTCCGGCATGCCGCTGCCCCAGGCGCGCAGCAGCTGCATGTGCGAATCGCGCGCCAAATGCAAGAAACGCTCGTAACGATCACGATCAAAACGTAGCAAGGCGTCCAGCGTGCACCAGTTTGCGCCTTTGACGAAAATCGGCTTTCCGTTGACGACGAACGTCCAATTGTACAGTTCCGGATCTGGTCCGTCGGGCAGCGGCGCCATTTCAATAGTACGAATACCGAAGGTGAAGTCGCAGCGGTCAAGCGCCTCCCCCGCCGAGACAAAGGTCAGCCTCATACGGTACAGATTGGGATCGCCATAATCGACGGGCCACCACTGTCTCGCTTCCGGGATCTTCATCTCGAGCAGAACGGATTGCGTAGTTCCGGTCGTTTCCACCTGGTAGTTGAATTGGTAGGCAGTTCCCTCGAAGTTTTCCGGTTCAATCGTACCCTGTAGACTGCCGGATAAGCTGGGACCGCTGCTTTTCAGCCTTGTGTGAAGCCGGACGACCCCGGCGCCGGCGTCCATCGTCGCGACAAAGGGATCTTCAATGGATACTTCTGGCTGCTCTCGCAGCGTTACCGGACGCCAAATTCCCAGCGTGGGCAAATCGATGTAATGCCAGCCGTATATGTTGTTGATGACGGCTGTATCCAGCCAACCGACATTCATCCCCAGGAAAAAGTCGTTGGGTTCGCCGGCGCTGATGCGAACCGGCACAGGATCAAGCCGAACGACGATCGTGTTTTCGCCCTCAGCAAGACAGGAGGAAACGTCAAAGTTCAGTTCGGCAAACATCCCTTTGTGATCGCCCAGCTTCTCGCCATTCAACCAAACCGAGCATGAATCGCAGATCCCGCCAAAGACGAGCCGCGCATTTGCGACTTCCGCGGGCCGCTCGAAGCGGCGCATGAGCCACCAGGTCTTGAAACTCTCTTTCTTGGCGATCTCGTCATTCCTGCCGACATAGGGATCCGGTATCCTGCCGGCCGCGAGCAAGGCGGTATGCACGCTGCCGGGCACAAGGGCGGGGATGGCATCCTTCCAAAGTCCCGAAAGTCGTCCCTCCTCCGTCCCGCCTTCCGCCATCAGCCACTCACCATCGAGAGACAGGCGCAAGGGACCATTTGTATCCGGGAAACTGCCGGGTGAAAGCGCTACCATATCGGCTTGACCGCTGACTGGAGACGGACCGGGCACAAATGATTCGCGGTCAACCTGGTCTAGGCTTTTCAATTCGCGCATTGCGTGCTCCTGGATCAGTTTCAAAGCGAGTAAGGATCGGCCGCGTCGCGCAGGCCGTCGCCGACAAAATTGAACATCAAGATCGTTACAATGATGAAGACGCCGGGAAAGAGCTTCCAGGGCTGATGCACCAGCGCCCCGAAATTCATCGTATCTTGCAGCAGCACGCCCCAGCTGACGCCCGGCTCCTGCATGCCAATACCAATGAAGCTCAGCGCCGTTTCGCCCAGAATCATGCCGGGAATCGCCAGCGTCAATGTCACAATCAAGTGACTGGCGAAATTCGGCAGCAAATGGCGCGTGATGATATACAGGTCGGAGCCGCCCGCCAGCCTGGACGCGACAACGAAATCCAGATCTCGCAGCGAAAGCAGCTTGCCGCGCACGACGCGGGCCAAACCCGTCCAGCCCACAATCGACAACACGATCGTGATTGCAAAATACGTATGCGCCACGGGCCATTGTCTGGGGATGGCGGCCGAAAGCACCATCCAAAGCGGCAAGGTCGGGATGGCGATAAGCAAGTCGATGATGCGTTGGATGATTTCGTCGACGATGCCGCCAAGATAGCCGGAGATGCCGCCGATGAGGCAGCCGAATACAAAGCTGATGGCGACGCCGCCCAAGCCGACAAAGAGCGAAACCAGCGCCCCGATGACGGTGCGCGAGAACAAATCGCGACTCACCGAATCGGTGCCGAAGAGCGTGATATTGGCGCCCTCGTCGACGCCGAAGAGGTGCAGATCAAGCTTGAACAAGCCCAGTATCTCGTAGGGTTCGCCGCGAACGAAGAAGTGAATGGGGTACTTCTTGTCTTCCTCTTCGGTGTATATCTCGCGAAATGTCTTGGGATGGAAGCTGCGTTTGCGCGCGTAGACGTATGGCTGAAACCTGTTTTCTCCTACCCCAAAGTGGATGACGCTCGGCGGCGCGTCCTTGAAACCCTTCAGGCGCGTATCGGGCCGGTAAGGCGCGATGAAATCAGAAAATATCGCCATCATGTACAGCGCGAATAGTACCGGCAAGCCCAGCCGAGCCAGCCGATGCCGCCAGAAACGACGCCAGATCAGCTTCCCGCGCGACATATACTCGATGGAGTCGTTCTCGTTTTCGCGGGACAAGAGTTCTGGCGCTAGCGCCGTGGTTTTTTCTGGTCCTTCCATCCCTTAACTCAATACCCTTCTTTGACAACCGGCCCACAAAGCCTCAGTCATAACGAATCCTTGGATCGAGCCAGACTAACGCAATATCGGAAATCAGCGTGCCGATCAGCGTCAAAGCGCTGAGGATCATAATGATGCTGCCCGCCAGATACATATCCTGTCGCAAGACAGCTGTCAGCAGCACCGGTCCGATGGTCTGCAAGTTGAGGATAATGGACACCAGGGCTTCCCCGCCGACCATCGCCGGCAGCAGCCAGCCAATCGTGCTGAATATGGGATTAAAGGCGATACGCACCGGGTATTTCCAAAGGAGCCGCCTTTCGCTCAAGCCCTTCGCCCGCGCCGTGACCACATATTGTTTGTTCAGTTCGTCCAGCAAATTGGCACGCATCACGCGGATCAAGCCCGCCGTTCCCGCGGTGGCAAGCACCAACACCGGTACCCAGACATTCTTCAACATGTCAATGATCTTGGCGATCGACCAGGGCGCGTGGCGGTATTCCAGGGAAAACAAGCCTGTGACGGCATGACCGGTCTGCGCGAAGACGATCCACATGATGATGATGGCGAAGAGAAAATTGGGGATAGCCAAGCCGATAAAGCCGATGAAGATCGACAGATAATCCATGAGGGAATACTGATGCGTCGCCGAATAAATGCCGATTGGGATGGCGATTGCCCAAACCACGATCGTCGAGACGATGGAAATGATCATCGTAGCCGGCAGTCGCTCCATGATGATGTCGGAAACCGGCTTGTTGTCGTAGCTGCTGCCGTAGGACCCGAAGGAACGCCCCAGATCGCCATTGACGATGAAGTTGCGCATCCAGCGGAAGTATTGTGTGGCCAGCGGTTGGCCCAAGCCGTAACGCTGTTCGAGGCGCGCGATCTCGGCTTCGTCAACGACCAAACCTTGACTTTCCAGTCTCAAAACATAGCTGCTCAGGTAGTCGCCGGGGGGCAGCTGGATAATGATGAAAGAGATCATCGACAGCAGGACCAGCATAGGAATAAGAATGAAAATCCGGCGCACAATGATGTAAAGCATTTATTTCTCCCGGCTGATGGCTCGCCTTAGGCATCTAAACTGAACCACCAAACCGCTGAACAATTTGACTTACAGCGTCTCATTAAGGATAATAGCACACATGACCTGCAAAGGCACATTTGCGGGCTTGATTGCAATGTCCATTTCGGAGTGAGCAGAGGTTCTGTTAAAGGAGAATCACATGTCGTTACCATTTCGTAAATTAGTACTATTGTTGATTGTGTCCACATTCATCATTGGTCCGGGCGCGCTTTCCAGCATGGCGCAAGACTGTATGTACAACGAAGCGCCTATGCTGGCGGAAATGGTCGCCGCCGGCGACTTGCCGGGCGTTTGCGATCGACTGCCGGATAACCCGCTGGTTCTCTCCAGTGGCGTCCTGCTGCCCGAGTCATTCGTCATGCCGGAGATCGGCGTTTACGGTGGCGAGCTCCTGATGACCTGGCAAAACAACGTGGTCATGAAAGAAACGCTTTTCAATACGCAGAACCGTGATGACAACACGCTCGCGCCTAACGTCATCGAAGAATTCACCATCAGCGACGATGCCAGCGAATACACCTTCAAGCTGCGCGTCGGGCACAAATGGTCCGATGGCGCGCCCGTCACAACCGAGGACGTGCGCTTCGCCTACGAAGACGTAGTTAGCAATGGAGAGTTGCGCCCCTCGGTCCCGACCTACTTGCGGAGTGGCAACGTGCCCGACGGCGGGCCGGCAACGCTCGAGATCGTGGACGATACCACCTTCAAGTTCGTATTTGACGGACCCTATCCCGGTTTCGCCGCCAGTTTGGTGAGCCTGGGCACTGGCTACCTCGACATCATCAAGCCCAAACACTTCCTGGCTCAATACCATATTGAATATGGCGATGCCGATGAAATCGCCGCCGCGGTCGAAGCGGACGGCCTCGCTGGCTGGTTTGAACTCTTCAACCAGAAGGATGTAAGCGGCTGGTCGGAGAACAGCCTGGCAGCCATCGGCTTCCCGCAATTGGGACCCTGGGTCCGCGTCGAAGGTCCGGAAGAAGAAGTGGTGACCCAACGCAATCCCTATTACTTCGCCGTCGATGCCGATGGCAATCAACTGCCCTACCTCGATGGACGCCGCGCCGTCATCAACCAGTGGGGGATCATGGAAACCGCCGAATTGATGATGTTCGCCGGCGACGTCCACTACTTCTGGACAACCAGCCTGGCCAACTTGCCGCTTTTCATCGAAAACGAGGAGAACGGCAACTACGCCACCCACGTCTATCCCAATAAAGACTCGCGCATGTTCCACATCAATCTCACCTTCGATGACCCGACATGGCGCGAAGTCACCTGGGACAAACGCTTCCGTAATGCGGTGATGCTGGCGATTGACAGCGAAGACCTGATCAACGCCATTTACTTTGGCCAAGCCAGTCTGCCGACGATCGCGCCCAGCGATTACGATGTCGACGCCGCTAACGCCCTGCTTGATGAAATGGGCATGACGGAACGCGATGCCGACGGCTATCGCCTGTCGCCAAGCGGCCAGCCCTTCTCGATCATGATCGAAGTTGGCGCCGGCGGCGGCGATTATTCCGACCCCGCTCCCTTCTTCGTGGATTACCTGAGCGATGTCGGCATCAATGCCGATTTCCGCAATATCGATAGCGCCTTGCTCGGCGAGCGCCGCGCCTCAAACGAGATGCAAGCCGGGATCAATTGGAATACGGCGCCGCTCTTCGCCGCGCACACCTTCCCGGATTACATTCCGAACTATAATTGGGGTCCCCTATGGGGACAATGGTATGGCGATAATGAAATGGGCGAAGCACCGCCGGATTGGATCATGGAACTGTACGCTATCCATGAAGATCTGGTGAGCCACCCGCCCGGCAGCGAGGGCTTCATTGCCGCCTCCGCCGCCCGAGATGCCTGGCTCTACGACAACGTGCCCTTCTTCACCCATGTCGAGAATCCGGGTATCGTCCACATGTGGTCAAATTGCATCGGCAACGTGCCCGATGGTCCCTTCCATCACGGATCCTGGTCCAGCCACAAGTTGATCTACATGGTACCGGACTGCTAGCAGCGCGCTGCAGCCAAGTTAGTCAAGAGGAGGGCTGGGGAATCCCCAGCCCTTGTCTTATTTAGCAACCCCCTTGCTCATGCAAAACAGCCCGGCTATCGCGCGCTGACATTCCAGGCGCCAACTGTCAGCCCGCTAGCGCTGTTGACCTCAAGAGTCGCGCTTTCGCCGACATCCAGCCAAAAGTAGTTGTCGGACACTTCAAAGGTATCGAGATGCCCGGGCCGCGAGACATGGACGGCCACCGCGGGCAGCGAACCCGTGTTGGTGACGACCGCCTCGCTTCCATCAACCTCCAAACTCAAGGCGCTCTGCGGCAAGTTAAACAAGCTGCCCTTTATTGCCTCGTAATTGACGAAATAGAACGTGCGATCCGCCAGCGACTTGTCCTTCCACACTTCCGCTACCACAAAAAGCGGGACGGTATCCGTCTGCGCGTAACTCAAGCTGAAATCGCCCAGCGCATGTGGACTTGTCACGGAGCCTCGACCCTCAAAGCCCGCGCTCTTAATCAACTGCAGTCCACCGTCATAGGCACGGATAAGCACCTGCCATGAAGCATCTGCCAGTTCAGAGGCGTCATCCAGGAGATAGACTGGCAAGGACAAAGGCGTTCCCATGTTATTCAAGCTGTTGAATAGCGCGCAGGCATGCAGAGGGGCGAAGGCGTCCTGGAAAAAGTAATGGCCGATTTTAGGCGCGCCATACCAGTCAATACAAGCCCATGAGGCCGCCGGATAATTGTCCGTCAACTTGTAATAGAGGGCGCCCGTGCTCTCTGGCCAGCGACAGCGCGCGCGCTCCAGCGTATGCCGAATGCCCACCGCTTGCGACAACTGCGAACCTATCGTGTAGTCTTCCAGACTGCAGTCCGCCGGAACAAAGTAATTCGCGTATTGCGTCAAACGAGAAACGCCTTCGTACTTGTTGAAGACAGCCGTGTGGTAGGCAAAAGCGCCGTCCTCGCGCGGCGGCCACAGGTCTTTCTCGTCTTCCGGCAAATAGCGCATGAGGGATTCGTAAACCGGGCTGCAAGCCAAGCCGAATTCGCCGAAAAAGATCGACGTCATATTCAAGTTGTGATCAAGGTGCTCGCGCTGCCAATAACAATTGTAATTGTGCAGGCTTCCGCCCCAGGGTTCGGCGCGGTGATAGGGTCGCGTATCATCCAGTTCAATGCTCAAGCGGCCCATCATGTCGATCGCGGGACCGAAAGGCTGGCCCGATTCGTTGCCGGCGCCGTACATCGCCAGCGAGGGGCGATTGCGTATGCGCAAGGTGTTGCGTCGCACGGTCTCTTCCAGCATGCCGTATGGCTGCGTAACGTGGCTGTTCCAGGCTGTTGGCCACTCTTGCATCACCAAGATGCCGTAGCGGTCGCAAAGATCGTAGAAATCGTCGGTTTCCGGCATGCCGCTTCCCCAGGGGCGCAGCATCTGTATGTGCTGCATGGCTGCCAGCTTGATGAACCGTTCATAACGTTCCCTGCGGAAATCCATCAGCGGATCCAGCGTGCACCAGTTCGTCCCTTTGATGAACATGGGCTCCCCATTGATGAGGAAGGTCCAATTGTAAAGATCCGGCTGCGGTCCCTGTGGCAGGGGCGCCATTGCTATCGTGCGCAATCCAAGCGTGAAAGAATGAACGTCCGCCTCGCCAGCACCGTCAGGCAAAAATGACAGGGTGACCCGGTAGAGGTTCTGTTCTCCCATGTCGACCGGCCACCATAATTTGGGATCTGGGACCTGGAAACGCAAAGACTTCTTTAACTCGCCCGCGTCAGACTCGACCGGATACTTGAATGCGTATCGCCTTCCAGCGAAGTTTTCCGGTTCGACGCTGCCGGAAAGCGTTCCCGACCATCCTTCGGCGTCGCCGACAAACTGAAGCGCGAGCTCAACAATCCCGGCTTGAGCATCTGCCGTCTTGGCAAATGGATGGTCCATTCGCACCGATGGCTTGTCCCGTATCGACACCGACCGCCAAATGCCCAGCGAGGGCAAATTCGAATAGTGCCATCCATAAACGTTGTTGAAGACCACCGTTCGCATCCAACTACCGTTATTGTCCGGGTTGGTGCCGCTGGGGTTCCACGATTCAAATGGTATGGGTTCCAGCCGAACGATCAGCGTATTGTCCGCCTGCAGGAGTCCGGCGATATCAAAGTCGGGACCGCCGAACATGCCCTCGTGGCCGCCCAGCATCTTTCCGTTGAGCCAGACTGTGCAGCGGTTGGCGACGCCCTCAAACATGAGCGCATCGCCCCTGAGGCTGGCCGGACACGGGAAATCGCGCCGCATCCACCAGGTTTTGAAGCTCTCTTGGCGCGCGATTGCCTGGTTAAGCCCAAAACTCGGATCGGGAATGATGCCGGCTTCTACCAGAGCCGTATGCACACTACCGGGAACATTTGCCGGGATCGCGTCCGTCCACTCTCCGCCCAGCCGATCAGCAAGTTTGCCGCCTTCCGCCAACTGCCAGGCGCCGTCGAGTGACAGAACTCCCATCCCTAGTGGATGGGTGATGGGCGAATCGTCCAGGACCACCAGTTCCGGTTCAGCATCCCAGGGCGTAAACCGGGGCGCAAACTCCTCGCGCTCAATCTCGTCTAATGACTTCTGTATTTGCCGTTCCGCCAACTCGGTATCCGCCAGTTCAGATTTGCTATTCATTTTGAGCTCCAAGGTTCAAAGTTTTACTTGTAGACAATATCGAGTGTCCCCACCGGATAAGATACCGCATATTGGCTTCCAACGCACACTGCGCCAGGGAGTGGGGCAATCGCTTCAAATTTTTTCACCACAAAGACACGAAGAACACAAAGTTTAAGTTTTATTACAAGGCAAAACTCCTCTGAATCTGCGTAACGAAAGGGATAATGGCTTGTCACTGAAGACCATTTGTAGAAAAAAGCGCGCAATTTTCATTTTGAATGACTTTTCTCTGTGCCCTCTGCGCCTCTGTGATTATATTTTGGTTTGAATTGGTGATATATTGATGGACTATGATTTTGAAGCGATTGCCCTGTCGGATACACGACAAGATTCGTATTCCCGCGGCCAGCTTGGTTACAATATCAAAAGTCCAGGACAACTGACCCCAAAGCGAGCGCAGTGATGAGCCAATCTTTGGGCAGAGAACAAGATCGCGCTTCTCAAGGCGTTTACACCAAGTCGAGCAATCGCCCCGAGCGCCTTGCCTGGTATCAGGATATGGCGATGGGCATGTACCTGTATTGGACCCTTGACGCGGTCTTTGGCATGGTCAACGCCCATTCGATCATCGGCGCCTCTCGCGACTACTTGAGACGTTATTTCACGCAACTGCCTGCGTTTTTCGACCCCAAAAAGTTCGACGCCCGCTGGTACGCCAGGCTGGCGAAGCTCTGCGGTTTCGACTATGTGACAATCGCGGCCAAGAATCACAATGGTTTCTGCATGTGGGACACGGCCACAACCGACTTCAATGTCATGAATACGCCCTTCGGGGGGGATATCGTCGGCGAATACGTGGCGGCGCTTCGTGAAAATGACTTGGCGGTTGGCATGTACTTTTCTCCCGACGATGCCTGGTTCCAATGGGAGCGCGGCAAAATTCCGGCGCGCGCCCTGGATTACGCCAATCCCGAACATAATCCCGAACTGTTGGCTTACGATAAGGCGCAGATCCGCGAACTGCTGGAAAACTACGAGCCGGATATACTCTGCTTTGACGGCTACCGCGATGCGACGCGCTCTCTTGTAGAATACAGTTGGCGCCTGCGCCCGGACCTGATGATCACCAGAGGCGGCATTGTCACGCCGGAGCAAGAACGCCGCGAAGACCTTCGAGGTCCCTTTGAAGCGCACTACACGATCGGCACGCAATGGCAATACAAGGCGGGCAACGACCGCCTGAAGACCGGCCGCGAACTCATCGAACTGCTGATCGACATTCGTTCCCGCGGCGGCACACTCTTATTGGCGGCGGGCGGTCC
>DAOULD010000189.1:0-4877 GCA_034420635.1 Anaerolineae bacterium | reverse complement strand
TCGCCCGTCGATGCGATGGCGTGGTTTCGGGCGACCAGATTGGTCGCCCCTACGGGATTCGATTATTTTGTAGTTTTCTATATTTCATCAAATTATTCGCACGACTTACTTGCGCTTACAGAGGCACAGAGAGATTTTAAGCACCGAGGACACCGACGGGCGCGATGCTTGGCGGTCGTTTTTTTGTCTCAATCGAAAAGGATAGGCTACCGCGAAGGTCCTCATGAATTACTGTATAATTAGATATCCGGGTTGACCGAGGGAATCGCGGCGGGACAGGAGCCTGTCGAGGAAAGTCCGCACTCCAAAGGGCAACGATGCCGGCTAACGGCCGGGCGGGGCAACCTGACGGCAAGTGCAACAGAGAGCAGATTGCATCTTCATTGATGCGAGGGTGAAAGGGTGCGGTAAGGGCGCACCGGCAGCGGCAGCGATGTCGCTGGCCAGGCAAACCCCATCGGGAGCAAGGTGAAGCAGGCGCAGTGGAGCGGCCCGTTCCCCAGAAAGCGCCGGGTACACCGCTAGAGGTCGGCGGCAACGGCGATCCCAGATAGATGATTCCCACGTCTTTGACGGACAGAATGCGGCTTATAGGGTCAACCCGGATTCTGGAACCCCTTGCAAGCGCAAGGGGTTCTCTGTAAGTGCAAGTAAGTAATGAGAATTGGGAGATGCCGCTTTTCTACGCCCTCACCCCCGGTCCCCTCTCCCATAAAGGGTGCGCGTAGACACCGCACTAGGAGAGGGGGAGCTAGGCGTGCGATATTTTTTGCATGACTAACTTGGTTCTTCTTCTGATTTGAACTTGGTTTCAGCGCTCAAGAGGCGCGGGAGCTTGCTAGTCCAGATAATCCATGTATTCGAGCAGGTAATGCTCGAAGCCCTGCGCTCGCCAGAACGCGCCTGTCTCTTCATCCTGTCGGTCGACCCGGGCGCGGATGGCTGTCAAGTCGTCGATCTTCGATTTCAGCGTCTTGCGCGACCGTTCGACGAACTGACGTCCGATACCCTGGCGACTCCAGGCCGGCGCCACGTGGATTTCGTCTATTTCAGCAAGCGTGCCTGTCATGGTCGGGTGCGCATGCCAGGATAGCAGGCAATAGCCGACGCACTCCTCGTTGACCGTCGCTACAAAGGCGCAAGCGCGATCGTTGCCGCAATAGGCGCCGAACCAGCGTCGTTCGTCTGCAGTTGATACGGGGGGCTCTGATTCCTTGGCAAGCCAGTCTTTCCGCAGCGCCAGCACATCGTCCAGATCTGCGTCTGTCATTGGTCGTATGGCGTACATTATCGTCTCCTCCGCTCAGAATGATATGAAACGAAACCTGCATTCCGAGCGGGGGAGAACGCGCTCTTGGCCTGGTCTAATGGAACATTGTCGCTCTCAATCCGGCAGTTTCGAATTCCTGAAACGGGGCGCCTATCAGTTAGTATAATAGAAAACTCGGCGAGATACGCCAGAACTTGCCGCCACAGCAGGGCAATCGCTTCAAAATGGTGTTAATATAAGGAAATATAATCAAACTGAAAATTAACCACAGAGGCGCAGAGAGCACAGAGAAAAAGATTTTTATTGATATACAGGCTTATTTGTTATTGCAAATCAGACTTGGCGCCAGGTCAAATGTTGCGCTCATAATTTTTTGGAGCAGATTTAGCGGAGCTTTGCCCGGTAAAAAGCTTAAACTTTGTGTTCTTCGTGTCTTTGTGGTGAAAAAAACAATTTGAAGCGATTGCCCTGGCCGCCACAGGCTCGAATCGCATTGCGCGCGGCAATTGCCGGAAAGGAGCTTTAACCGATGCGGGAAAGCGATCTACCGAATATCCTTTGGATTTGCACGGATCAGCAGCGCTATGACACGATTGGGGCTTTGGGCAACAGCTTTGTCTCGACGCCGAACATCGACAGTTTAGCGCGTCAGGGCGCCGCATTTGAACGCGCCTATTGTCAAAGTCCGATTTGCACGCCGAGCCGGGCCAGCTTCCTGACCGGCATGTATCCCAGTTCTTTGCGCGTCAATCGCAATGGAAATCCGCGCTTCCCGGACTTTCCTCCCTTGATCAGTCGACGTCTGGCAGATCGAGGATACGTTTGTGGCTTGATCGGCAAGCTCCACCTGAGCAGCGCCTACGGGCGGATGGAAGAGCGCGCCGATGACGGCTACACGTTCTGGAATTACAGCCACGCGCCGCGCGATGATTGGGAAGATGGACATGACTATGCCGAGTGGGTCCGTTGCAAGGGCTTCGATTTGGGAGAGCTGACCAGAGATCCCGCCGGCGTTCCGGCGGAACTCCATCAAAGCACCTGGTGCGCCGAGAAGACGATCGAATTCATCGAAGAGAATCGCGACCGAAACTGGTTTGCAAGCGTCAACATTTACGATCCGCATCCGCCATTCAATCCGCCGCAGGAATATCGCGAGCTCTTCGACCCGGCGCAGGTTAAACCCCCGCTGTTCCGAGAAAGCGACCTGGAACAGCAGAAGAAACTTGAGCGAATCGACTTTCAATCGGCCGCAAAGCACCCTGAGCATCTCGACATCAAGAGTCCAATCTTGCCACAGTCGCCGACGCCGGGTCTGGCGGAAGCGGACTCCGTGGGAGCGCGCGACGCCGGCACGTTAATTGCCGCCTATTACGCGATGATCAAGTTGATAGATGATCAGGTGGGGCGGATTATGGGGGCGCTGGACGCGCTGGATCTGCGCCAGAATACCGTCATTATCTTCACCAGCGATCACGGTGAAACGCTGGGCGATCACGGCCTCATTTTGAAAGGCTGCCGTTTTTATGAAGGTTTGGTCAGAGTGCCGCTGATCTGGTCATGGCCCGGGCGCTTCTTGAGCGACGTTCGCAGCGACGCTTTGGTCGAACTGACCGATATTGTGCCTACTCTGCTTGATATTGTCGGCGTATCCGCGCCCGGCTACCTGGTTGGGACGTCGCTCATGTCGATATTGACTGGCGAAGAGCCGCCGCAGCGGCAGCGCGAATATGTGCGCTGCGAGTACATTGACGCGCTCGATTTGCCCGATCATTCGCGGGCGACAATGTATTGCGATGGCCGATATAAAATCGTCCTCTATCACAGTCTTGGCGCCGGCGAACTCTACGATTTGAGGGAAGATCCAGAGGAATTCTACAATTTGTGGGACCTGGAGAGCGCCGGCGCCGTACGCGCCGATCTGATCCAACGCTCTTTCGACGCTACGATGTCAACGCTCTACCCCGGCCTTGATCGCCGCGGTCCCATGTAAGCCTGATTCGAAGGTGTCCCCCGGTTCGGACAGGGAAGCATCCGTCTGATATGTCGGATCAGACGCTCGGCGCGTAAGCAGCGACAAGGTCCCAGGAATGTCGCGCTCACAGAAAATTATGCGCTGCCGCAGGTATGAGCAGGGCGGTTGATTGAAAAGTGTGGCTAGATACGAACCACGTTGCTGGCCTGTTTTCCTTTGGAGCCCTCGGTAACAGTGAACTCCACTGTTTCGCCCTCTTCAAGATTGCGATATCCTTCGCCGGCTATCGCGGAGAAGTGTACAAAGACGTCTGGTCCACCTTCTTGCGCGATAAAGCCGTATCCTTTTTCAGAACTGAACCACTTTACGGTGCCTGTAATACGTTCTTCCATTGCGAAACGCTGCTCCCACTGTGACAATTGATAAATGAATCGCGACTTGCGAACGGGGAAATCACAGAACCAAACCTGTTCGCAATTCGCGATTGACGGGGACGGGGTCGAACTTGCGCGAGACTCTTGTCACCGCCAAACGGCAATATACACCCTGCAATATCATTTGGCAACAAATATAAGACGTAATGAAATTGATTTAGCGATTTTGTCTCAAAATGAAGGCGAGTTGGTCGATTAGCGCCTGCGAAGGTCAGCGGAAAAAACGGTATTTCAGGAGGGTCCAGGCGGCGATTGGGGCGTCAGTCCATTTGATCTTCTTGCCTTCGTCGTATTCTCGTCCGTAGTAGGAAATTGGGACCTCGACGATGCGGATGCCTTGCCGCAAGACCTTGGCGGTGAACTCCGGTTCGAATTCGAAGCCGCGGGCATGGATCTGCATGTTTTCCACCACTTCGCGCCGGAAGCACTTGTAGCAAGTTTCCATGTCGCTGAGGATGGCATTGAAGAGGATATTGGTAATCAGCGTTAAACCCTTATTGGCGACCATGTTCCAGAAGTTCATGGCTTTGCGGGCGCCGCCCAGGAAGCGCGAGCCATATACAACTGTCGCGACTCCTTCTTGTATGGGTTTCAGCAAAAGCGGGTATTCGCGGGGGTCATACTCGAAGTCGGCATCTTGAATGATGATGACCTCGCAAGTGGTCTGCTTGAAACCGGTGACCAGCGCCGCTCCCTTGCCTTGATTGCGGTCATGGTAAAAGATCTTAACTTTGCTATGACATTCGGCTTCAATTTCCGCGAGGATATCGCGCGTGCCGTCGGTAGAGCCGTCATCGACGATAACGACCTCGTCTACAATATCCACGTCAAGGACGCGTTTGACGATGTCATTCACTGTGTTGACTTCGTTATAGCAAGGGATGACCACGCTAAACGATGGTTTCGCGGCATAGGGATCGGGCGCTTTGGAGGGCGGATGTCTCATACGCTTTTCAAGGAAAAGTGACGGCTAGATCACGCTTGCTGCTTGGCAGAACTGCCGCATTCTATCATAGAGCCCGTCGATAAGCAATTTTACAGGGGCGCAATGCAGGGCAATCGCTTCAAAATCATAGTCCATCAATATGTCAGCAATTCAAACCAAAATATAACCACAGAGGCACAGAGCGCACAGAGAAAAGCCATTCAAAATGAAAATTGCGCGCTTTTTTCTACAAATGGTCTTCAGTGACAAGTCACT
>DAOULD010000188.1:0-16886 GCA_034420635.1 Anaerolineae bacterium | reverse complement strand
CATAATTACTGCCAAGCACAAACGGGGATCGCGCACCGCAATCGAAATTTACAAAGAAAGGACGGATATCGCAAGTTTTCTGCATATTTTCAAGAGGGGTTGTGAAAGTAGGCGCAGAGCGCACAGAGATTTCAAGAAAAAACTACGTATTCTTCGTGTCTTTGTGGTTAATTTTGCTTTTGAGCGGCAAAGCGATGTAATTTGCCAATAATCTGAAATGCGCCCACGAAAAAATGTAGTCTTGACAAGGGCATACCTAAAGCTATATACTGCAAGTTTGCAATCCTCTTTCTATGACATAGCTTGGTTGAATGAAAACCGACCATATACACGCGTCATCCAATTCGCGCGAATTCGTTGCGCTGCTTAAGCCAGTCGTAGCGGTATAGCTGCGTTGGCGGTTCGCTTTCGCATGTCCGGCAGATCCAATTATCTTTCCGAGGAGCGGCACCTTGAAACACTATTATAATGTGAAGAGTTATGCGCGTACCCCGGAAATCCAGGAACTACCGTCGTTGATCGACATACAGTTGCGGTCGTTTCAGGACTTTCTCTATGGGGGCAGGTTGCTCGAACTGTTCGACGAGATCAATCCCATTCAGAGTTTCAATGGCAATCTGTCTCTCTATTTCCCGGGTAATATCCCCCAAGCCCAGGAATTCGGATTAGAGTATTGGTTTGAAGAGTCGAAGTATGACGAAGACGCGTGCCTGGAACGCGACATGTCGTACGCGGCGCCTCTATATGTACGCGTCGCTCTGGTGAATCACGATCAAGGCGACGAGGTCATCCTTCAAGATATTTTCCTGGGCGACTTCCCGTTGATGACCGAGAAGGGCACCTTCATCATCAACGGCACAGAGCGCGTCGTTGTCAGTCAATTGATCCGCTCGCCCGGCGTTTACTTTGATGTAGAGGAAGAACGGGCGACGGGCCGACAACTTTCCAACGCGAAGCTGATCCCGGACCGCGGCGCCTGGATGGAGTTCGAGACGCGCAAAACGGACTACATCACTATCAAATTCAATCGCAAGCGCACGATTCCGGTCACGATCCTGTTGCGCGCGCTGGCAGCTATAGACGATGGATTGGGCGAATCGAAATCTCCAATCAAGACGGGGGACGACGAAGAAATTCTGGCGCTGTTCGCCGATGTCGACAATGACGAAACGCACAAATATATCGAGAGTTCGTTGAAGAACGAGCCCGTGTGGGATGTCAAGAAAAAGCAGACCATCGCTGAAGTAGCGTTGATTGAGTTCTACAAGCGCATGCGCCCTGGCGACCCTCCCACGCTTGACAACGCGCGTGACTATCTGGAAGGCCAACTCTTCGATCAACGCCGATATGATCTCGAGCGTGTCGGGCGTTACAAATTGAACCAGCGCCTTGGCCTGGAAGGCGTCATTGACCCCAGTCATCGCACCATCAGCAAAGCGGATGTCGTCGCCTTGGTCAGACACATGATCATTATCAACAGCGGCCAACGGGGCCGTGACGATATTGATCATTTGGGCAACCGTCGGGTCAAGACCGTCGGCGAGTTGATCGGCAACAAATTGCGCATCGGCTTGCGCCGTATGGAACGTGTTGTCAAAGAACGCATGTCAATCCGCGAGGCCGAACAACTGACCCCGGTTTCATTGATCAATATTCGGCCGATTGTCGCTGCGGTGCGGGAATTCTTCGGCTCGTCGCAATTGTCTCAGTTTATGGAGCAAACGAATCCGCTTTCAGAATTGACGCATAAGCGGACGCTATCCGCACTGGGTCCCGGTGGACTGCGCCGCGAGCGCGCCGGATTCGATGTGCGCGACGTGCATCACAGTCATTACGGGCGCATTTGTCCGATCGAAACGCCGGAAGGTCCCAACATTGGTTTGATAGGGCGGCTGGCGAGTTACGCGCAAGTGAACGATCTTGGGTTTATCGAGACGCCGTATCGCAAGGTTGTCAGTTCGCTCAGCGTGGGAGATCCGGGCTTGGTCGGTCGCAGGCTCTACGACGACATCGAGGACGCCAAGGGCAAGGTTGTATTTGAAGAAGGAACGATCCTTGACGCCAAGATCGTTGGAAGGCTGAAGCGGCGGAGCATAAAGGAAGTTCCCGTGGCGCCCTTCGCCACGCACGAGATTGAATATCTGTCAGCCGACAATGAAGACAAGTTCATCATCGCGCAAGCCAATGCCCTGCTCGACGACCGCAATCAATTCGTCTCGAACCGCGTCTCCGCGCGCTATATGCAGGGATTCTTGTCTGTTCCGCCGCGGCGCATTGACTATATGGATATCGCGCCGCGGCAGATCGTCGGCATCAGCGCCGCGTTGATTCCCTTCCTTTCCCATGACGCGGCCAATCGCGCCTTGATGGGTTCCAACATGCAGCGGCAAGCGGTGCCACTGCTGACGCCGGATGTTTCGGTCGTTAGCACGGGCATGGAAGGTCAGGCGGCTTACGATAGCGGCCAGGTGCTGGTGTCGGAAATTGAAGCGGAAGTGATCAGCGTACAAGGGCATCGCGTGATCGTTCGCACCGCGGATGGCGAAGAAGTTACCTACCAACTGAGAAAATACGAGCGTTCCAATCAGTCAACCTGCATTGACCAGCGGCCGCTGGTGCGCAAGGGGGACACCATCAAACCCGGCGACGTGATTGCCGACAGTTCCTCCACATTTGACGGACAATTGGCGCTGGGTCACGATGTTTTGACCTGCTTCTTGTCTTGGGACGGCGGCAACTATGAGGACGCCTTGCTCATCAGCGAGGAGATGCTGCGCAACGATAAATTCACCAGCATTCACATCGAGAAGCACGAGATTGAAGCGCGCGATACCAAGCTGGGACCGGAAGAGATCACCTACGACATTCCCAATGTGGGCGAGGAAGCGCTCAAGGACCTTGATGAGCACGGCATTGTGCGCATCGGCGCCGAGGTTGGACCGAATGACATCCTGGTGGGCAAGATCACGCCCAAGGGCGAGAAAGAATTATCGCCCGAAGAGAAGCTGCTGCGCGCCATTTTTGGCGAGCAGGCGCGCGAGGTCAAGGATTCGTCGCTGCGCTTGCCGCACGGTGATCGCGGCAAAGTGATCGACGTAAAAGTATTCACTCGCGACGAACATCCCGACCTGCCGGCCGGCGTGGAAAAAATGGTTCGCGTCAGTGTGGCGCAGCGCCGCAAGTTGACGGTTGGCGACAAGATGGCGGGGCGGCACGGAAACAAGGGCGTCATCTCCAAGATCGTGCCCATCGAAGATATGCCCTATGTTGAGGGCGGGTTGCCGGTAGAGATTATTCTCAACCCTCTCGGTGTCCCCTCTCGCATGAACATCGGCCAGATCCTGGAGTTGCACTTGGGCTGGGCGGCGGATCGCATGGGATTCCGGGCAGTGACACCGGTTTTTGATGGCGTGCGCGAACACGAGATTCAAGCCGAGCTCGGTCGCGCCTGGATGCTTGATTGGGCTTGGAAACGGATCACAGAGCAAGCCTGGGATAACCAGGAGCGCCTGGCGAAAATCGCCGGCATCGGCAGGGAAGATTTCGACGATGATATGCACGTGATATGCGCGTATCTGCTGGACCGCGTGGGCGAGAGCGGGCGCTACGACAACGAGGCGATCATTCTCGAGCGCGACGAGATTTATGTGCGACGTGTGGCTGTGGCGGAGATCTTGCGCGAACTCGGCTACGATCCGGAGAAAATCATGGTATATGACAACAGCGACCTGGCGGCCGACGCGCGCGACGAGCGAGATTTGGCGGCTTTGCGCGTTTCCTTGTGCTTGTGGATTCAGCAGACTTCGCTTGAGGAAATCGAACTGAGCGACTCGCTCACCATTCGCGACCTATTCGATATTGCCAACCGCGTCATGTTTGAGACGGGCCAGCCCCTGCCGCATTATGGCAAGCAGACCTTGTACGACGGCCGCACCGGCGAACCCTTTGATCGCCACGTGGCTGTCGGCTATGTTCACATGCTCAAATTGGCTCATTTGGTCGAAGACAAGGCTCACGCTCGCTCGACGGGTCCCTACAGCCTGGTTACGCAACAACCCCTGGGCGGCAAGGCGCAATTTGGCGGTCAACGCTTCGGCGAGATGGAGGTCTGGGCGCTGGAGGCTTATGGCGCCGCGCATATTCTGCAGGAAATGCTCACGGTCAAGTCTGACGACGTGCAGGGCCGCGTGAAGACCTACGAGAGTATCGTCAAGGGCGAACCGATTGAGGAGCCGGGTATTCCCACGAGTTTCCGCGTATTGGTCAAGGAGCTGCAAAGTCTGGGGCTGGCGGTGGAAGCGATTACGGGAAGCGGCGATGTGATCCGCTTCGGCAAGGACGACGAGCAAACCCGGCGTCCGCAGCCGGCCACCGGTTTGCTGGGGCTGGGTTCGCGTTAGCGCTAGTTCGGAAATTGCTAAGTATCAGCTGAAGGGCGTATCACTTTGATGCGCCTTTGTCTTTTATTGGGCAATATCTGTACAGCAACTCATACATGCGATTCTCCATACACCGGCAATGGCGCCAGGACGTGGAATTATCGTATTACTGGAGTCATTCCGGTCTCGCGCAATGTCGCTCGCCTAGGGTAGAATTATCGTCGAGGCTGAAGTCGGCGCGAAGCCTTGTCCAACCTTGCTTGATTTTGCCGACATAGTATGCTAATCTCTGTAAAGTCTTGATTTGTTCAAAAAAGCACAAACGGTTGGAATGCCTGTATGACCGTTCTCGAATTTGGTCCCGTCGCTGCCCTGCTTGTGATCGCTTCCGCGCTGGCTTTAATCATCGCCAACATTTCGCGCGTGATGGGTCCGCACCGGCCAACCTATCGCAAGTCGGTACCGTACGAAAGCGGGATGAAGCCGATTGGTCCGGCGCTGCGTCGTTTACCGGTCAAGTTCTATCTGGTAGCGGTTTTGTTCATTATCTTCGACATAGAAGTGATTTTCTTTTTGCCTTGGGCAGTTTCCATGCGCGACCTCGGCGTTTATGGACTGGCAGTGATGGCGGTCTTCACTGTGATCCTGGTCGTAGGTTTCGTATATGAATGGAAGAAGGGTGGTTTGGAATGGGAGTAAGCTCCAAGCTCGGTAATCTGGGTGTTGTCACAACCACCGTTGAGCAAGCTGTTAATTGGGCGCGAACGGGCGCCATGTGGCCCCTGCTTTTTGGCTTGGCCTGCTGCGCAATTGAGTATATGAGTTCGCAGGCTTCAAGTTACGACTTGTCTCGCTTTGGCATGGAGTTGAACCGCGCCACGCCTCGTCAGGCGGATCTGCTAATCGTATCGGGACGCTTGACGCGCAAGATGGCGCCGGTCGTGCGCCAACTCTACGATCAGATGGCGGAGCCGAAATGGGTAATCTCCATGGGCGATTGCGCTTCCTGCGGCGGCGTTTACAATAACTACGCTATTGTGCAGGGCGTCGACGAGATCATACCTGTGGACGTTTATATTGCGGGCTGCCCGCCGCGTCCCGAGCAGTTGTTGCACGGCATCTTGACCTTGCACGAAAAGGTAAAGAGCGAGCGCGTCACGGATTGGGCATAAGCGGTTCGCGGGTTTATTGATTCAGTTTCTGAGGCGGCATTGGGCATGGAAATTCCGGCAGCAAGAGACCCGGTATCAGCAGCGCGAGACGCTTTCGATGATGCCGTCTTGCATGTGAAGCAGTTTCGCGGAGAGACGACGCTCGTCGTGGAACCGGCCCGCTTGCCCGACGTGCTGGATTTCCTGCGCGTCAGTTCTGGGTTGGTGTATAACATGCTCTCCGATGTAAGCGCTGTCGACTATTACCCGGAGGACTATGGCGACGAATTTGACGGCGACGAAAGCGATTACCGCCCCGGGCGTTTCGCGGTCTCTTACCACATTCTTTCGATGCTCTATAACCGGCGGCTGCGCGTAAAAGCGTTCGCCGCAGAAGATGATCCGCGGCTGCCGACGGCGACTGTGATTTGGCCCGCCGCCAATTGGCTGGAACGCGAAATAGCCGACATGATGGGCATTACGTTTGACGGTCATCCCGATCAGCGTCGACTGCTGATGCCGGACGATTGGCACGGTCACCCGCATCGGCGCGACTACCCCTTGGGCAAAGAGACGGTCGCCTTTTCGTTCAACGAAGCGGAAATCCGCAAGCATAAGCCCTTTGCGCAGAACTAGATTCCGAGGTCACAATGGCAGTTGCAGCGCAAGCGCAGTCAATCGAAGAGCAGCGCAAATGGGAAGGCAGCCTCGACCAATTGAGAGGATTGGTTTCCGAACGGGCTATGACCGGCGAAACCATGCTGCTCAATATGGGACCGCATCATCCCAGTACGCATGGCGTATTGCGCCTGCTGCTCGAGTTGGACGGTGAAGAGATTGTCACCTGCTTGCCGGACATCGGATTCTTGCATACCGGCATTGAAAAATCCCTAGAAGACAAGAGCTACGAAAAGGCGCTTCCGCTGACGGACCGCATGGATTATCTGTCGCCGATGTCCAATAACATGTCTTATTCCTGCGCCGTCGAGAAACTGCTTGACCTGGATGTGCCGGAACGCGGTCAGATCATCCGCGTGATTTGTCTCGAGCTGGCGCGCTGCGCCAGTCACCTTGTTTGGCTGGGGACTCACGCCATTGATATGGGCGCGATGAGCGTCCTGCTATATGCCTTCCGCGAGCGCGAGCGCGTGCTCGGCATGTTCGAGATGCTTTCGGGCCAGCGCATGATGAGCAGCTATATTCGTCCCGGCGGCGTCTGGCGCGACGTCCCGGCTGAGTTTCTGCCCACGATCAAACAGTTCCTCAAGGACTTTCCGGCCAAGGTTGACGACTACGAAGCGCTGCTGACCCAAAACCCGATCTGGAAAGACCGGGCGCAAGGCGTGGGAGTGGTGGAGCCGGATGTAGCGCTGGCGCACGGCATGACAGGTCCAGCCTTGCGCGGCAGCGGCGTCAACTGGGACTTGCGCAAGGCGCAGCCTTACAGCGGTTATGAGACTTATGATTTCAATGTGCCGCTTGGCGAGCATGGAGACGTATACGACAGATACCTGATCCGTATTCAAGAGTTCCGTGAAAGCATGAAGATCCTGAATCAGGCGGTTGCCCGGCTGGAGACGGTGAAGGGACCTTACCGTTCGGAAAACCGCAAGTATGTACCGCCGCTGCGCAGCGAGTTAGGTCAGAGTATGGAAGCGGTGATTCACCACTTCAAGTTGTGGACCTACGGATATGACGCGCCCGATGACGAAATCTATAGCGCGATTGAAAGCCCGCGCGGTGAAATCGGCTGTTACATTCACGGGACTGGCGCCAATAAACCGCGCAGGGTGCATTTTAAGACGCCGTCGTTCATTCACATCAGCGCGCTGCCGGTCATGTCAAGCGGCTATCTGCTGGCGGATATGGTAGCGATCATCGGCAGTGTCGATATCGTTCTTGGCGACTGCGATCGTTAGATCGTATTGTGCTTTACGAGGTTAAGACGCGGAATCATGCAAATGCCTGTCTTTGGAGCGGGGCGCGTTTTTGAAGGAAATTGATTGATGGCAATTATCGGCAATCCGAAATACCAAGACCGTATCCAGCATCATCTTGCCAAATACGAAACCAAACGTTCCGCGGTGATGCCGCTGCTTTATCTTGCACAAGAAGAATACGGCTGGGTTAATCAGCAGGGTATGGAAGAAGTTGCGCAAATTCTTGATCTGGATCCAACTCAGGTCAAGTCAATCGCCGGCTTCTATACCATGTACTCGGAAAAGCCGAAAGGCAAGTATTGGTTGCAAGTGTGCACGGATTTGCCTTGCGCGCTGAGGGGCGCCGATGAGTTTCACGCCTGGTTGAAGGATGAGCTCGGCGTCGAAGAGGGCGGCACGACCGACGATGGCATGTTTACTGTTGAACATGTTATGTGCCTGGCCGCCTGTGACAAGGCGCCCATGCTGCAATGCAATTTCCACTATGTAGAGAACTTGGGTCAAGAAAAGATGCGCGAGTTGTTGGCGCAATGGCGCGAGGAAGCGGCGCAGCCTGCCAAGGGCTAGGCGAGCCGTCGAACGGTAAAGGAACTGAAACGAAGCATGCATATTCTTTTGCGCGGTCGCGAAATTGATAACATCGACAAGCTGGAAGTCTATGATAAGCACGGTGGCTTCGAAGGATTAAAAAAGTCGCTGTCTATGAAGCCGTCCGAGGTGATTGATCAGATGAAAGCCTCTGGATTGCGCGGTCGCGGTGGCGCGGGCTTTCCCACGGGTGTGAAATGGAGTTTTATCCCCCAGCAGGAGCCAGTCAAATATGTCACAGTCAACGCTGACGAAAGCGAGACCGGCACCTTCAAAGACCGTGAAATCATGGAAAAGAATCCATATCAGTTGATCGAGGGCTCGTTGATCTGCGCTTACGCCATTCAAGCCAAAGCAGTTTATATCTACTTGCGTGGCGAGTTTTGGGATATCGGCACTCAACTTGACGAGTGCATTGAGCAACTGCGAGACAGAGGTTACGTTGGCGAGAATATCATGGGCTCGGGTTATGATTGCGAGGTCTATACGCATCTTGGCGCCGGCGCCTATATCTGTGGCGAAGAGAGCGCCCTGCTAAACAGTTTGGAAGGCTATTTAGGGCAGCCGCGGGTGCGACCTCCGTTTCCGGCGCAAAAGGGCGGCGGCCTGTACAAGGAAGCCACGGTTGTCAACAATGTTGAAACGCTCGCCAACTGCCCCTTCATCATGCGGGAAGGCGCGGAAGCTTTCAAAGCGATCGGCACCGAACAGAGCGCGGGCAACAAGGTTTATTGCGTCAGCGGTCACGTCAAGAAACCGGGCAACTATGAATTGCCCATGAGTACAACCTTCCGCGAATTGCTCTATGATCATGGCGGCGGGCCTTTGTATGATGATCGCGCCTTCAAGGCGATGTTGCCGTCGGGTGGCTCTGGACCGATCGTTCCTTTAACTGACGAAGTTCTGGACACGCCGATGAGCTATGAACACTGCGCTAATATCGGCACAATTATCGGTTCCGCGTCCATCATCGTCATGGACGAATCGGTCGATATGACCTGGGTTGCTTCAAAAGTAACTAAATTCTTTGAGCACGAAAGCTGCGGCAAATGTACGCCTTGTCGCGAAGGCACCTATTGGCTGGACAAGGTGATTGATCGCATTCTGGACGGTCGCGGGACGCCTGATGATGTCAAGCGCATCGCGGATGTGGCTGAAAATATGCAAGGCACGACGCTTTGCGCCTTGGGTGATTTCGCCGCAAACCCGATCATACATACGATCAAACATTTTCCGGATGATTTCGCGCAGCACGTGCAGGCGGCGTCTGCAGGCGGCGATTAAAGCGTGACGGTTCGGTCCGGTTTATTATGGCGAATCTTGAAGAATGTGATTCAAAGTCCGCTAGAGCGCGAACGGGATTTTTATGACCGCTTCCGCGAACTGAGCGACAAGATTGAGGCGCAGCCGGAATCAATCACCCACTATGTATTGCGCGGAGAGCTGTTTATCGAACGCGGCGAGTACGAACGGGCGAGAGCGGACTTCGAGGCAGCGGTGGATATCGCTGAAGCGGTGGACCCGAACGAGTCTTGGGGTCTATTGGAGCAGGTGATGCGCGACCGCGCCCTGCAAGGAATTGAGTTGGTGAAACGACGCCGGTAGCGAAATTCGCGACGCGGCGCCGTTGTTGAGGTGGGGGTCTGGATGTCCGACACGGTAACAATCAACATTGATGGAATGGAATACGAAGTAGCGGCCGGGTCAAATTTGGTTGATGCGGCCAAATGGCATGCTGGCAACGACATTCCGGTATTTTGCTATCATCCCAAGATGGATCCGGTCGGCATGTGCCGCATGTGCCTGGTGGAGTTGGGTACGCCGGCGCGTGATCGCGCTACCGGTGAGGTGATGCTCAACGAAGACGGAACGCCACAGATCCGCTATTTCCCCAAACTTCAGACCGCATGTACCACCGTTGTCAGTGATGGGATGCACATCAAGACCAATACACAGGAAGTGATTGATGCTCGAAACGATGTCCTGGAGTTTCTGCTGACGAGTCATCCCTTGGATTGTCCCATTTGTGACAAAGGCGGCGAATGTCCGCTGCAGAACTTAACCATGCGCCATGGTCCGCAGTCGTCCCGGATGTACTTTGAAGACAAGCAACTGCTCGCAAAGCATTATCCGCTGGGCGACCTGATTTTCCTCGATCAGGAACGCTGCATTCAATGCGCGCGCTGTGTCAGGTTCCAGGACGAGATCGTGGGGGACGACGTCCTGGCCTTTCATGAACGCGGACGTCGACTGCAGATAATCACCAACTCAGATCCAGGATTCGATACCTACTTCAGCGGCAATACCACAGACATCTGCCCGGTGGGAGCGTTAACCACTGGTGATTTTCGCTTTGGCGCGCGTCCCTGGGAATTGAACGAAGTGCCGAGCATTTCTCCCTGGGATTGTGCCGGGGAGAATATCAGCCTCAGTATGCGGCTAGACCGAGACTTTGACGGTAAAGCCATGATCAAACGCGTGATGCCGCGCCAAAACGAGTGGGTCAACGAGATCTGGATCAGTGACAAGACTCGCTTTGGCCATCACTTCACGCGCAGCGAAGATCGCTTGCAAAGGCCACAGACCCGGTCCGGCTCCCAATTGCGAGAATCTGATTGGAAGACGGTTCTGCCGCAGTTGGCTGCAACCTTGAAGAACGCAGGCGGCGACATCGCGGCCATAGCCGGCAGCGGCATGTCCAATGAAGATCTTTGGGAGCTGCGTCAATTGATAGAGGGCTTGGGCGGAACGCGCTTAGGCGCCTGGCCGCCGACGCATGGCGCTGCCGAACAAGTGGCGCAGGTTGGCGTTGGCGCTGGCACGAACCTCGGTCAACTGGGGCGGGGCGACGCCATTCTGGTGATCGCCAGCGATTTGGAAGAAGAAGTACCGATTTGGCGTTTACGCATCAAACAGGCACAGGATCGAGGCGCTTATCTGGTCGTCGCCAACGCGCGTCGTACGCGCCTGGAAGACTTCGCGATACAGGGCGCGCGCAACGACAAAGTGGTCGCCGGAGATGCGATCCGTTACGCTGCCGGCGAAGCTGTCGCGGTCATGCGCGACTTGAAAAAGAATCACGCGGAAATTGCCCAACGGTTGAAAGAGGCTGGTAACCTCGTCATCGTGACGGGCGCAGAGGGCTTGACGCTCGAAAGCAGTCAGACATTAGCCCAATCGGCTGCCAACTTCTTGATCGAAACAAAGCATGTTGGAAAGCCAAACAATGGTTTGCTCTCGGTATTGCCCGGCGCCAACGGCATGGGTCTTCACTACTTGGGCTACTCGCCCGGCGCGACGCAAGAAATAATCGCGAATCCACCCAAGGTATTGATTGTGGCGCAGGCCGACTTGCTCGATGACGACCCGTCAGCCCGACGCTGGCTGGAAAATATCGAGACCGTTATCGTTGCCAATCAATTCGACGACGGTATCTCGGAATTTGCGGAGCATCTGCTGCCGATTCAGAGCTTTGCGGAGCGCGACGGCAGCTTTGTTAATGGAGAACGGCGTGTACAGCGGTTCTATACAGCGCAAGGTCCGATCGGTGAATCCCTGCCGGCTTGGAAACTGTTTGGCAGTATTCGACAGGCGCTGGGACTGGCGCGCCTGAAGCCATCGGCCGCCACTGTCATGCTGGAATTGAGCAAGAGCGTCGATGACTTCGACGGGATGACTTACAAAGCGCTTGCCAAGGTCGAGAGGCAGTTTCCCGATGTCGGCGGCCGCGATCTGTATTATGGCGGCACCGCCTATAGCAATGAGGGTGGTTTGGGCATTCAAATCGCGAGCGCGGCCGACCGTGGGCAGAAGCCGAAAAAGGCGAAACTGACCGTGCCCCCGAACATTGAAGTTGGCGAGAACGAAGTCATCGTCATGCCCATAACCTGTTTGTACAATCGACAACGCAGTTTCCGCCCGACACTATTACTTGAACCGCGGATTCTGTCTCCATTCGTGATCATCAATTCCGCTGACGCGGAGAATATGGGGATCGCTCACGGTGATATGGTCGAAGTTTCCGCTGGTGAATCACGAGTCCGTGTTCTTGCGCAGGTTAGCGACGAGATTGCCCGGGGCGCCGCAGCCTTGCCCCGCCACATGACTGACGAGGCCATTCCGATGATGTTGACGAGCGGTGTGATCAACAGAGTGACCGAAGCCGTGGCTTCTGGTGATTGAGGCTAGAGGACAGCAATTATGAGCCGTAATCTGAGAATAGCCATTGGCCTTGGCTTGGTAGCGGTGGTTGGGCTGATTATCGTCGTGGCGCTGATCGTGGCGAATCTGGGTCCGATAATGACCTGGATCGGCTTTGACGATGCGGGCAATCTCGATGGCCGTCAAGGCGCGCTGGGTCTGCTGCTCAATCCCGAAGCGCGTGTACAAAACGTGATTCAATGCGAGGACGATGCCGGGTGTTCGGCGCTTTGGCCGATTATCTTCTCCGCTGGATTCGCCTTCGTTATCGTCACTGGTTTCGCGTACACGACCTTGCTAGAGCGGCGCCTTCTGGCGTTCTTGCAGCATCGCGTGGGTCCGAATCGCGTCGGTCCCCTGGGTTTCATGCAACCGGCCGCGGATGGTGTCAAACTGGTTTTCAAAGAGGACCTGCTGCCAGCCGGCGCTGACAAGTGGGTCTTCCGCCTGGCGCCGATGATCAAGGTGATTCCTATCCTCATGATTGCGGCTGTTATCCCGATGGGACCGGACCTGGTCTTGCCCTGGTTCGCGCCATCGCTTGGCGACGTCTGGTTCCAGGTGCCGCAGGGCCTAATCGATTCCAACGTGGGCATCTTGTGGATAATCGCCATCACGAGCATCGCGACCTATGGCGTGGTGCTTGCCGGATGGTCCAGCGACAACAAATACGCTATGTTGGGCGCGCTGCGCGCGTCGGCGCAGATGATCAGCTACGAGTTGAGCTTTGCGCTGGCTCTGGCGGTGCCGGTGATGATCGTCGGCAGCATGGCTATCGGCGACATCATTGACGCCCAGCGAAATGTCTGGGAGTGGTTCGTATTCCAGAATCCCTTGGCGGCGGCAGTGCTGATTCTGGCGCTGCTTGCGGAGACAAACCGCGCTCCCTTCGACTTGACCGAGGCAGAGCAAGAACTCACGCAGGGCTACATGACCGAATACAGCGGTATGAAGTTCGCGCTGTTCATGATGGCGGAATACCTGGGCATGATCGCTGTCAGCCTGGTAGCGGTGGCTGTATTCTTCGGGGGGTACCACCTGTGGCCGATGGATGGTTTGCCGATCCTGGCGCCGGTCATCTTCATCGGTAAAGTATTCCTTTGTCTGTGCGGCATGATCTGGATCCGCGCGACCCTGCCACGCATCCGCTACGATCGGCTCATGCAATTTGGCTGGAAAGTCATGATCCCGCTGGGTCTTCTGGCAGTCGCCTGGACATCTGTAGCGGTGGTCATTGGCGATGCCTTGGGCGGCACCGCTTATCCTTTCATTTCCGGCGCTGTTTTTGTAGTCGTTCTTGCGATCGGGGCTTTGGTATTGAGGCGGCTGGGCAGGGATCAAGCGAGCGAAGAAGCGATCCCGCTTGAAGACGATCCCATGTATACCGGCGAACGTCGCGGGCTGGGCTGGGCTTTGGTGCATCTGGTTGGCATGCTGATCGCGATTCCGATCGTACACATCCGTTTCCAGGTCAAGGCTTTGGAAGGGATGGCGAGTTTCGGGCGCAGTCCCGAAGAAGATCGCCAACTGGAAAGTGGAGACGCCGCGATCACGACAACGGGCGGCGGCGATTAGTGGCGCCGCTCCGCAGACAACGGCAAGATTTGACAAGTTTTCTCGAAGACGAGTGAATCAAAGGTAGCGCGAGATGAACGTGATCAAGGGTTTCAGGACGACCTTCAAGCATCTGATGGACGACGCTGTGACGGTCCAGTATCCGGAGCAGGTGCAAAAGTTTCACGAGCGCTACAAGGGACGACATCACCTGCGGCGTTATGAAGATGGCTTGGAAAAATGTATCGGCTGTTCGCTTTGCGCCGCGGCATGTCCGGCGGACGCCATCTGGGTCGAAGCGGCTGAAAACACCGATGACGAGCGGTATAGCCCGGGTGAACGCTATGCCAAAACTTACGAGATCAATATGCTGCGCTGCATCTTTTGCGGCTACTGCGAGGACGCCTGCCCGACAGAAGCGATCGAACTCGGGCACGAACATCAGATGTCCTTCACCGACCGTCGCGACGCCATTTATACCAAGGACATGTTGATAGACCCGCCGCAAGAAGGCGCCGGTGATACGCCACAGCAAGTCGAGCCCGGGGTCTACACGCGCTCCATCCCGGATATGGAAGATCCATCGTAGGGCAGTTCATTCCTTGACCTGAGCTTGCCCGTCATTTTATTTCGCTTTGAACAAGATTGGCGATTGTGTTAAAATGCACAAATCAATTTTGGGGTGGGATTAGAAGCGTATGGAGTGGTTGTTCCTGGTCGTAAGCTTTGTCGCTGTCGTCGCGGCCGGCTTAATGCTGACGCGGCAAAACGCGGTGCACAGCGCTCTGTTTTTGATCGTCAATTTCGGCTGCGTCGCGTTCCTCTATCTGATGCTTGACGCGCCATTCCTGGCGATGGTGCAAGTGACGGTTTACACCGGCGCGATCATGGTGCTTTTCCTGTTTGTGATCATGCTGCTTGGCGCCGAGGCCACCACCGATACCAGCGGCCGTATGCGTTGGCTGGGCTTCGTGAGTACCGCGGTCGCAATTCTGATCCTGCTCATTTTTGGTTTTCCCATCGCTTCGGACATGCTGAACGACGACGCGGTTGAACAACCGGACGCGAAAGCAAGTTTGCGAATCATCAATGCGGTATCGTCTGGGGATGGCAGCGAGTCCGGTGTCATTGAACCCGGCGCGGACTATTCGGCTTCAGCCATGGATCGAACCTTGCTCGAAGGCGCTGTGAATGTAAACGTCGCTCTCGATTCGCTCGACGATTCGCTGTCGGATATCGCCTTTGAGCCTGTCGTCCATTTTGGCGCGCGCGACGCGACTCCCGGTTATACCGAGCTGCCAGCCGGCTCGTATGCCCTGCGCGCGTCACTGAGCGCCATGGCAGGCGGCCGGGAATTTACCACTATGCCAATCCTTAGCCGGGACCTGCAACTGGCGGCGGATGACGCCCTTACTCTCGTGGCATTCGCGGGCTCCGATAATCTGATCAGCATGGCTCTCTTGGCAGACGATCTTAGCGCGCCATCTGTAGGCGCTATGCGCCTGACGCTCATCAATGCGGTCGCTGAGGCCCGGGTGTCGCTGGTTGATATCGGTCAGTACACGGCGATTCGCACGCTCTGTGAAGACAATTCATGTGACGCCTTGATACCCCATCGCGTCCTTGCCGCCGATTTGCCATCGGGCGAAGGCCTCAGCGTTGAATTGGATGAGGGCAAGTACAATCTGGCCTTTGTCGACGGGCAGCAAAATGTCCTGCGCACCTTGGTCGACTACGAAGCCGAGCGCGGGAGGGTAGAGACCCGCCTGCTGGTCCGCGACCCGGGTATTCCCGGCGGGCAGGCCAGTTACCGCGCGGTGATGTTTGACGTGCTGGGCAAGCCGGCATTCGGCAGCCCGGAATCAATTGGTCAGGTATTGTTTATTGATTATGTGCTGCCGGTTCAGTTGGTGGGGATACTGTTGCTGGTCGCATTGATCGGGGTGATTGTTCTGGCGCGTCCCGATGCGCTGCGGCAAGCGGAACGCCGCCGCGTCAATCAGCGGCGGCGCGTAAGCCGGCCGCTTGTCAGCGTCTTGTCGCAGCAGACGGGCTCCGATGTCTTGAGCGGGGACTATCTCGCGAAGCTGCCGGGCGGGTCCGATGACCCGGCTAATGATTAGCCGCTGAGGGGAATGGATGATGCACTCAATCGGCACTGAGCCTTATATCATGTTGAGCCTGGTCCTCTTCCTGATGGGGGCTATGGGCGTATTGATGCGGCGCAATGCCATTCTTGTGTTCATGTCGGTCGAACTCATGTTGAACTCCGCGAATCTGGCGCTGGTGGCTTTTGCGCAACAATGGCAGCAAATCAATGGCCATGTCTTCGTATTCTTTGTGATGACCGTCGCGGCGGCGGAAGTAGCCGTCGGCTTGGCACTTATCGTGAACATTTTCCGCGAGCGTCAAAGCATCAATATTGACGACTTGCAGCAAATGCAAGGTTAGCGGAACACCGTCGGAAGAGGCTCGCAAGATATGGAAAATCTACCGCTTCTGGTTCCCTTGGTCATACTGGCGCCCTCGCTTGGGGCGATTATCAATTTCTTCATTGGCGCAAAGCTGGGGGAGAAGTGGTCCGGCTATATCGGCTGCTTCGCGTCGATTTTCGCTTTCATCATTTCCTTACTGCTTCTGACATACGTCACTGGCGCCGATGGCGCCGCCGCGGTCGTGAATCCTCCGCTTGTCGATGGCTGGCTGCGCATTGAGTCTATCGGACTTGAGATTCCCTGGCAGTTGCGCGTCGACTCACTGAGCGTCACGATGATGCTTGTGGTGACAGGAGTCGGTTCCTTGATTCACCTTTATGCCCGCGGCTATATGCACGGCGACAAGCTTTACCCGCGCTTCTTCGCCTATCTCAATATGTTCCTGGCATTCATGCTGACTTTGGTCACGGCGAATAACTTCCTGATGCTCTTCGTCGGCTGGGAGGGCGTCGGCTTGTGCTCATTCTTGCTCATCGGTTTCTGGTGGGACAAGAAAATGCCGGAAGGTTGGAAGAACAGCAATGCCGCGCGCAAAGCCTTCATCGTCAACCGTATCGGCGACTTCGGGCTTTTGATGGC
>DAOULD010000187.1:0-49816 GCA_034420635.1 Anaerolineae bacterium | reverse complement strand
GTTTCGGGCGACCAGATTGGTCGCCCCTACGGGATTCGATTATTTTGTAGTTTTCTATATTTCATCAAATTATTCGCAGGACTTACTTGCATTTACTTCTGCGCCTCTGTGGTTAATTTTCAGTTTGATTATATGTCCTTGCAGCAACACCATTTTGCAGCGATTGCCCTGCGTCGATATTCGGGACTTTGGGAAAACCGACTGTCGCCGTGTTATACTTATTGTTGCCGAGCCTTAGTGAAAGCGATGTCCGATGGCGACCCAAGAGCGCGTTTACACAGTAGATGATGTCTGGCGGCTGGAGCAAGAACCGCGCCATCCGACAGAGAAATACTACCTCATAGACGGGGAACTGCATGTCAAGATGTCACCGAATCAACGGCATAGTGAAGTTTCTTCTTTACTGGCGCATTATCTTCAGTCCTACGTGCTGCCGCGCGATTTAGGCCGGGTGACGGTCGAATGCGGCTATCATCCGCCGGGCGATCGGAGTTGTGTGCTGCTTCCGGACGTGGCTTTTGAGGGTTTGCCACGCGCTGCCCAGCCGTCCCGATCGACTTATGTGCCTTACATGCCGGATCTGGCGGTGGAGATCATCTCGCCGTCGCAATCGCTGGCGCAAGTCTGCCGCAAAGCCGAAACCTACTTGCGACACGGGACGGCGCTGGTGTGGTTAATAGACCCGGGGGCGAAAAGCGCCGAGGTCTGGCAGCGGGGAACGGAGGGGCGCGAAGTCATTGAACTGGACGGTGAATTGAGCGGGGGCGACATCCTGCCCGGCTTCAGCCTGCCGCTCAAGCGTTTGTTCCCCGATTAGGCGCGCATTTCAGCGGCAATGATGATGGCGCGGAGCTTTACAATCCGATAAACAGCAAACGGGATGGAGATGCCCGATGGCGACTCAAGAGCGCGTGTACACGGTGGACGATGTTTGGCGTCTTGAGGCGGCGAACGAGAATCCGCTGGAGAAATACTACCTCATCGACGGAGAGTTGATTGTTAAAATGGCGCCGAGTGAATTGCATGGCGAAGTTGCTTCCTTCATATCGTATTATCTCCTTTCCTATGTATCGCCGCGTGGTTTGGGCAGAGTGGGCATCGAAGTCGGCTTTTATCCGGCTGGAGATCGGCGCACGGCGCTGCTGCCGGATGTGTCCTTCATCAGCAAGGCGCGAATGTCGCGGCGCGCGCGCGACAGCTATGTGCCGCACATGCCCGATTTGGCTGTGGAGATCATCTCGCCGTCGCAATCGCTGGCGCAAGTCCGCCGCAAAGCCGAAACCTACTTGCGACACGGGACGGCGCTGGTCTGGCTAATAGACCCGGGGGCGAAAAGCGCCGAGGTCTGGCAGCGGGCAACGGAGCGGCGCGAAGTCATTGACCTGGACGGTGAATTGAGCGGGGGCGACATCCTGCCCGGCTTCAGCCTGCCGCTGAAGCGTTTGTTCCCCGATTAGGCGCGCATTTCAGCGCGGCGACGTACTGGCTTTGAGCAGTTCGCGCAGGTTGATCTTGACGCTTTCTTCGTAATATGCCAGTTCGCGGAAAGGGAAGCCCTGCACATAGCGCGCTTCGCCCGCCTCGTCGCCGTCAATCTCGACCAGCGCCAGGATGAATTGCTCCCGGCTGTTGAGGGCGCAATGCAATTCGTTCTTGGTCAAGGTCACATCGCGCGCGCCTTTCTTTCGCCCTTTGACCTCGATGAAGCGCAGCTTCGCGTTCTCCCCCGAGGGCGTGCTTTCGATGTCATAACCGCGTTTTTCGCTTCCGACATCTAGCGGCGTATTGCCCAAAGCGCGCTCCGCTTTCATCACCGCGCGCATGGCGATGGCTTCGCTTCTGCGCGTGTCGATTAACTCTCGGCGCGCCTCCCCGTCCAGCAGGGCGCCGACAGGGATGATCAGCGCGCCGCCAGCCACAATCGGGCGCGTCGCGCTGATCAGCCGCTCTTGCGCGATTTGCGCCTTGCGCTGGTCCAAACGCTCTTTCAAACTGTCGGCGCGTTGTTCTTCCCTCAGACGATTGAGCCGCGCGTTGACCTTGCCCTCCGCTTCTCGAGCGCGGTGATGCGCCGCTCGCTGGTCACAGTAGTTGATCGCCAGGGTGAGGCGCTCCTGGACAGCCCGCTCGGTCTTGTCCAGCCGTTCCTCCCGCGGTCTCCGGACGCGCTCCAGATGGCGCGGCACCAGGTATTCGATGGCGTAGTTCGTGACGCGCTTTTCCAGTTGCTCACCCTTGAGCCAGTCTTGCCCTAGCAAGGGCGCGATTTGCGCGCGCTCGCCGTCGGTCGCGGGGCGATAATCGAGGTAGGGCGCCGCGCCAGCTTCGCGGATCTCGCCGGCGCTGTCGATCTCGACGAAGTGCGCCTCGCGCGAAATGATGCTGTAGTCCGCTCCTCGGCTGGCTACGGCATCCTGGATGGCGCCCTCCAGATAAAACAAGACGCGTATTTCGGCGCTGGGATCCTCCGGGTCCACCAGCATGGCGCCCCGCTTCAATAGGTCGCGCTGCTGCTTCAGCATCAAGCTGATAGTCGCATCGAGCAGAGGATGCCCTGGACAAATGAAGGCGGCTTCCGGCTTCTTTTCTTGGTGGATTTGTTCTTTGTCGAAGCAGACGCGGGCGTACTTGCGCGATACCGGTCCCAACCCGCGTTCCAGCGCGTGATTGCGAATGCTGGCGGGCACATGATTGATGGCATAACGTCCGCTTTCGCGTTCATGTAAGGCGCCCCCCAGCTCTTGAAAGGCTTGTAGGAAAAAGGCTTTGATGAAATGCGGCTGGAGTTTGCGGGCATTGGCGCGCTCCATCTCGGCGCGTACTTCTTCAACTTTGCGCGTGTCCATGACGCCGGTGACAAGCAGGTCATCCCGCACGATCTTCTTGACGCGCTCTTGATCGGTGGCGTTGTCAATTTCCATCTTGAGCCGGTCGCGCACTTCCGGCCTGTCGCCATAACGCAGCGCCTCGACCATCAGCTTTCGCAGCGGCGTCTCTCGAAAGAGCTCGCCTATCACATCAAAGACTTGCCCGTTCAGTCTATTGCGCTCTATTGCTAGTTTCTCCAGCAAACGCTGATAGACGGCGCCTTCGCGGGTTTCTCCCGCGACCAGATTCCAAAGATGACAAACCTCTTTTTGCCCGATACGATGTATGCGCCCGAAGCGCTGCTCCAGACGATTAGGATTCCAGGGCAGATCGTAATTGACCATCAGGTGGGCGCTCTGCAAGTTGATGCCTTCCCCGGCGGCATCGGTGGCCACCAGGATCTGCACGTCGCCATCATGACGAAAATCCTCTTCAATCTTGCGTCGCTGGTCACGATGTGTACCGCCATGGATGGTCACAATCGCTTCGGAACGCCCAATCACCGTATGCAGCCTGTTGGTCAGATAGTCGAGCGTATCGCGATGTTCAGTGAAGATGACCAGCTTGCGCGCTGTGCCATCGGCATGCTTTAATTCCGGCGTATCTTGCAACAGGCTCAGCAATTGCAGCCATTTGCTGTCGGCGCCACTGTGCAGTACGCGCTGCGCCCCCTGCTCGAGTCCGCGCAGGATGTCAATTTCTTCAGCCAACTGAGTCACTGTCTCGGCGGCGGTTGCATGGTCAACCAGTTCAGCCTCGATCGACTCCACCTCGCTGTCTGGCGCGTCTTCCAGGTCTTCATCCAGATTGATGTCGTAACTCAGCGCCGTTGGCTGCAACACGGCTTCCGGATCTTCTTGCTCCTCCTTCAAGCGCTTTTCCAGTTTCTCCCGCCGGCGCCGCAGCGAGTGATAGATGGCGGCCGGCGATGAAGCCAAGCGACGCTGCAATATCGTCAGCGCGAAGCCGATGGCGCTTTTCCGTCCACCGTGCTCCAGTTCATCGATCCGGTTGAATTCTGTGCGCACGTACTCAGTGACGCTCTCGTAAAGAGCGAGCTCTTCCGATGACAGGTCGTAGTTGACGGATGTCGCCCTGCGCTCGGGGAAGAGCGGCGCGCCCTCAAACGTCAGCAGTTTCTCCTTGACCATTCGCCGCATCAGGTCGCCGGCGTCGCCGCGCCGAGCGCCGCCTCGTGTGCGCCCTTCGAAGCGATCCGGATCCAGTAACTTCATGAACAAGTCAAAATCATCATCCTTGCCGTTGTGAGGAGTAGCGGTCATCAGCAGCAGATGGCGCGTCAGTTGTCCCAGCAGGGTACCGAGTTTGTAGCGCTTGGTTTCCTCCAGTTTGTTGCCGAAATAGGTCGCGGACATCTTGTGCGCTTCGTCACAGACGACCAGGTCCCAATCGGTTTGCGCCAATCGGCCTTGAATCTCCTCATTGCGGCTAATCTGGTCCAAGCGCACAATCAAGCGATCGTTTTCGGCAAAAGGATGGCCGCTGCGCGATGCCTCAATCATGTCGCGCGAGACGATCCTGAAATCAAGTTGGAATTTGCTGCCGAGTTCATCCTGCCACTGCTCGGTCAAATTACCGGGGGCGCAGATCAGACAGCGCCGCGCGTCGCCGCGCAGGATCAATTCGCGGATTAACAAGCCGGCCATGATGGTCTTGCCCGCCCCGGGATCATCCGCGAGTAGAAATCGCAAGGGCTGTCGCGTCAGCATTTCGTCATAGACTGCCGTAATCTGATGCGGCAGCGACTCGATGAGCGAAGTGTGCACAGCCAAAAGCGGGTCGAAGAGATGTCCCAGTTGAATGCGGTAAGCCTCGGATACGAGACTCAACAGTCGCCCGTCCCCGTCAAATGGCCATAGCCGTTCATCCGGCGGTGTAGAAAGCGTCGCTTCATCCGCCCGATAAAGCACCCTTTCGCCCAGCCCGCCGTCTGCGCGGCGGTAGGCTACCGATACAGAATTCGGGCCGCTTTGCTCCACAGCGACCAACTCGACCGTTTGATTCGGTACGATGCCTTTGACGCGCATCTTGCGTTCCAACTGTTCAATTTTGATCACGTGCTTACTTTTCCTTCCGAGTGATCCAGGAGCTTGGGCTTGGTGGAGCCACAGACGCTGTGTAGGAAAACGATCGCGCTTTTACTGCGGAGAATTGAATGCGCATAAGGATAGCACTACGGCGGTATTCATCAATAGCGTGGACGGCGGGGGCTGCTGGCGCGCCCGCGGGTCATCAAAGGAAAGACGTATGTGTAACTGCCGCCCTGCCCGGTGACCTGTTCTTGGACATTGCCTCGCCATGAAATAGACAGCGAGGTATTTGAAGAGCTACTTAGCAATAAAATCTACCAAGCCAATGCGCGCCGCGGGTTCTCTATCGTAACTGTATCCAGTGTCTCATCATCGATACCCTGAGCCCGCAACAGGTCAAAAAACCCGGTAAACACGTAGCCGTAACCCAGCCCTCCAAACGCGCAGAGATCACTTCGATGACAGCGATCGCTAGAGAGGAGCAGTTTATGCTTCCAGCCAAGGCGCGCAAGCTCGGCAAAGGCGCTGGCGCGACGCGAATCGGGATTCATATGATTGCGACCAGCCGTGTCAAACTGTACATAAGCGCCTGATTCAAGAATTGCCAAGTGATAGGCTTGGTCGAGATAGGTATCGCAGTGACCGATGATTACCCGGCTCATGTCCACGCCCTCGTCTTTTAGAACTTCAAGCTGTAGTAGACCGACGGGATACATGGAGGCATGCGTCGTTAATGGCGCGCCAGTCGCCTTTTGCGCTCGCGCAGCCGCCCGTAGGACTTTTTCTTCTTGCGCTGTTGCATAATCCAGATGGATGCCAATCTCACCAATGATGCCAGCGCGGATTCCTGTTCCGTCGACACCGTCAACAAGTTCCGCGATTATTCTATCCGCCAGTTGATTCGTTAAGAGTCTGTCGATCTCAGGTGGGTAGAATGGCTGACGATACCACCCGGTTCCCATTATGATATGAAGTTCCGTTTTCTCAGCGACTTGGCATAGCGCTTCGGGATCACGTCCCATATCTGGCGTTGTCACCTCGACGAGAGCCGCCCCGCCAGCCTTCCGCAACGCCGACAGCTCTTCTACAGCCAGCGCTTCATCATTGAGCAACTCATTCAAACGTCCGGTTACGCGGTACAAGTCACAGAATATATGCTCGTGCATGAGCGTTCTACCGAGCGCTGATGGCTCAATCTCGCCCAATACAGTATGAATCCGCAGATTTTCGGGCATGATTGCCGCTCTGGTTAATTGTCCGCCAGGCTAAACGTGATTACTTCCGCGCCTTCCATCAGCACACGCCGGCAGCAAGTTGCCAGAGATTCAAGGTCATCATCAATTTGAGCGAAAACATTAACGGGTTGCTTCATATCCACTGTCAAACCGCGCGAGATGAAAATCCCATAAGAAATATAGATTTCATCGGGAACCAAAACCGGCTCATCCTTGACCAGAAAGGACAAGGCGCCAGCGGGTATACCAGCCACGCGCTGGTTCTCGCGCTCGACAGTCAGGTCAGGTGGAAGGGCAACAAGCGCCTGTCCAGAGACAATACTATGATAAAACTGATATTCAAAGGGAAGCCGTGACAATATCGTTGCGCAGGTCTTGGGCGCTTCGGACTCAAGCAAGCGAGCATAAAAGATACCGCCACCGGAAAACTCAATCTTCATAGTGGACATATTGGATGAACTCCTTCAATCTGATTTGCTGGAACAGAACTTTCGCCTGAGGGTGTAACCATATTTGATAGCCAAAAATAGTAGATTTAAGTAAGGCAACAATATTTTCTGGCGCTGCGAGCAATCATGCTATCAGGTATAGATCGCGAGCAAAGCCAATATTCAGTCTTCAAGCTGGTCAGTGATGTATTATGCGGAATCCGCCGAACTGAGTTGCGTGACTGAACATTCCCGCTCTCGCATATACTTGGAGGCGCATGCCCTGGCGACATAAATGAAGAATCGATAGCGAATCGCAGTAATCGTTTAGATCACACGATGTTTCATCCAGGCGGCGCTGTTAAAGAAGCTCGCGACCGCGCTACCCGGCGGGACCAATCGATCACTTGCCTCCGCCAGTTCATCACTAAGCGTCATATCCAAAACGGGAAGCAAATGCTCAAGCTGTTCCAGGGTGCGAGGACCAATGATGGGCGCGGTGATGCCTGGTTGATCTTTCACCCAGAGTGTGGCTAGCTGGGCTGGGGAAATGCCATGCTCCTTAGCCAGAGCAATCATTCTGTTGCCTACCTCGATGCCCGGCTGAGTGATCCGTTCGGAATAAATGCCTCCGCGCAGCGCGCCCCGCGAATCAGTCGGCATTTCAGTGGCGCTTGAATATCGCCCAGCCAGGACGCCTTGCGCCAACGGTGACCAGGTGATGAGTCCCAGCCCATACGTTTGGCACATGGGGACAATTTCATTTTCAATCCGTCGGTCCAGCAAATTGTAAGGCGGCTGCTCGCAAACTAAACGCGCATAGCCTTTCAACTCACTCACCATGATAGCTTCCATGATTTTCCAAGCGGGATGCACCGAACTGCCAATATAGCGCAACTTGCCCTGCTGAATTAAATCTGTTAGCGCGCCAAGCGTTTCGTCAACGGGAATAGATGGCGATGGTCGATGTATTTGATACAGGTCGATGTAATCAGTCTGCAGGCGGCGCAAGGAGTCTTCACAGGCGCGAATGATATGGAGACGCGACAGGTCCTCATCGTTAGGTCCTGTGCCAACTTTGTAAAACACTTTAGTCGCCAATATGACCTCATGGCGACGATTGCCCGTGGCCAAAGCGCGTCCAATGATCCTTTCACTTTCGCCATTTGAATAGGAATTGCCCGTATCAATCAAATTGATTCCGGCATCGATGGCTCGATGGATGATACGGCTCGCCTCGTCTTCCGACGTAGGATCGGCGAAATTGCCGGTACCAAGCCCAAGTGGGGCTACCTTTACGCCGCTACGGCCTAAAACACGATATTCCATGTCCGCCTCTCTTCAGGGGAACAACCATTAAACCAGCGACGCCGCCTCACATGGCAGCGCATTCCACAACTTCAACGAGTAAAACCGAGCGCATTCGGCACTGCGCAGGTTTTATCTGTGCATGCTTGAACAGGCTTAGGCTCATAACAACACCTGATTAAGCCGCAACTATCAGAGCCTAAGCCCGGTATTGCCGACTAACTGTCAGCGCATAGTGTATTCGGCTGCACGACGCGCGCTACAGGTGGTGGAAGCCGTAGCCATCTTCCAGCCTGTTGGCGGTGCTCATGAGCTTGCCGTCAAGGTAGATGTCCGGGTTAGCCATCATGATATCCGCGTGGTAGGGACTATATCCGACCGTGCCGCCAAACTTGGGATCTTGATAGCCGAAGCCGAAGTCGACCGACGCCAGCACCCGCTCGTCTTCCATCAAATGGCCGGAGATAGTCGCTTTGGGGTTCAGCCCGATGCTGAAATGGCAGATCTTGTAAATGACGTCGTCGTTGCGCGTCTCCAGCCAGGTGCGCATCGCATCCCCTTCGCCACCGCCGACGACCTCGGTAATCACGCCGTCGACGACGATGAGTGAATAGTTGTTGTGAACCAAGCCGCTGACATTGTCGCTGGCATCGACCACTATGGTGCCATTGATGGACTCTTCAAGCGGCGCGATGGACACCTGCGCGCCCGGGTAGAAGTCGACCTCGCCGTCGTACGTGAGCGCGCCGTCGCTCACCAGGCTCGGGCGCCCCCCCATCTTGAAACTGATATCAGTGCCAAAGGGCGATGTCACACGACATTCATCGGTCTCTTCCCATAGCTTGGCGATGATATCGGCGTTCTCAAACATCTTGTCCAGATCAACGTTAAGCAGCGCCGCTATGCAATAGTCCTCAATGCCTTCTACCACCGCGGATAGGTGGCGCGTGCCATTCCTGCGCGCTTCTTGCATTGCCGGGGCGCGCACCATGCCGCCACAGAGCGTTAGCACATATTTGCTGTTCAGTACCGCATTGTTAACGATAGGACCCGGATCACTGACAGTGCCTTCTTCGTACCAGTCTTTGACGATCAACGTTGTGTTTGCGCCGGAGCGGAGACCGGCCGACAGCAGCGCTTCAGCCAGATTCAGATCATTCTTGGGGTCGGCGACAATCAGGAAGGGCTCGCCTTTTCCCGGATTGACAAGGCGATTGACAGAAATATCGGCAAATTGGTCCCAAAATAGGTGTGAGCGCATTACAAACCTCCTTAAAGTTGGCAAATTGAGTGCGAAGCGCCTTTTCCAGCGAACTCGACTCATTTAGGAATCTTGAACGTAACAGGTGTCTGTTTTCCTCCTGATCATCTTCTTCCGACGTTACTGGGGTCGAGCCAGTCTCTCACGAGTTCGCCCAGCAAATTGAACCCGACCACGAACATAAACAGCGCCAGACCGGGAAAGGTAGACGCCCACCATTGGTCGAGCAGGTAATCTCTTCCTTCCGCCACCATGCGCCCCCATTCCGGCGTTGGCGGCTCGATACCCAAGCCGAGAAAACTTAAGCCCGCGGTGGCGAGGGCGACAAAGCCAACGTCAATCGTAATATTCACGATTACCGGATCAAAGCCGTTTCGGATTATGTGCCGCACCACGATGCGAAAATGGCTCGCGCCAAGCGCTCTCGCCGCCAGGACGTATTCCTCATTCTTGACACTCAAGACTTGCGCGCGAACCAGCCGCGCGTACGAGGGCCACCAGGAAAAGCCAACAGCTAACATTGTCTGAAACAAGCCGCGCCCGAGGGCTGCATTGAGGGCGATGGCAAGCACGAGCGACGGGAAAGCCATCCAGACATCTGTCATGCGCATCAAGATACTATCAACCCGACCGCCCACATATGCTGCCAGCGAGCCAACAAGGAAGCCTAGACTCGTGGCGATACTCAGTACAACAAAGACCACCCATATGGTTGTGCGCGCGGCGTAGACCACGCGCGAGAAGATATCCACGCCCATGTGATCGGTGCCGAAGGGGTGCTCGGCCGATGGGAACAGGAATTTGTTCCTAAGGTTGAGCAGGGTGGCGCTCTGCGTGGTGAAGAGCTCGGGCGCCAGCACCATGACAATCAGAAGCGCCAGAATCAGCAAGCCCAGTATCGACATCGGATTGTGCCGAACGGCAAAGGCAAATCGACTGCCCTTGAATCGTTGCCAGGCCCCCGCGTCTTTCTTAAAATCGAGGGCTGACAAGTCAACTGTAGCTTTCGTTTCTCCGCTCATAGCCATGCAATCTTGCTGCTAGCTGTAATGGATACGGGGATCGAGAAAGGGATAGGTCAAGTCAATGACGAGATTGACCAGCATAAAGGTCAGGCTGGCCGTGAGCGTCACGCCCATGATGACCGTGATATCGTTGCGGAAGATGCCGATCCAGGCATAGGTGCCCAGGCCGCCCCAGGAGAAGATGATCTCGATCAGCAGGGCGCCGTTCAGCATAAAAGCCACATAGAGGCCCAGCACAGTGACAACCGGCAGCAGCGCATTCCGCAAGACGTGAGCCCACAAGACCTTGCGTGAGGACAGCCCCTTGGCGTGCGCCGTGCGCACATAATCGCGGTGAATCACGCTCGACATGGCCGAATTGGTCGTGCGCGCCATGGCGCCGATTTGCCCCAGGCTGAGCGTGAAAGCCGGCAATATCAGATGGGTCAGCGCGTCTTTGAAAGTATCCCATTGCCCTGCCAGGGCCGAGTCGATCAGATACATATTGGTCACGCTGGGCGGCGGCGGCACGGTCAACGTGAGGCGGCCCGCCAGGGGCAAGATATCCAGCCGACCAGCGAAGACCAACTGGAAAACCAGCCCGGCCCAGAAAACCGGGATGCCTACGCCAACCAGCGAGCCCGTGATGATGGTTGACTTCAGCCAGCGCGACTTGGTCGAGCCGGCCAGTATGCCCAAGGGCACACCGACAGTAAGCGTGAAGCAGAAAGCGGCAATCGTCAATTCAAGCGTGGCGGGCAGAAAATCGCCCAGCTCCTTCAAGACCGGCTGGCGTGAGGTGATCGACAAGCCCAGATCGCCCGACAGCAGACGCTGCATATATTTGAGGTACTGAATATGCAGCGGCTGATCCAGACCGAGCAGTTCGCGCGTTTTCGCGATCTGTTCTTTAGTGGCGAATTGGCCCGCCCTCGAGATAGCTGGATCGCCGGGCAGCATGTTGGATATGAAGAAGGTAACAAAGGTCACCGCGATCAGGACCCAGAGCGCCTGATACAGGCGGCGCAGTACATAATCACCCAAGGCTGCTCACCTCTTTGGCGGGGCGAGCTAAGCTGCTGACTCCGCTCGCCCCCATACTGACGATATCAAGCCTACATATCGTCAAAGTAGATCTGGTACACGTTCTGCGTAAAGCTATGTGGTGGTGACCATTGATAGCCCTTGACGTTGGCGTGTGATGCCGAAAGCGCCATGCCCACAACAACGTTGACATAAGGCGTTTCCGCATCCCATATTGCCTGTGCCTGCTTGTAAATCTCGCAGCGCGCATCAGGATCGAGTTCGACTTTGCCCGCCGCTAGCAGCGCATCGTTATCCGCATTGCTATACCAGGAGAAGTTGATGCCGCCGCCACCAGCTTGGTCGGACATACCCAAGCGACCAAAGAACTGATCGGGATCGGGCAGCGAGGGGAACATCCACACTGTACCCACATCGGGAACGGTCTCTGCCTGCGAGTATGCCTGGACTTTGGCGGGCCACTCAATCGCCTGCGGCCGTATGGTAATGCCCAGTTGCGCCGCCCCAGCCTGCATGATCTGCATGGCTGCGGTTTCTTCCGGCGATGTGCCTTGATATACCATGGTCAGTTCGAAGCCGCCATCAGCGTAACCGGCTTCCGCCATCAGCGCTTGAGCCGCCTCCACGTCCATGGCCGATTCCGGCACTGAGGGGTCGAAGCAGACGATGCCCGGCGGCAGCACGCCTTTCGCGATCGCCGCATAGCCGTTGCGCGCCAACTCCACATGGCCTTCGAAGTCGTAGACCAGCGACAGCGCCTTGCGCACGCGCGCATCGGAGAGGATAGGATGGCGGGTGTTCATGGCGAAGTAGAGCTGATTAAGCGTGGGATCGGTGTTGATCGTATATTCTCCGCTTTCGCTGAGCGCGTCCAGCGTTTCCGGGCTGCCCACCTGGATCCAGTGGGCGTCACCGTTCTCCAGCGCCAAACGGCGTGTGCTTTCTTCTTTCATCACAACGAAGATGGCGCGGTCTACGTGAGAGCCGTCCCAGCCCTTGAAGTAATCGGGGAAGGCTTCGATGGTGAATTCCTGTTCGGGCGTGAACGAGGTCAAGATATAAGGTCCGCTGCCGGCGTCGTTGTTCTGCAGCCAGGTCTGGCCCCAGTCGTCATCGACCGTATTCGCCTGCACCAATTCCGAGTTCAGAATGTAGAGACGCGAGATCGCGCCCAGGAAGCCGGGGAAGGGCGCCGAGAGATTAATCTTCACCGTGTAATCGTCGATGACTTCCGCGCCAGTGACGATGCCCAGGCTGCGCGCGACGCCGATATTCACCGCTACCAAGCGATCGACCGTGTAAGCGACATCTTCCGCCATGACTTCTGTTCCGTCATGGAACATCACACCGGGTTTCAGCGTGAAGGTGTAGCTTAAGCCGTCTTCAGCTTGTTCGTAACTTTCAGCAAGTTCCAGCTCCCATTCGGTGACGCCAGGCAGATATTGCAGCAAGGTGTTATAAAGATTGATCGACGGCGTATCAACGCGGCTGTCAGAGGCTGCCAAGGGATCAAAAGTAGGTGGTGATCCGGCAAGGGCAATCACAAGCGTGCTCATGTCTTGCGCAGCGAGGCCGCCACCAACAAGAGAAGCGATGAATAGAAGCAGCATGCTCAGCAGCAACAACTCTTTCCTTCTGTTAAACAACATAGCGCTTTTGTCCTTTCGTCTATGTGTTGCTTGCAAATACAGGAATTACTTTACTCCATAAACCCCCTCTCATACAACGAACCAACGGGGAAACTAGCTACCCGCTTCGGAAAACTAGCTACACCAATCGACGGTAACTTTGGCAACCACTTCAACCATGTTTATAAAGTCGTCGACACTAACCCATTCATCAGTGCCGCCGCTTTGGGTGTTGCCTCCCGACAAGGGACCGAAACCAAGCGTCGGGATTCCGCTGAATAGTATCGGCGTGCGAATTTCACTGGCGGCATGTAAGGACTGCACTTTCGGCGCAAGCCCGGTTACATCATGGATTGCGGCAGCTACAGTTTGATAAATCGGACTCTCTTCCGAGATTTCTACACCGCCGATTCCTTGCAGCCAGTCCAATTGCGCCGGATGCTGCTTAAGCCACGGATCACTGTCAGAAACTTGCCGCACCGTCGCTTCGAGTTCGCGCTGCACATCGGCCAAGGCTTCATTTGGGGGAAAGGCAAGCGCCCCGGTCATGATAGCAGTTGGTGAGACTCGACCCGCGCGATTTGCGTCACCGGCTTCGATATGAGTAATGTGCAGATTGGTGGATCGTCCAATCTCGTGGTAGGCGGGATGGTGAATTCGTTGAGCGCGTTCCTCATCAAGCGCTGTGATGGCGTGATACACAATCCATGCCTTATCGATCGGGTTGATACTGAGGTGGGAAAAAGGCGTATGCGTCGGTTCACCTGTATCAGGCAACTGGCCACAAATAGTAATGCGGAAGCGCAAGATCCCGGACGCTCGGGACTTTATGTCTCCGAGCCCTTCTCCCGATTCCGCCGGATGAAGATACAGAGCCGCATCAGCATGATATCCCTTCTCCAAGACGGCATAGATGCCTTGCGCTCGACGTTTGCTTACCGTGCTTGCATAAGTGACCTGCCCAGACAATTCCAAACCGGCGGAACGAATCGCGTCATGTGCGCAAATCATCGCGACGACGCCGCTCAGATCATCGGCGATTGCCCAACCATACATGCGGCCGTTTTCAACCGTGCCGGCAAATGGATCGTGCTGCCATGCGTCCGTATCCGCTACCGGCTCGCCTTCTGGATGCGCAAAAACAAACAGACTGCGCCCGTCGCCGGCGCCTGGTTGTACAGCGACAACGCTCACTCGATCGGCTTCTGGCGCATCTCCAGGCGGCGCGAAATCCGAAGCCAAGGCAAATCGATTTGGCCTGCTTGAAATGGTCTCTACCTGACAGCCCAAGCGCATGAAGTGTCCGGCTATTTCATCTTGGAGGGCTTCTTCGCTCTCAGCCGACTTGGACAGGAGCTCTCGTAGTAGGTCGACGTATTGTTCGCGTTTCGACTGAATGAGCGAATTCAAATTGCTGTCATTGGACAGCGCGTCTCTTGTCATTGGAGATTCCTTTTTCTCTAAACCCGTTAGAGAAGTCACATTATCTCAATGACGCGCTGTAAAACGTTGTTAACAATGCGTGAAATCAACTCGCATCAAAGTGAATGTTGATCTCTAAGAATTCTCTAGGTGTCAATTGTTCTGCAATTTCATGGAAAGTTACAGCGCATCAACTATTGAGCGAAAGCATACCGCGTATGTACCAGCATGTCAAATTCTGGGTGAGAAGCGGTATATCCTTTTCGGTTGAAAAACTTATAGACAGCCCTTGACATGAGACCTTAAACAAAAATTACGAACGACTTTGGTAGACCCTCGCGCTGCACAGCAGCCGCCCACGCCAAATACCTTGCGTTCCGCGGCGCTTAGCTCCCCCTCCCCCATAAAAGGAGAAGGGCTTAAAGGGTTCAATACGGGTTACAAGACTCCCCCTCTCCCCTGTGGGAGAGGGGGCCGGGGGTGAGGGGTGTTTTTCAATGGACTCCAGCGGATCGCCTCTACCGGCTGCCAGGTGCTTGCTGTTCTTTATTTCAACCGAATTCGATACACTACCCTCAAGTCCTGCGTTTGCACGCCGGCGACCGAATGAGGATAATGGAATAATCCGCATTTGCAGCCGGTAAGTCTTGACCTGTGTCCAAATATATCCTCCGCCGCCTTATCCAGACGCTTCCAGTTATCTTCATAATGAGTGTCATCGTCTTCGGCTTGACCTTCCTCATCCCGGGCGATCCTGTCGTCGCCATCTTGGGACCAGATACCGCCCGCACGATGGAATCGCTAGAGGTCGCGCGCAAGGAATTAGGGCTCGACCAGCCGCTGCCGATCCAGTATTTCAACTGGCTGAGCAAAGCGCTGCAAGGCGATCTTGGACGCTCGACGCGCAATAAGCATCCGGTATCGGAATCTCTGGTGCAGCGTCTGCCGGTGTCAATTGAATTGGCTGTCGTGTCCATCATCATCGCCGCGATCATTGCCGTGCCTCTGGGCATTCTGGCCGCCATCCGCGTCAATTCCCGCTGGGATCTGACTGCCAGCTTGATCAGCGTGATCGGCCTGGCGATACCGAATTTCTGGCTTGGCATCCTGATGATTTGGCTCTTCGCCGTGCAGTTGAAATGGCTTCCGGCTTCCGGCTATACGAGCATCTTCGAGGATCCAATTGCGGGCTTGCGCAGTATGATTATGCCGGCTTTGGCATTGGGCGGCGGCGCCTCGGCCGGTTTGATGCGCCACGTGCGCTCCAGCTTGCTGGAGGTCCTGCGCGATGACTATATCCGTACCGCCCGCGCCAAGGGCTTGCAGGAGCGCCGCGTTCTCTTGCGTCACGCTCTCAAGAATTCGCTAATCCCAGTTGTAACAGTTATGGGCCTTACGCTCGGCGGACTGATGGGTGGCTCGCTGATTGTGGAAAGCATTTTCCTTGTGCCCGGTGTTGGCAGTCTGTTGGTCACGGCGATATTCCACCGCGATTTTCCGGTCATCCAGGCGGGCGCGATGGTGCTGGCTTTGTTCGTAATTTTGATCAATCTCGGAGTGGATCTGCTCTATGCCTTCCTCGACCCGCGCATCCGCTACCAATAAAGCAGATGCCGCGACCGCTGCGGTAGCCAACGTCCCGCAGGCGCGGACGGGGTTGTGGTATCGCGTTCGGCATAATCGACAGATGCTCATCGGGATGGTCTGCGTTGGAACCTTCGCGCTGTTGGCATTGTTGGCGCCGGTCATCGCCAAGGACCCGGCGGCGCTTGACTTGATGAACGATCTGCTACCGCCATCGTCAGACGCGCTCTTTGGCACCGATGAGTTGGGCAGAGATCAATTCTCGCGCATCGTTTATGGCGGTCGCGTATCGCTGCAGGTGGCGATGCTGGCGGTGGGCATCGGCCTAATCTTTGGCGTGCCTGTTGGTTTGGTCGCCGGCTATTATGGCGAGCGAATCGACAATGCAACCATGCGGATCATGGACGGCTTGCAGGCATTCCCCGCCGTATTGCTCGCGATTGTCATCGCTTCGGTGCTTGGCTCCGGCTTGACCAATGCGATGATCGCCATCGGCATCGTGAGCATTCCGGGTTTCGCCCGCCTCATGCGCGGGCAGACGCTGCAGATCAAGGAGACGGATTATGTGCTTTCGGCGCGGGCGGTCGGCGCCAGCGATGCGCATATCATCCTCCGCCATATTCTGCCCAATGGCATCGCGCCCATCATCGTAGCGGCTGCCGTCAGCAGCGCCGGCGCCATCCTCACCGAGGCGTCGCTGAGTTTTGTCGGCTTGGGCGCCCGCCCGCCGACGCCGAGCTGGGGCGGCATGCTGCAAACTGGATATCCCTACCTCGGCGCCGCCATCTGGCTCAGCTTGTTTCCCGGCCTTGCTATCGCCGTGACCACGCTTGGCTTGAACTTCCTGGGCGATGGTTTGCGCGATGTGCTTGACCCTAAATTGCGGCGTGGTTACAATTGATGCTTGCCCCTGAATTAAGGGATAATTGACTGACGGAAAAGTGAATGAATATTGGGAGGAATGATGTCATTACGTAAAGTTTTGTTCATAAGTGTTCTTTTGGCGCTCGCGCTGTCGAGCGTGACGGTCATCGCGCAATCGGAAATGCCACAGCGTGGCGGGACTGTCAGCGGTGTCTGCGTCGCCGCGCTTACCAGCCTCGATCCGCAGAGCACGCAATTGGGCGTCTGTGACCGAGTCGCCTATGACGCGCTCTACAATCAACTGATTCGCATCAACACCGCCGGCGAAATCCTGCCGGAGATCGCCGAGTCATGGGACGTCAGCGAGGACGGACTGAATTACACTTTCCATATTCGCAGTGGCGTATCTTTCCACGACGGTACGCCGCTTGACGCGGAAGCGGTGAAATTCACTATCGATCGCATGCGTGATCCCGAATCAGAATCCTATATTGCCGGCCGTTTGACAGCGATCGAATCCGTCAATGTCATAGACGAGGGGACGGTGGAAGTTGTTCTGAATAGCTTTAACGCGCCCTTCCTTTCCACACTCGCCGGAGCCACGACCATTGTCTCGCCGGCAGCCGTGGCTGAATACGGAGATGATTATCGCTTCAACGCCGTCGGCTCCGGTCCCTTCAAGCTGGTATCCTGGACGCCGGGCGAAGAAGCCGTGCTGGAACGCAACGAGAATTATTGGGAAATTGGCGCTGATGGCGAACCTCTCCCGTATCTGGATGGCGTAGTGCTCACCGGCATCGAAGACAACACTGTGCGCCTGCTCAACTTGCAGAGTGGCGAATTCGACCTGAACGAGCGTGTATTGCCGCGCGATGTGCCGACCATCGAGAGCGATGCCGATTTGAAGGTGGTCGAAACGGTCAACGCCACGGCTTATACGGTGACATTCAATGTTAGCCAGCCGCCCTTCGATGATGTACGCCTCCGGCTCGCGGTTCAGGCCGCCCTGCAGCCCGATGCCTTAATTGAGAACCTCAGCGAAGGCATCGGTTATTACGCCAACTTCCCCTTCCCGCTGGATGCCTGGTACTGGGTCGAGGAACCGCGGCAGGTTTACGATCCCGACCTCGCCCGTCAGCTGCTAGCGGAAGCCGGCTATGCCGATGGCCTGGATGTGGTATATACGCACATCAATCGGACGGTAGACGCGCAGATGGCGCAGATCGTTCAGGCGATGCTGGCGCAGGTTGGAATCCGCATTGAAATCCAGGCGCTGGAACGCACCAGTTGGCTGGATATCTGGTTGGTTGGCGCCGGTGAAAACACCGAAGGACAAATGGCCGGCTTCCAGAACGGCGTCGCGCCGGGCGATCCGGATGGCAAAGCGATGTTCTTCCAGCCCGGCGGTATCGTTAATTTCGCCGATTACAACAATGAAGTCGCCTGGGGCCGCATCGAAGATTCGCGCACCACGCTTGACCAAGCTGCGCGCGCGCAAGCCTGGGCGGACTTGGTCGCGATTCAGCTTGAAGAAGCGCCATACGTCTGGGTGGGCAACATCCCCGTCATCGGCGCCGCTCGCGAACGCGTACAAGACATCACCTTGACGCCAAGTTCAGGCTGGCTCCTGACTCGGACTTGGGTGAACGACGCTTAAGACCGTCCAACGCCCCATTTCAATCCCCCTCTTCATTAGCGCAGAGGGGGATTTGCTATAATTGAATCGCGTCTTTCCTCGCGTTGAGCCCGGTCAGCAAGGTTAGCCTAATTGGAGACAACTAAGATGGAAGTAAGCAAAGCGCCCGCCAGGCGAAAGCGCGATCACGAGAAGCTGTTCATCGTTGATACCGATGTCCACCACGGGATCAACGGCTGGTCGGACCTGTTTCCCTATCTCCCGCAAGTGTATGTCGAGCGTCTGCGCGATCATGGCGGCGGCGGCCCATCAAGCCAGTATTGGCATAATGGCGGCATCCGCGGAACACGCGCCGACTTCATGGACTTTGATGACCCAATTCTGACAACACGACGACAATTGTTGGACGACTGCGAAATTGACATTGCAATCCTGACGGGATCTTCCGCCTACGGCGCCTGTGGCATGCCCGATGCTGATTTTGGCTCGGCAATTTGCTGCGCTTTCAACGATTACACGCTGGAGCATTGGGTCGCCAGCGATGAGCGCTTCCGAGTGGCGATGGCGATCAACACGCAAGATCCGCTTGGCATGGCGAAGGAGATCGACCGCATCGGCAGGCATCCGGCGGTGATTGCGGTCATTATGCCCGGCGGCGCTACAAAACCGTACGGCAACCGCGTTTACGACCCAATCTACGAAGCCTGCGAGCGCAATCGGCTGGCGGTGATGATCCACTTCAATGGCGAGGGCGTCGGCATCAACGGTCCGCCGACTGCCGCCGGCTGGCCCAGCCACTACGTCGAAGGGCGGATGATGCGCGCGCCCGTTTACATGGCTCACATGGCCAGTTTCATCTTCGAAGGCGCATTCGAGAAGTTTCCGGGCTTGCGCCTCATCAATGTTGAAGCAGGTTTCGCCTGGATGCCCTGGTATCTCTGGCGCATGGATTCCGACTGGAAGTCGCTGCGCTACCAAGTGCCCTGGGTCAAGAAGCCGCCGAGCGAATATGTCAGAGACCATGTCCGCGTAAACACGCAGCCGATCGATGAGCCGGAGAATGAGCGCGATCTGGAGCAGGTCATCGAGTGGATGCGCGGCGATCAAACGCTGCTCTTCGGCAGCGATTTCCCTCATTTCGACTTCGATGATCCGCGACAGACATTGACGCGCTTGCCCGACAAGCTGCGCCGACGCATTTTCGGCGAGAGCGCCCTAGAGACCTTCCACAAGTTGCAGCCGCCGGTTTGAGTGCATGGGACGCCACGTTATCTGTCGCGCGGGTGAATTGCAGCCGGGCGAAGTCAAGATCGTCGAAGCTGAAAAGCGCAGCATTGGCATCTTTAATATTCGCGGCGATTTCTACGCCCTGCGCAATACTTGCCCGCATAAAGGCGCGCCGCTGTGTCGCGGCATCATCACCGGCTTGGTGGTCAGCGATGCGCCATTGCAGATGCAGATGACCCGCGAGGGCGAAATCGTTCGCTGTCCCTGGCATGGCTGGGAATTTGACATCACCAGTGGTCGTTCGGTCTACAATCCGCATCGGATGCGGGTAAAGACCTACGATGTTGCTGTGGAACAGATGTTGGAGGACGACCCTTCAGTTGATACATACGCGGTTAAGGTCGAAGAAGATTACATTGTGCTCTACATCTGACGCGGTTTTTTCTTAATCTTTGCGCAAAATCATAACGTTAAACTTGTAGCGCGGGTACAGTTTGCGAGGGCGCAGTCCCGCTGTTGATCTGCAACGATGCAGATGCGCTATGCGCTTGGATTGCGGCAGCGCTGCGTGTGCAACTTTCGAAACCGATTTGCCTTGCGATATCGTTCAAATAAATAGTAAGTAAAGGAGCAATTACGATCGTATCGTGCGGGATGAAAGCGCTTTGGACCGGATCCGCCGTTACATCATCGCCAGTCCATTGCGTTGGCAAGAAGACGAATACACCATCGAATAGCTTAGACAAAAAAGGCGGGCGACCCGGTGGGCCGCCCGTACAGCTTGCTATAGAAATGGTGACGTGGACGCTACTCCGCTCTGCTTAAGATAGCAACATCCAGAAGCCAGTGCGGATGCCAGATATAACCCTGAAGATCGGAGCGATAGGCAGTCGCCACTTCGGGCACGTTAAAGGGCGCGAAGGGACCATGCTGCTGGGTGTATTCTTGCAGCGCGGTGAAGAGTTCCATGCGCTCGTCCGGGGCGCTGGCGACCTTGGCTGCGGCGATCATATCCTGGATCTCTTGCGGCAAACTATCCAGTTGCCAGTTATTGCGTTCGGTCGCGACCTTGCCGGGCGGCATGAAGCTGAGGAAGTCGAGCGGGTCCAGTATATCGGGACCCCAGAGCCAATAGCCGACGCCGTGCTCGCCACTGCGGTAGCGCTCAAGCGCGACCTGAATTTCGCCAGGCAAAAGCGTCACGTTGATGCCGACTTCGGCCAGGTCGGCCTGGATCTTCTGGGCGTTGGTATTGAAGCTGACGCCGCCATAGACCATGTCGGGGTATTCCAGTTCCATTTCTAGCCCGTCGGCGTAACCGGCTTCCGCCAGCAATTCGCGCGCTTTGTCCAGATCGCGGGAGAAGGCGCGGTCTTCGCCAAAGGCTGAGAAGAAGCCAACCCACATGTTGGTGCCGGGTGTCACGCCACCCCAAAGCGTCTTGTAACCCTCGTAGTCCAGGGCGTAACGCACGGCAAGTTGAACGGTCGGGTTGGCGAAGGGACCGCTCTTTTCTTCTTCTGTGTTCATGATCACGAAGTGGGTCAGGGTGCTGGGTCCGCGATAGATCTCGATCGCTTCATTGCCCTCCAACCCTGAGACTTGATCGGGGCTGAGGTCAAATGCCAGATCGATGTCGCCCGCTTCCAGCGCCGCCTTTTGCGTGGCGCCTTCCGGCATGTGGATGAAGATCACGCGGTCAAAGTAGGGTTGGTCGCCCCAGTAATTCTCGTTGCGGACCAATTCTGTGCGATTCTGCGGCTCCCAGTTTTCCAGGACGTAGGGACCGGAACCGGCCGAGGTGCTGTCCAGATAAGCGCCGGCGGTATCTGTCTCGGCCGCGTCCATGGCGTCGGTGCCGCCATTTGCCATCACCACATCGGCGTTGGTGACGCTGAAGACCGCGCTGGTGATTTCGGACAAGAAGGACGGACGAGCGGCGGGCAGGGTGAAGGCGACGGTGTCGTCATCTATCGCTTCTACGGAATCGATGCCATCAGCCAGGAACGACGGATTGCCGTTGTAGTTTTGCAGCCGCTGGATCGAGAAGACAACGTCATCGGCGGTGATATCGTCGCCGTTGGCAAATGCCGCATCCTGCCTGAGCGAGAATGTATAGACAGTGCCGTCCGCGGATATTTCCCAGCTTTCGGCCAGTTGCGGCAAGATCTGGCTGGCGTCTTCGTCCGGGAATGTGACCAACTGGCTGTAGGTGACGTGATTGATGATGTGGGTCGAATGGGTGAATCCGTTAGCGGGATCGTAGGCGTCAGTGTTCTCCGACCAGCCGATCACCAGTACTTTGTCGTCAGCCATCGCGGTGCTGAAGGCCGACAAAATGAGCGCAAGCAGCGCGAAAAGTATTAACACGTGTTTGAAGCGATTCATTTTCCTTGCTCCTTCAAGTCAAACAATACGAAAGTTTTCGAGCAGAGAGAGTATAGCTGAAAGCATGGCAAGCTGCAAAGACGCTCAATACAGGGCACGTATCGATTTCGACTGAAAGATTTTTTGCCAGTCCTCGACATGAGATCCTTAACCGGAAACAGGAATGACTTTGCTCGTTGCGGGCGCTTTGTGAGGCGCAATGTGTCCTCAAATGCTGGGAAGATGCCCTCATTTTGCCCCCATTTTTGGTGACAGTATAGATACAGTATGTATACGTGGTGGGGGTGGGGGGGGATTCACCACAGAGGCACAGAGAGCACAGAGATATTTTAACCACCGAGGACACCGAGATATTTTTTTTCACCACAAAGACACGAAGGGCTCAAAGATATTTTTGGCCACAGAGGTCGCTTAGAGCACGTAGGGCGAGTAGACACTGGCCGCCTGCGCCCACTAGGAGGTCGCTCTCCTGCGCGGTTTTCGCTAAAAGTGGATACGCCGTCCTTCTCGCGCGGATTGATAGGCGCCCAGGACCATCTCGATGCAGACCTTGCCATCCTCGGCGCTGGCCAAGGGCGGCGCATCGCCCTTGATGAAATCGATCAGCGGACGAGCCAGAGCATGAATCCGGGCGCCGTGCGGCACGAAGGGGAAGTCGAATTTCTCCCATTCTTGTGCGCCGGCGCGGAAAATCTTCAGCGGCGCGCCTTCCGGGGGGAGCAGCGTTGAGGGCGCGTCGCCGTAGTTTTGGTGTATAGTCCCGGCATCGCCGTAGATCTCGGTGGTGGCTTCGGCGGCGAGCTGGGTTGAACTATTGAAAAGGATGCCGATCTCGCCTTTGCCGAAGCGGTAGAGGGCGACGCCGTTGTCGTCGGGCGCGACATCGGTGACGATATTGTCGATCTCCGCCACCACGCTGGCGGGACGTCCCAGCATCCAGTAAAACCAGTCGGCGGCGTGCGAGGCATCGTCCATGAACATGCCCATGTTCTGCGAGGGATCAATGTGCCAGTTGCCGGGGACAGCCCAGGATTTGTTGAGCAGGGCGGGGATGGCGTGGCGGCGGCGCACTACGGCGATATTGCCCACCGCGCCTTCGTCAATCAGCGCTTTCATTTTTTGGTTGATGGGATCGCCACGCATTTGGTAGCACATGCTGAACTTGACACCGGCGCGATTGATGACATCGATGATGGCATCGCAGTCTTCCAGGGTGAGCGCCATCGGCTTTTGCAGCAAGACCTGCTTGCCGGCTTCGGCCGCGGCGATGACGTGTTCGGCGTGTCTGTTGGTCGGGCTGGTGACAAATACGGCGTCGATGTCCTGGCGAGCCAAAAGTTGATCGAGTTCGGGCTCCCAGTCCAGCCCGAACTCGGCGGCATGCGTCTGGCCGCGTTGATGGTCATCGTCCCAGGCGGCGACCACGTCAGCGTCGTCGAAGCCGGCGATGGCGCGGCAGTAGCTGAGCACATGACCATGCGCGAAGCTGATGACGGCGAGGCGAACTGAATCGGACATGACGGCTAGCCTTCCGCTATGAAGTCGCTGACGTCAACATCGACGATGAGATCTTCGCCGTCGACGATGATGGGGTAGGTCTTGACGCGCACGTTCGGATCGACCAGGCACTGCCCGGAGGCGATGTCGAATTGCCAGGCGTGCCAGGGACAGCGGATGATCTCGCCTTCGCGTTCGTAATCGACGAAGCCCTCTGTTACCGAGGGCGGCGCGCTTGCGCTGCTGCGGCCCGCGACTTCGCCGGTGCAGAGTGGCCCGCGTTTATGCGGGCAGATATTGCGCAGGGCGTAGAAGCGGCCCTTGACGTTGAAGATGCCGATGCCGGCGCGGCCGCGAAAGGGCACGATAATCTTGCGCCCGCCCGGCGGGATTTCCGCTGTTCTGCCGACAACGATGCGCCTCACGCCACAACCGCCTCGATCATGTCGTCGCTGATGCGCAGCAGGTCGAGCGCGTTCTCGGCAAAGATGCGCCGGTGTGTATGCTCGTCCAGCTTGGGCAGGACGGTGACTGGGTCGTTCCAGTCGAAGTGCGGGAAGTCGCTGCAGAAGATCAGCGTCTCGTCGGCATGCAGCATCTCGAGCATTTGATAGACCTGCTCGGTCTGCGGCGGCTCGTGCATCGGCTGCGAGCCGACGCGGATGTGCTCGCGGAAGTATTCGCTTGGCAAACGCTTGAGCCAGGGCGTCTGATCGCCGATGGCTTTCCAGTCCGTGTCCATGTGCCACATCAGCGGTACCGCCCACATTTGCTGCACTTCGATCAGCGCGACTTTGAAATTAGGGAATTTCTCGAAGACGCCCTCGACGATCAGCGACGCGGCTTGGGCGCTGGCGACGCTGGGGCGGGTCATGCGGGATTCCATGTAATAGCTGGGGAAGCCGACCGGCGTCGGCGTCGACCCCGGGCTTAGTCCGCCGATGTGGGAGACGACCGGCAGATCATGCTCGGCGCAAGCTTCCCAAATCGGATGATACATGCGCTTGCCGAATAGCTGCGGCGTCTGCATGGGCACCATGACGGCGACCGTGTCCTTGCGCGGGGCGAGGCGGTGAATCTCCTTGACGGCCAGCGCCGGGTCATTGGGCGCGACCAGGATGGCGTTGACCACACGCGGGTCTTTGTCCAGCCAGTGCTCGATGGTCCAATCGTTGAAGGCGGTGACGAGCGCAGCCGCCCAATCGGGATCGGGCAAGCCGGCCACGGCCAGGAAAACTGGCGGGCCCGTCAAAAGGGCGAAGTCGACGTTCCAGCGGTCGAGCAGCTCTTTCTGCGTGAATTCGAGCGAGAAATTGAAATCGCGCTCTTTGAGCGCCGGGTCTTTGATATCGGGGCGGGTGCGCCGGAAGGGCGTGTTGGCGTAGCCGCTGCCGGGCAGGTGCAAGCCCTGATCGAGCAAATGCTCCTGATAGAACTTGGGCAGGTAGGGCAGCAACTGCTCCGGATCATGAATATTGTGGTGGACGTCGCAGTCGACCAGCTTGACGCGGTCGGCCGGTTTGCCGGTCCAGCCGGGCGCGGCGATGGGCGCGGCGCCTTTCTTGCCGATGTGGATTTGCTCGAGTTTGTCGGGTGTTTGCGCCATGATTCCTCCAAATTACAGGATCTCCTGCCGATGTGGCAAGAGCCAACGACCTTCTTGATTCAGCTACTCTATTGTAATCAATGTCTTGACAATCGTTCGAATCTTCGTGAGTTCGGCCTTGATTTCTTGCGCTGTATTCCTTAAGCTCGGTTGTGTAAGGTGGTCATGCGCTTCCTGCTTTTCGCGGTTAGACCCCGCGACGTTATGGGCGGAAAGGAGGTGTTGACCATGAGCAAAATAAAGATCTACCTAATCTTTCTACTTAATTGAGATTGTAATAAATTTGACAATAAATATTTGTATCTAAAGTTATATATAAATTGGATGTCATGACCACCTTTTTGCTCAATGTGGGGTCTGAAGCGGGCGACTCACCGAGTCGCCCTTACATTTCTTCCTTGACATCGGACAAGCCCTATCCCGGCCGCATCTCGCCCAGAGAGTGCTCGCCCTGTTGGTAGGGACGAAGTTCGAGAGCTTGTGTAAACTTGAGCGATACTCAACTCACTAGGACTTAACTGGCAATGCCATAAAGTCGGTAGCCGGAGGCCATGAAAGATATTGAGCAGAAACCCAGCCCGTATCGATCTGTATCCAAGTGCCAGAACCGTTGCGTCCAATAACAGACACGCGCTCTCCGAAATTTAGACTCCCGACACGCTCATAATTCGTTCCTGGACCGGATCGTATATTCAGAGAATTTGATTGTGAAAAGGCATGGACCGGAGCAGCCTCAGTCGTTGGAGTTGCCTGTCTTGACTCAGTTAAGTCATTTAGCGGCCCAAACCAAATAGTGTCGCTTGAGTAGTTGGGAGTCCAACCAAAGATGAAATCGCTTTCAGTTTTGGGGGCTTGGAAAAACACCAGTCCTTCGGATTCACCACCAGGTAAAATGTCTTCTGAGAATACTGTCCAATAGTCCTCGAATACCGAATTACCTTCGGGTTGGTATGGGATGCCTCTCCGCCCAGCAAGCTCGAATTCACTGTAAAGAGAGAAATTGCATCGAGTTCTCCTCACAGCATCGCATTTACCGTAGACCCCGACTCCGATAAATTCGTTTCCGGGCTTTATGTCCTTGCAATAACCAGACCTGGTACATATCTCGCTGCCAAGCCGTACGTATCCTGCCGGCCCAATCCATCGCCCTTCACCATCGCCCCTTATCCAACCAGGTTCCACAGGATCGGCAAATGTACCTTCGCCGCCGTCACCTCGGATTGTGCCAGGTGATTCATCGGCGCTATCTATGTTCGATTCTGCACTAGGGCTTAAGTTCTCTAAGCCTGGTATACATTCGCTAAAGAAACCGATGGAAGATCGAATAAGTGAATACAAATCGTCAAGCGCAGAATTCAAGTCATCAGTACTTCGTGTACTTTGATAATCGGCGATCGTGCTATCAATTTGCTGATTTATTACAGATAGATCGCAAAGCGTACTATCTTGGGCGGTGCTTATTCCCATTATCAGCGTCAACAATACAATCAGCAGAATAATTCTTACTCGATATCTTGTGGTGTTCACTCTGCGTTCTCCTTATTCATTGCTTATTTTCTTTAGCCGCTTAAGTCAGGATATTTTGCTCTGACCTGTATCCACACTATAGAATTTAAATGGTGCTATCTTAGGAATTTACCCCGGCCGCATCTCCACTAGCGAGCGCTCGCCTTGCTTGATGTAGCCGGCTACCGGGCTCTCGACCCACCCGTAGGCGTTCTAGATCTTGAAGCCCGGCAGCGACATATTCACATGTTTTCTGTGTCCCGACTTATCACTCCATCGCGTCCAGTTCGGCTTGCTGCTCGGCGATGCGCTCCGCTGTGCATGCCAGCCCGGCCAGGAATGCGCGGTCGCTTTCCTGGCGCGCTTCCAAGGGCGTGGGCGGGGCTAATCTGCGCTGAAACTGCTCCTGCATCCACGGCTTTACTTCCGGGTCGACGATGTCATCGCCGGCAGGCTGCAAGGAGAAATCAGCCCGATCTTGCAGCTCCTCGGAGAAGGAGATGCCAAAGGCATCGACGTCGTAATGGTTGAGGCCGACTACCGTAATGCTGTCGACAGCGCTGATGCCGGTTGTGGCTAGATCCAGGTCGCCTTGCAAATGCGCGGCTGCCAGCACTCCGGCAAGATCGCCCGTATCCAGGAACTCGGCGAATCCGCCGGCCACAAGCGCGCCCAAGAACATGTGATCGATGTTGGCGGCGAACAAGGGTATGTTATTATCCTGAGCGATAGCGCCGATGAGCGGCAGCCCGGCCATTGTCATGGTGTCCACGGGCAGCAGGATCGCTTCCACGCCTTTGCTGACCAAGCCTTCCGTCGCTAAAGACAGGTCCGCCAGCGCGGTGACAGCTGTCTGTTCGACGGTCAAACCGAGCGCTTCGCCCACTTCGGCAATCCGAGCCGCCCCAAAAGCCCCACCGGCGTCATCTGAACTGTGTATGGTGCCGATCGTTGTGAGGTCGGGGTCTTGCAGCAGCAGCAAAGGCACGACATCGGCATAATTCACCGCGGATTCAATACCAGTGACATGATCCGGCTTGATACAGGTCGCGTCCGCGATACCCGCGTCATAGGGATTGTAGACATCGACGAAGATGATCGCCGGCGGATCCTCCAGATCGTACGTGGCTACGAGCGCGGCCAAGGTCACGCGGCTTCCAATTGTTATGAGGGCGTCGGGCTCGCTATCCAGCGCGTCGGCAATCATTTCCGGCACGAACTCCAGTTGCCCGGCAGCACTCAGTCGCGTATAGGAAATGGGCGAATTCTCGTATGGACCCGCAAAGCCTGGGGCGAAGTCTTCAGCTGAAATCAACCCGTAGGAAATCAAGGATTTCACCAAACCGATTTCAATCCATTCAACCGTGCCGCGAGGTTGAAAAGACAAGACCACAAGACTCGGCTTGTCTTCGTCGTGCGCGAGCGCGGCCGGCGCCAGCAGCAGCAGCGTCATTACCGCCAACAGTAGCTTCTTCATGATTATGTCCTTATCTCAACTCAATACGAAAATATCTTTGAGGAAATGCAGCCTTCAAGCCTTTCAACCGCCATTACGCGTGTTTCAGGAAGTCGGCTTCATCTCCCCCAGCTAGCGCTCGCCCTGCTGAATATAACCTGCCGCGGGCGCTCAGTTTACCCGTCCAGCGCGTCCAGTTCGGCTTGCTGCTCGGCGATGCGCTCCGGCGTGCATGCCAGCGCAGCCAGGAAGGCGCTGTCGCTCTCTGCGCGCGCTTCCAGCGGATCGGGTTCGCTGTAATAGATGCGCATGGCTTCCGCCAGGGCGCGCTCGGATACCACGTCAAAGACATGTTGGCCTTCGTGCATTATGAAGAATATATCGGCCTGCTCGCGCAGCGGCTCGGGAATGCTGATGCTTTCATCAAGCAAACTGACGCCGACAGTCATTTCACCTGACAGCGCGCTGATGCCGCTGCTGGCGAGATCCAATTCACCATTTAAGTAGGCGGCCAGCATCGCCCCGATATTGTTGCCCTGCGTAAACCATTGGTCAAAGCCGGCGCCAACGGCCGCGCCGCGAAAGAGGCCGTCGATGCTGGCGTAGAATACGGGTATGCCTTGATCATTGGCGATATTGGTGATGAGCGGCAAGCCCGCCGTCGTCGTGTAATCCATCGGCAAAAGGATGGCTTCGACGCCCTTGCTGACGAGTCCTTCAGCCGCCAAGGCCAGATCCGCCGGAAAGACGACGGCGGTTTGTTCGACGCTCAAGCCGAGCGATTCGCCCAATTCGGCAATGCGGCCGGCGCCGTAAATCCCGCTGGCGTCGCCCGAATTATGTATCGTGCCGACCGTTTTCATATCCGGGTTTTGCAGCAACAGCAAGGACATGACTCGCTCATAATCGACTGTGGATTCGGAGCCGATGACATGGTCCGGCTTGATGCAGGGCGCGTCGGCGATGCCAGCCTCATAGGGATTGTAGACGCCGGCGAAGAATATCGCTGGCGGGTCGTCCAGATCATGGGTGGCGTGGAGCGCCGCCTGCGTCAGCGGCGCCGTGATCGTCACCAGAACATCCGGCTCATGATCCAGCGCGTTTGCGACCACTTCTCGCACGCGGTCCATTTCATAATCGGCGACGGCGCGATTGAAACGAATGGCTGAATTCTCGGCTGAGTCGATCATTTGCACGCCGCGATGATGCGACCGATCGTCCGGATTGATGAAGCCATAAGCTTCCAGCGCGTCCATCAGACCGGTCTGGATCGCTTTGGTCTCGCCGTTTTCCGCGAAAGCCAACAGCCAGACGCTCGGCTTGTCTTCATCCTGCGCCAGCGCGGCCGGCGCCAGCAGCAACAGACAAATTCCCACAAAAAGCATTATCCTGTACATCTTCGTCTCTTGTTTTTTTCTCTGGCTATACAATAAGTAGGCCCAAGCCGGAAGCCGGCTGGCATGACCACCCTCCCCGCCTTCACTGGGAAACATCAAGCGAAACCTTCGTCATTATTCTAATCACGGAGTTGCACTCGCTAGAGTTCTCCTTCCAGGTCGAGTGTTTCGAGGCAATGATGGTAAAACAGGTTCTTAAGTCTGTCCGCATCGCCCTCCTTTCCTTAGATCGCGGTCGACTGGAGTTACTTTGAAATATGAGATACTACATACTAATATAGCGGATATGCTATACAAAATCAACAATATTACGCGCTTGTCGGGTTCAGTACGGAGTTGAGAGGGCAGAGAGCGGGAAGACTTTATCGCAAGCTGATGTTGAGCCGGGAATATCTGCGGACTTTAGCGCTCTTTTATCCCGTCGTGTTGGTTGATATGAGGCTTAGGCTTGCCCGGGCCGCATCTCGCCCAGGGACCGCTCGCCCTGCCGAATATAGCCCGCCACCGGACTCTCGATCCGCCCGTAGGCGTTCCAGATCTTGAAGCCCAACAGCGCCAGCAAGTCGTCGTCCGCCTCGGCCACCACCTCGGGCGCGGTCGCCATTGTGAAGTTGACCTGCGTCCGGAACTGCGGCGCGACGAAAGTGGTCAGGACGCCCAGCCTTTGGCTATCGCTGACGTTGGCGCCGGTGCCGTGCCAGATGCGGCCGTCGAATAGCATTGCCGTTCCGGCGACGCCTTCGGCCGGGATGCTGACGACGTCCTTGTCGCGGTCTTTGTCGGGCCGCCGTCCGTATAGATGGCTGCGCGGCACGATGCGGGTGGCGCCGATTTCTTCGGTGAAGTCGTTGAGCATCCACATGACGTTGACCACCACCGGCGGGGCGATCATGGCCGGGTGGTCATCGACGCGGTTGGAGAGTTCACGGGTCAAAGAGCCGGCCGGCACCGGGTTCGGCTGACGGTGGATTGGCTCCGGCATCCACCATTGATCGGTGTGCAGGTTCATGGCGATGCCGCCCGGTTTGGCGATATTGGCGCCGTAGCTGGAAAGCAGATAGTCATTGCCGAGCACGTGCCCGACTACTGAGCGCACGGTCGGCTGCGACAGCATGTCTCGCCAGACCCTGCCCTTGTTGATCAGCATCCAGACGCGCTGGTTGACGCCGCCGGCCTTCGCCGAGAAGGCGTCACGACGGACATTGCCCTCTTCGTCGGTGAAGGCTCCCCATTGCTGCTTGGCGCCGCCGTCCTCAAAGGCTTGGCCGCTTTCCAGTTCCGCCTGCGCTTGTTCCAGCAGCCGCTGTTTGGCGAGAGCCAGTTGATCGGCCGGGATGGCCTCCGCCACCAGGCAGTAGCCGAATTCGTCGATATTTGATTTCAGGGTATCCAGGTTTGTTGTCGGTTGCGGCAGTTCTTCGTGTGTCCAGTCGAACATGAGAGCCTCCGGTTTGTTGTCTGATTAGCATGGCTGCGCCACGGGCTTTGGCGGCAACGATAGATTGTCTTGTTGATTAGGCGCGAGAATACATCAAAGCGCGAGACTGTGCAAATGAAGGAGTCAAGGCGGATTAGCTGAGGAGGGTGTCGAGTTTCTCCAACACATTCCGGACGACAGTCTCAGGCGCTTTTGCGATAAACTCTATTGGACGAGTTTCCCAGTCGAGGCTTTTTAGATGATCTACCAGCACGACACCGTACACATCAGGATTTGTTGGCAAAGGGACTTCAAACGGATATCCCTTTCGTCTTCCAGTAATCGGGCAGAAGATCGCCAATCCTGAAGCGCTGTTAAATGGTTTGCGCGAGAGAACAAGAGCGGGGCGACTACCGGCTTGTTCGTGCCCCATTGTTGGATCAAAGTCTGTCCACACGATATCGCCGCGATCTGGGATATAGGACACTACCAGACCTCTTTGCCGACGGGTGGTCCCGTATCCCATTCACCATGCCGATTCTCTGGCGTGATTTGAGCTACCAATTCCTCGAGCGTGTAGCGCGGCCGTTTGACAGATATAACATGAAGACGGCCGTTTTCAGCTATTAGTTCCACTCTCGAGCCAGATTCAAGCCCGACTTCCTCGGCCAATGCCTTTGGGATTCTCAGCGCAAGGCTGTTGCCCCACTTTTTGACTTCCGCGCGCATGATGCGGCGCCTCCTGTTTCTACAATGTAGATACATGCTATCATAGATATCGCATTGTCCGCAATGTCAGTACGCGCAGCGGCGATACACAGTGAAACAAGCGACAGACGGGAGGTTTTTCGCTACAATTATTGTAAATGCGCGGATATAGAGGAATATATGATGACGGTACCGACTGCAAGCATAAATGAATTCGCAGCCCAGGGCTACACCGTGGCGCGCGGCCTGTTTAGCGCTGACGAGGTCGCGCGTTTGCGAGATCACTACGCGCAAATGAATCGCGAGAAACGCGAAGTTGTGGACAACGTTGTTGACAGCGATGACCCGCTTCACAAGCACCCGCGCATCATGATGCCTCATCGCTGGGACGAAACCAGCTTGCAATGGATGATCGACGAACGCCTTAACGAATGGCTGACGAACATCCTCGGTCGCGAGCCTTATGCCGTACAGACTATGTTCTACTTCAAGCCGCCCGGCGCGCGCGGCCAGGCGCTGCATCAGGATCAGTTCTACTTGCGCGTCGACCCGGGCACCTGCGTCGCCGCCTGGATGGCGGTTGATCGCTGCGACGAAGAAAATGGCTGCCTGCGCATTGTGCCGGGCACGCATGACATACCCGTTCTGTGCACAGTGGATGCCGATACTGACGTCAGCTTTGTCAATGATACGGTGGAACTGCCGCCCGGTTTCGAGCCGATTCCGCTGGTCATGGACCCAGGCGATGTCTTGTTCTTCAACGGACAATTGGTCCACGGCAGTTATCCCAACTCCACTGCGGATCGTTTCCGCTGCGCCTTGATTGGCCACTACATTGTCGGCGAAGCCGAAGCGGTGGCCAAATGGTATCATCCGGTGCTGCGCATGGACGGCACGGAAGTCGAAATCGGCGTCAGCGAGCAGGGCGGACCCTGCGGCGTTTGGGTCGATCGCGATGGCGAGCCGATGGCTGTCCTTGAAGGCGTCGAGACCCGGCAAGAGGGTTGGTAAAGCGGACCGCGCGCCGCCGGCGTGTCGGGCGAGACTGTGGCAGCGGCGCCAGATGTCCAAAATGACGTATTAGCAAATAATAGTCTTATCAAAGCTGGCTTGATACAATCTCCCGCATTGTTCATTTCCATACCGCTTAACGAGAGCAATTATGAAGACGAGAACCGCGTTGATTGGGGCTGGCGGGATGGCGCGCCGCCACCTGCCCTTGATGATGGAAACCGGCGCCGACTTGCGCGTCATTTGCGAGCCATCGTCCAATAATTATGAAGTTACAGTAGAACTGCTTGCGGAACTGGGCGCGCCTCCTCCTCCCAACGAGCCGGATCTGGCCGCCATGCTCGATCGCTACGCTGCCGCCCTCGACGCGGTGTTCATCGTCACGCCGCACAATTTGCATCACGATCAAGCCAAGATGTGCCTGGAAGCGGGCTTGGACGTGCTATTGGAAAAACCCATGGTGATGAACGCAAGGGAAGCCATTAGCCTGATGGAAACGCGTGACCGTAGCGGCAGGCTTCTTGTAGTGGCATTTCAAGGCGGCTTGTCTCCACAGATCCGCGAAGCCGCGCGCTTGATCCAGTCGGGGGAACTGGGCGAACTGCTGACCGTGACCGGCATGGTCTGGCAGGGCTGGAAAGAAGCAACGGTGGACACCTGGCGTCAAATACCGGAAGTCGCCGGCGGCGGGTTCATGTTCGATACGGGCGCGCACATGCTCAATACGCTTTGCACCCTGGTCGGCGAGGATTTCGCCACCGTCGCCGCCTGGACGGACAACCGCGGCGCTCCAGTCGATATTGACGGGGTAGTGATGGCGCGGCTGGAATCGGGTGCCCTGGTCACGATCAACGGCTGTGGCGATTCGATACCCGGGCTGGATTCAGAGATTTTCGTCGCGCTGAGCGGCGGAGTCATCCGCACCGGCATCTATGGCGAGCGGCTTTTGATCCGCCGCGCCGGCGATAGCGACTATGTGCCGGCGGATTTGCCAAAGATGCGCGGCGCCTGGGAGCAGTTCACGCAGGTGCGCGCCGGCGAGATCGAGAATCCCTGCCCGCCGGAGGTTGGTTTGCGCATGGCCAAGCTCTGGGACGCCATCGTCGAGTCGGCAAGTAGAGACGGGCAGCCAGCGCGGACGCTTGACGCCGGTTAGCTGGCGGCAGTCTTCAGTTTGATAAGCGCTCTTGAACGAAACCGGCGGACACTAGCGCCAAGCCTGAACCACAACCTGTGCCACTACAAAACCATAGCTGTTCTGAAGCAACTTACCGATGAGGCGCCGGCAGAATCACCAAAAGCTTGTTTTGTGGGATATGCCATATCCAAATCCTGGAATCGTGACCTATGACAGCCATTAACTCGCTGTTTGGATGGATGCGCGGACTATTGCCCGGGTAGAGCTTCAATGCAAAGCCCTCCTCAATGTCCCATACCGCAAGAGCGTATTTCTCGGGAATGTTTTCGTTGAGGTTCGCTATGAGATAGGCGTCGTTCAAAGTAAATTGCGGATTGCCAAATGGATAGCGTTCATCGCGAAATATCACTTCATTGCGTTCAAAATCCCAGACAGTCAATAAGCCTTCCCAGCCACATTCAGCCGCCAACCACGGATGGTTGTGAGCGAAGGCTAATGATACTCCGCCTTCACCACAAGGAGTCTGGTGGAATTCTCTCTCGTTGACTAGCGCCCAGCTTTCTGTTTCATAGACCTGGACTTTGCCATCCCATGTCGCAAGGCCAAAGAATGAACTGTCAGCGCTAAAAGCGGCGCCAGCGTGGCGGACACCGGTCGCAATGTTTCCCCGTTCTTGCCCAACTCCACTCTCGGTATCAAAGTCGTGTATGGTGTCTATTTGTGATGGATACCCCCAATTGATAAATTGCTGCCAATCCGGGCTGAGCCATAATTGCCCAATATCCGCCATGTTTAGCTGTGCGGCAATCGTTTGAACGCGTTGACCAGCTTCAATATCCCATATAGACACTTCATTTTCGGTATATGAATAGCTGAAAGACATGAGGTAGTTGCTGTCGGGGCTGAATGAAATCCGCCTGAAGTCGCTGCGTATGGGCGTCGCTGAGTGCGGCAGATCGAGAATGACATTGCCGCTATTGACCTCAAATACGGTTAGCCGGTAAAAATCGCCAACGGCCATATATTCGCTGTTGGGGCTAAATAGCATCGTCGTATAGCTTTTGTCAGATTCACCAAGAAACAGCGGCGGAGAGAGAAGATCTCGCAGATCGTAAATCCAGATCCCGCTATCGGTGTATGAGCTGCTATCAATCCAGATGCTTGCCTCATGCTTCACCGCCAGGTAGCGCCCATCCTTCGACATCGCGATGGATACAACCTGCCACGGCTCTACTGGTTGCCCTTGAAGCGGAGCAATTTGAACGAAGACCAGATTTAGAATCCAGATAGCGACTGCGAGCCTCAGTTTTTCCATGGATAGATACTCTCTTCATCTGTGTACCTAGCTGCTTTCAACACATCAAGTTCGGGCCAAATCCTCACCGGATCCAGGTTTTCGCCGTACAATCTTGGGTCGCCAACCAAACTGCTACGCTGAGCTAGCCCGAAATAAGCGTTTGCTGATGCCTCATCCCACCGGACGTCTTTTAGCGCTTGCGCCATTTGCTGGGTACCGTCATCCGCAGAGCCATAATACATGACGCTCAGATCCAAATGACTTGCTACTGTTCCCGTGTTTCCAGTCATGCCAATTATCCCTTTTTCCGGGCTATTAAGTCTTGTGCCAGGCTGCGGAGGCGACAGTCTCCATTCCTCCCAATTAGACAGGTGCGCAAATGCAAGGAATATCCGGCCATCCTCACGCCATTGACTGGGATCGTGGTTTTTTTTGTCATCGGACAATCTACGCATGATAAGTTCGTTTTCTTGAAAGACACTGGCGGGGAAGCTGATCACAACATAATTGCCCAATTGATAGTGACCAGTGGCGACGAACTCAACTATCACATCGGGACCAATCGTCGGCGACTGCAATAGGAACTCCTGTGTTGAGTTGACAGGATTAAAATCGCGTGAACGTACACCGACGCCTGACTTATCCGGCCAAGTTGGATCCTCCCAGATTAACTCAATATCCAAGGTTTCGTCAGCCACAAATGATCGTAGCGGATACTTAGCCGGAACGCTCTCCAAGTCACTCCCGAGGACCCTAAAGCTGTCTCCCAAGTCTTCAAGATTGATCCACTGGCGATATACATCATACCTGGATGGATAAGGGACTTCTATCTGAACGAGCGACGGATTCAAAGTAGATCTGGCCAACACCCTGAAAGTTCCCGAATTCTCGGTGAAATCGTATTCCCCAAATGTCTCGGGTTCGCCGCACCTGTCCGCAGCGTACCATTGATTGCCGTAGGCTCTGAATGATCCTGAAACTTCTATGACTGCGCTTGGCTCATCCTGCCGCATCACTCGCTCCGCCGGATTGCCCGCCTCTGCCAGCAACTGCGCCTCATAAGCCGCGCGCGATTCCACGGTCTCTGCCGGGCTCGGCAAAGCCACGCGCTCCCGGTTGAATATCTCGTCCAGCAATTTCATCCTGTCGCCGTCCCGCTCGTAAAGGTACTGCATCCCCGATGGCGTCACAACGATCAAATACCGTACGCCCAGCCAAAGCGCCGCGTCAAAGTCCGCTTGCGAGCCAGGACTGTCGTTCCAGTGGTTATGCACCAATGCCGTGTTGTGCGGATCCTTTATCATCGCCCGGTTCTCTTCCTGCAAAGGCGTCTTGTCTTCATCGCCAAAGCGCCGAAATATCTCCTCTTTCGTGACGATATTCACCGCCACCGCGCTTTCCAACCTGTCGTTTGTGAGATCTTCTCTCACATGCTCTGTGGCCTCCCATGCCAGCGCATCCCACAACCTGCCTTGACCGGCGTAATGCAGCTTCATCTCCTCGGCGTATTTCTCGATGTACGCTTCCGCCTGCCGATCCGACTCCTCGTCCCAGCCGTATTCCGCGAAATGCTTCAGGTAGGCTATCGGATCATCAAGATAATGCTCGAAAAGCCTTCTGTGTTGCAGCGAGGCTGCGACTCCCTGCACCAGTTCATTGTCGGTTTCCAGCTGCAGGTGAGTCAATCTGAACTTGCGCGACCAGCCGAACTCCAGACCCAGCGCGCTGATGTCGGGCTTAGCTTCTGTCTGCGCAAAGTCCGCAGGAACAGCGATCTGCGGCTTGTCCGATGCCTCTTTTTTCTTATCAGGCTTCTTCTTGTCATCCGAGCGCGAAGAGGTCTGGGACGGAGCATTGACCTCCGGGTACACAGGCGGCGGTCCGCCATAGTTGGGCGGCGGCGGGTTCTCCGGTCCGTAAGCGGGACGGTCGGCCGGAGGATTTGCTGTAGAAGGTGTTTGTGGAGTCGCTGGCGCCGGGCCCAGAAAGTCTCCCGGAACGGCAACATAGGGATTGGAACGCGATTCCGGTTTCGGCTTTGGCTTTCGCTTGCCGCCACCACTAGGAGTTTCATCAGCCGGCTTCATTGCTGGACGTAACATCATCTTCCTCCTGTAACATCAATCTGATCTGTGAATGCGCTCGCTGCGATTTGCCCTGTCACAAGCCAGCCTGCGCGGCGCAAGTCATGATTTAATCTGACTTGCCGCAATGACAGCGCATTTGTTCTCATGCACAAACAGCAATTTCAGGATTGCCCCAAACTTGGCGGATTGTCGCCGTCAATTGCCGCTCGCGCTCCCCGATCTGCCACATTCTGCGTTAACCGCCTTTCTCGCGCTTTTCAACATGACGAAGCCAAGTAAAATATCCCAAATTCGTCGAAACAGGAGAACACATATGAAGACAGCAACTGGCAATTTTCCGCTCGGCTGGCGGCGGCGCAACTTTGGCTGGGAGCAAGATCTGGACGGCATGATCGCCTGGGCGCTCGCGAACGATTTGGAGGTCATCGACCTGGGGCGCGATGCCGATATTTGTACGCAAGCGGTTGTCGATGCCGGTCTGCGCGTCGGCAGCGCCGATCTGAGCGTCTGGGGCGAGATGATGTCCCCCGATGCCGGCGCGCGGGCAGAGGCCGTCGCGCGCAATGCCGCCTACATCAAAGATTGCGCCGCCGCCGGAGCCAAGACCTTTTTCATCTGCATGATACCGGAAGACCCTGCCCGCAATCGCGCCGAAAACTTCGGTTATATGGTCGAAAGCTACAGCGCGCTGAAGCCGACCTTTGAAGAGCATGACGCTTACCTGGTGATCGAGGGCTGGCCCGGTCCCGGGTCGCTTGTTTGTACGCCGGAGACCTACCGCGCCTTTATCGAAGAGGTCGGTTCGCCCAATATGGGCGTCAACTACGATCCCTCGCACCTCGTGCGCATGGGCATTGACCCGATTCGCTTTCTCAAGGAATTCGTGGGTCACGTCTTTCATGTGCATGGCAAGGACTGCATGATCATCGACGAGAATCTCTATCAGTACGGCAACCTGCAAGAAGCGACATTTGGCTCGCCTTACAAATACGGCGGCATGAACTGGCGCTATACTATACCCGGGCATGGTATCTCCGACTGGAAGATCATCCTGAATATCTTGAAGGACAACAACTACGGCGGCTGCGTCAGCATCGAACTGGAGGACCACTTCTACGATGACACGGAATACGATCAGAAACAGGGCGTGTTGCAGGGCGTGAAGTTCCTGGCCGGGTCCTGAGAGACGGGGATTCGTCGCCGTCGTCTGGCGCCCAATAGCAATATAAAGTTTGTATCGAATAGATTAGGGGCGACTCGTCAGAGTCGCCCCCACTAATACAAGGAACAGAAATAATGAAAACTACAGCAGTGGTCGGCTTGGGCAATATGGGTATTGGCATGGCGAAGAATCTGCTTCAAGCCGGCTTTCCGGTGATCGGCTATGATCTTCGCGCGGATCGGCTGGAATCGCTGTCGGCAATGGGCGGTATGCCAGCCGGGGGCTTGGCGGATCTGAGTGCTGCGGATGTCGTCTTTGTCATGGTCATGAATGGCGCGCAGGTACAGGATGTGGTCGGTAGCTTGAAGACAATTCTGAACGATGGCGCTACCATCATTGTCACCGCCACCATCGCGCCTGCGGAAATGCGCGTCGTTGACGCTGCCTTGGCGGGCAGCAAGCTCAACTTGATCGATAGCCCGGTCAGCGGCGGCAAATTCGGCGCGGATGCGGGTACGTTGACGTTGATGGTCGCGGCCTCTAACGAGGTCTTCGCGGCTAATCAGGATGTGCTGAAGGCTGTGGGCGAGCAAATTTTCCATGTGGGCGCGTCGCCCGGGATGGGGCAGACTGTCAAAGCGTCGCTGCAAGCCCTGATCGGCGTCACCTTTGTCGGCATCTTCGAATCGCTGGCGATGGGCGCGAAAGCCGGCATCAAGGGTGAGACGCTCTACGAAGTCTTCGCCAGCACCCACGTTGGCAATACGCCGTTCTTCAAGAATTGCGCCAAGCTGATTATGGACCGGCGATTCGAAGATACGGGCAGCCGTATCGACACCATGTACAAGGACTTGGGCATTAGTATGACGATAGCGCGGGAAAACGGCATGCCTCTCTTCGCCACCAGCACAGCCTACGAATTGTTTCAAGCCGGCATCTCGCTCTACCCCGAGGGGGATAACTGGTCCATTGTCAAGTTATTGGAACAGATCTCGGGGACTGAAGTTCATTGGTAAATCTTTCTAGCGATTGTTGCGGGGGCGCATAGACGCGTCCCGCGCGTATTTTGGAGGACCTGAGATCAGAATGGCGAAATTAGGCGTGATCACGGACGGGATCAGTCGCGAATTTGAACATGCGCTGAGCGTGATGAACGAATTTGACTTGCAGCATGCCGAACTGCAATTCCTCTGGGATAAAGAAGTTGGCGATCTTGATGATCGACAGATGAACCGCGTTCAGCAATTGCTCGAAGCGCACGGCGTCTCGGTCTCTTGCATTTCCCGGCATATCTTCGGCGGCATGTCTGTCGGCGGCGCAAGTAGGGAATCAGCGGACTATCAAGCGCAGCTCGCCGCGTTGGAGCGCTGCATTGATATGGCAAAAGCCCTGGACTGCCCGCGCGTGCGGATCATGGCATTCCGGAAAGAGATGATCTTGTTCGGCAGCCAGGGCGCGGAGGAATGGGTTGTGGCGAGTGGCGCCTGGGACAAATTGCGTCAATTGGTGGCGCCAGCGGTTCAAATCGCCGAAGATCGTGACATAACGCTGGTTGTGGAAACCGGCAACAATGCCATGATCACATCGGCTTATCTGGCGCGCAAGCTCATCGACGAGTTGGGTTCCCAGCGGCTGAAGGCGCTGTGGGATCCGGCAAACAGCCTCTATTGCGCGGAAGTCCCCTATCCCGATGGCTATGATTCGCTGCGTGGCGGCTACCTTGGTCACGTTCATCTCAAAGATGTTGCGGTGGAAATCGCCAAAGCGACCGTCACCTGCAAACAGATGGGCAGTGGACATATGGGACCCTATTTGCCGCGGATCGCCGCTGCCCTACGCGAAGATGGCTATGAGGACGCCATTTCGCTGGAATCGGTTTATCGTCCGCCGGGCGGCAGTTTTGAAGATGGATTCCGCGCGTCTATCGGGCGCTTTCAGGAACTCTTCGGCTAGACAAGGACCGCGAAACGCAGGTACGGCGCCTGGCGCCGCAGCAAAAGCTATTCAGGTAGTGTATCCATTTCGATTGAAACAAAAATCTTAACCACCGAGGACACCGAGAGCACCGAGAATATTCTACAGTATTGTTGCTCTCCACGCCCTATGCGCATTTGTAGTGAAATGTATTATTTTGATTTCAACCGATTTCGATACAGTATCGCTATTCAATATTCAATCGCTTGCCGCGCCGATTGCGTTATAATGGGGGCGCAGGTTCAAGCGACAAGGAGGACTCATGGCCATCCCAAAGAAAGAATTCGGGCGAAGCGGGCATCTCAGCACGCGCTTGCTTTTCGGCGCGGCCGCTTTCAGCGATGTCACGCAGGACGAAGCCGACCGCACCATGCAGATGCTCATCGACAATGGCGTCAACCACATCGACACAGCCGCGAGCTACGGCGACTCGGAAAAGCGACTTGGTCCCTGGATGGAGAAATACCGCGGCGATTTTTTCCTGGCCACCAAAACGGGCGAGCGTACCTATGACAAAGCGAAAGCTCAGCTCGAGCGTTCATTAAAGAGGCTGCGCGTTGACGAAGTTGATCTGATCCAGTTGCACTACCTGGTTGGCGAAGAAGAATGGGAAGTGGCGATGGGACCGGATGGCGCGCTGAAGTATTTGCTGGAAGCGCGCGAGCAGGGTTTGGTGAAGTACATCGGCGTGACCGGCCACGATGTCGCCATCGCGGGTATGCACTTGAAGAGCATTAAGCACTTCGACTTTGATTCGGTGCTGCTGCCCTACAACTATCCGATGATGCAGAATCAGACTTATCGCGACGCTTTTGAAGAAGTCCTGCGGATATGCCAGGCGGAGAAGCGCGCCGTGCAGACGATCAAGTCCATCACGCGACGCCCTTATCCCGGCGAGGGGCGCAGCCATGCCACCTGGTACGAGCCGCTGACCGATCAAGCCAGCATCGACAAAGCCGTGCATTGGGTCTTGGGCAACGAAGATGTTTTCCTCAATACCGTGGGCGATATCACGTTGCTGCCCATGGTGCTGGATGCGGCGCATCGCTTTGAAGAGCGCACGCCGGACGGCGTCATGCGGGAGATGGTCGAGCAAGGCGGTATGGAGCCGCTGTTTGTTTAAGACCTGCCCGCTACTGGCGAAATACAGTTCCATTTGTCCTTACCAATGCGGTTATCCAACTGTTCCTGGCTGGAAAGCGGGCGACCTGATAGGTCGCCTCTGTTTACGTCGCGAGCGGCGGACCCCCACCCCCCGGCCCCAGCGCCCCTCGGTCCCCCGCCTCACGGGGGATGTTTCCCATTAAAGAGGGAGGGGGAGCTAAGCACCGCGGGACGCAAGGTATTTTGCGTGGGCCGCTGCTGTGCAGCGCGAGGGTCTACCGGTTTGTAGGGGAATGTTCCCTTCGCGTCCTTCGCGTCTTTGTGGTTGAAAAATCTCTCTCGGTGGCCTCGGTGGTTAAATGAGCAACTGGCGACCTGGTAGATCGCCCCTACCGGTTTGTAGGTGAATGTTTCCTTCGCGTCCTTCGCGTCTTTGTGGTGAAAAAATCCTCTGTGCCGGCGGGCAGTGTCTACGCGACCCTCGGCGCCTCTGTGGTGAAAACTTGCCCTGTGTTAAAATACCGCCTCATTATCGACAAACTTTCTTAAAGGAACAGGACAATGACCCCATCTAAATACGACAGACTGGCAGAATTTCGCTGCATTGGACCCTTCCGCGGCGGGCGGGTGGTCGCAGTGGCCGGCGACCCGCGCGACCAAAACATCTTCTACTTCGGCGGCGTCTGCGGCGGCGTGTGGAAGACGGCGGACGCCGGGCAATACTGGGAGAATATCAGCGACGGCTATTTCAGTGCCTCGTCCGTGGGCGCGCTGGAAGTGGCGCCGGCCGATCCCAACGTCATCTACGCCGGCACCGGCGAGACCACCATCCGCCTTGACGTTTCCATCGGCGATGGCGTTTACAAATCGACTGACGCCGGACGCAGTTGGAAACATCTGGGCATGAAAGAGACGCGCCAGATCGCCAAGATCCGCAGTCACCCGGAAAACGCCGATCTGGTTTACATGGCGGCTTTTGGACACGCTTTTGGAAAGAACGCCGAGCGCGGCGTCTACCGCTCCAAAGACGGCGGGGAAAACTGGGAACAAATCCTGCACGTCAGCGACAAGGCTGGTGCCATTGACCTGAGCATCGACAAGAACAATCCGCGCATCATCTACGCCGCCTTCTGGGAAGCCTATCGCAATTTCTGGCAGATCTCTTCCGGCGGCGAGGACAGCGGCCTCTGGCGCTCGACCGATGGCGGCGACAGCTGGGAGAACATCAGCCGCAACAAGGGACTGCCGGAAGGGCTGCTGGGCAAGATCGGCGTGGCGGCGTCGCCGGCGCAGAGCGGGCGCGTCTGGGCCATCATCGAGAACCAACCCGACGGCGGCATCTATCGCAGCGACGACTACGGCGAAACCTGGGTCGTCGGCAGCAAGGACAACCGCCTGATCTCCCGCGCCTGGTATTACATGCACCTGACCGCCGATCCGCTGGACGCCAATATCATCTACATTAACAACCTCAACTTCTGGAAATCGACCGACGGCGGGCATAATTTCAGCGAGATCACCACGCCGCACGGCGATGACCATGACCTGTGGATTCATCCCGACAATAACCAGGTGATGATCCACGGCAATGACGGCGGCGCTTGCGTCTCGCTCAACGGCGGCTTGACCTTTTCCAGCATTTACAATCAGCCGACAGCGCAGTTCTATCACCTCGATGTCGATACAAATGATCCCTACTATGTCTATGGGACGCAGCAGGACAATTCCAGCTTGCGCGTACCCAGCCGCAGCCGCTATTCGTCGATCATGTGGGACGATTGCGACATCGCCGGGTCCGGCGAGAGCGGCTATATCGCCGTCCATCCCGATGACCCGAACATCGTTTATGTCGGCGCCGTCGGCAGCTCGCCCGGGGGCGGCAACTGCTTGCAGCGCTACGATCACCGGACACAGCAGATCCGCCTGATTTCAACCTGGCCGCGTTCCTCCACCGGTTTGGGCGCGGGGGCGGACAAATATCGCTTCGCCTGGACCTACCCCATCGTCTTTTCCCCTCATGACAGCGGCATCATCTACATCGGCGGCAATCAGATCCTCAAGACGACCGACGAGGGCCAAAGCTGGCAGGAGATCAGTCCCGACTTAACCAAAGCCGATCCCGAGACGCTCAAGCCCTCGGGTGGTCCCATCAATCGCGATGCCGTCGGCGCCGAGCATTTCGCCACGGTCTTCACACTGGCGGAATCGCCCCATGAAGCCGGCGTCATCTGGGCCGGCTCGGACGACGGCTTGCTGCACATCACGCGCGACGGGGGCGAGAACTGGAGCGACATCACCCCGCCGGACCTGGGCGCTTGGTCAATGTTCAACATGATCGAACCCTCGCCGCACGATGCCGCCACCGCCTACGTCACGGCGACCCGCTACAAGAACGATGACTACGCGCCATACGTCTTCAAGACGACAGACTACGGGGAGAGTTGGACGCTCATCACCTCCGGCATCGCCGACGACCATTTCTGCCGCGCCGTCCGCGAAGATCCCAACCGCGAGGGCTTGCTCTACCTGGGCACCGAGTTCGGTTTGTACATCTCTTTCGATGGCGGCAGTACCTGGCAGCTTTTCCAACTCAATCTACCGGTCAGCCCGATTTATGACATGAAAGTCAAAGGAACTGATTTGGTCATCGCGACTCACGGCCGCTCCTTCTGGATACTGGATGACCTGACCGTGCTGCATCAACTCTACCCCTCCCTAAATCCCTCCCCGAAGCATCAGGGAGGGACTTCAACACCCGGCGAGGAGTTGGAGAGTGTGGTTCGTCTCCTGAAGCCGCGGACGGTGGAGCGGCATTTGCCCAAGGTCTTCGACGGCCTCTTCGAAAGCGGCGACGGCAAGCAGTATATGAGCACGCTGGGCGCGGTCGCGCCTTATCTGGTTGAGGAGACGCCCGAACACGGACGGAAAGAAACCTGGCTGGATAGCGGCGTCAACCCGCCCAAGGGCGCAGTGATTACTTACTATCTGCGGGAAAAACCGGAGTCGACGATCAGCTTGCGTATCACAGACGCCGAGGGCAAAGAGGTCAAGACCTTCAAGAGCCTGCACGCCGATGAAGAAGAGAAAGCAAAGCTCCCCTTCCCTGATGCTTCGGGCAAGGGGCCGGGGGATGGGGTAGAAAAAGAACTGCGCATTCCCTCAAAGGCCGGTTGGAATCGCTTCGTCTGGGATCTGCGCTATCCCGATGCGCGCAAGGTCATCCCGCACAACGATAATCAGCAGGGTTTCATCAAGGGACCGCATGCCGCGCCCGGCGCCTATTCGGTGACGCTCTGCGTCGGCGAGGAAGAACAAAGCGCGTCCTTTGAAGTGAGTAAGGAAGCGAGCGTGCCGGCATCGGACGCCGAGCTCAAAGAGCAGTTCAATCTGCTGATGACGATCCGCGACAAGGTCTCGGCGACGCACAAGGTCATCAACCAAATGCGCGATGTACGGGCGCAGCTCAAGGGCTGGCGCGAGCGCATCGCCGGGCTGGAATCGGCAGCCGGCATCATCGACGCGGCCAAAGCGCTGGAAGAACAGGTTCTCGAAGTCGAAAAGGAATTGATGATTCCGGACACCCGCGCCGGCTGGCCCGACGCGATGAACAATGGCGACCGACTGGCGGAGCAACTGAAGAACCTGACCTTCAACGTGGCGCTGGGCGATTACAAGCCGACCGACTATGAATACGGGGCTTACGAAGAAATCGCTGGAGACATTGACGGCGTGGTCGGCAAGTTCGATGACATCGTCGAGGGCAACCTGGCGGAATTCAACACCATGCTGGGCAACGCCGGCTTTGGCAAGATCGCGCTCAAGGTGGAATAGCGCGCGAGAGCCTAGACTAGAGAGATAACCCGAAGAGCGCAAAGGCAAAACTCTTTAAGTCTTCATGACCTTTGTGCCTTTGTGGTGAAAAACATGCGCCGTAGCAAACCCTTCCTCCATCTGATGCTGGCGGACTTCCTGGCGAGGTCCGGCTATCAGATGGGCAAGACGCCGCTGCTGCCCATTTTCGCCGACGCACTGGGCGCGTCCGGCGCTTTCCTGGGCGCAATCGTATCCGTATCCACCATCACCGGACTGGTGCTGAAGCCCTTCTTCGGCATCTTGTCCGACCGCGGCGGCAGGCGCGTCTGGCTTTTGATCGGCACTTGCTTTTTCGCCTTCATGCCCTTTACCTACAGCTTCATCAGTAACACCGAGCAACTGCTCGTCGTCCGCCTGGCACATGGCTTGGCGACAGCGATTTATGGACCTGTGACCCTGGCTTACATCGCCGAGCTTTCGCGCGGGGAGCCGGGTCGCGCCGACACTGACCCGTCGGTGGCCGAAGACATCGGCTGGTTCCAGATGGCGCGCAGCGGCGGTTACATCGTTGGTCCGGCGCTGGCGGGCGTACTGCTGACGGTGATGGATCCAGCGGCTGTCTTCACGGTGATCGGGTTAATCAGTTGCGCCGTCTTTGTCCCGGTGCTGCAGCTGCCGGATACCCGTCCCGAGAAAAGGCAGAAGCGGAAGCCCCTGCTGCAACACGTCCGCAACGCCATTCGCGACGGAGGACGTACGCCGGCCATCTGGTTGACCGGTTCCCTGGAATCCATCACCTTTGTCGCCCTGTATACGCTCAAAGCCTTTTTGCCGATATACGCGCTGGACGCCGGCGTGAGCGCCGCGCTGGTTGGCAGTTTCTTCAGCTTGCAAGAGGCGGTTCATGTGATCGCCAAGCCCTACTGCGGTCGCTTGGGTGATCGCTTGGGATACCTGACGAGCATCAGCCTGGGCATGCTGGCGCTGGCTGTGTCCCTGCCGCTGGTGTATGTGCTGGACGCGGGCGCAGCCTTCCTGGCGCCCGCGCTGATGATGGGCCTGGCGCAAGCGCTGATCTTCCCGGCGGCGATTGCCCTGGTCTCCGACCGCATCAGTCCCGAACACCTGGGCGCGGGCATGGGACTGATCGGCATGATGCAGAACTTCGGCAAGGTGGCTGGTCCGATCCTGGGGGGTTTGGCGATTCAGGCGCTGGGATATGAAGCGACTTTGCTGTGCCTGAGCGCGGCGCTGGCATTGGGCACGGCGATGATTTGGGTATTTTTCATGCCACGTACTATTCTGGGACCACACTCCAGTTCTCCGAAAGGCAATGTCGAAGCGCAAAAAGTACAGGATCCAGATTCGCTTCCGGACTACCCAACCGGGTAGGGGCGACCCGCGCGGATGTGTACAGTGTCAAGTGTGATATGATATGCTAAATCAACGGTAAGGCAAACTTTGGCGGGACGGGTTCACTATAATGAAGCAACGACGACTCAATACGGCACTACACAGTCGCGAAGAAAGTTTGCAAAGTGTGGACTTGAGTAGCGCGGGCTTGGAAGGCGCCTGTTTGTACCGCGCGAATCTTGCAGAGGCGAATCTAAATGGCGTGAACTTGCGCGGGAGTAACCTGCAAGGCGCCAATCTGAGAAAAGCAAGACTATACGAAGCGGACTTAAAGGGCGCGGACCTTGGCGGTTCTAACTTGGGCATGTCAGATTTGCGTCGGGCTTGCCTGGAAGAGACTATACTGAGTCGCGCCAACCTGAACCGAGCAAACTTGCTTGGCGCAAAGCTGGCGGGGGCTCGCCTAGATCATGTGGATCTGGCCTCAGCGATTCTGCCCGATGGGGCGCGATACGAAGAAGGCCTATGTATAGAGCGGTATACAGACAAAAATCATCCCGATTTCGACGCCGCGTTAGCCTTGATTCATGAACTCGGCAAAGATACCGACAATGCGCTCCCGCCCGAGACTGAAGCTGAAGCATACCGAGAGTTGCCCTGGAAGCAATTTGTGGAACAGACCTATGGCAGTCTGGCCGATAACCCTGTCGAGTTACATGAATACGGGGACTCGCTTGAATGAGATATCTGCTCGATACCAATACATGCATTCGTTACATCAATGGGCGAGCGCCACAGTTGCGGGATTTTATAGACACTCAATCATATGCGGATATCGCCGTTAGCGCGATCACCAAGGGCGAAATGTACTACGGTTCCGCCAAAAGCCAGACCCCGGAAAGATCGCGCGCAAAACAAGATGACTTTTTGCGCCACTTCGATAGTTTACCCTTTGATGACGCGGCTGCTGATGAGTACGGCAGCATACGCGCATACCTCGAGCGGCGCGGTACGCCCATTGGCCGGCACGACATGTTGATCGCTGCGATTGCGAGAGTAAATGGGCTGATCGTCGTGACGCATAACACAAGAGAATTTGAACGCATTCCCGGTCTGAACGTTGAAGATTGGGAAGTCGAATGAGTGTTTTCAAAGTTACCCGCCTGCGCCTTAGACCCAGCAGCCGTTGACCACCTCACCCCGTATGTTCACCACCCGCCGGATATTGCCCCCGTCGGCATCCATGACCATCAGCTGATTAAAACCCGGGTAGGACGAGGGCGCGACATAGCTGATCTGCCGACTGTCGGGCGACCAACGCGGATCTGAGATGCCGCCCGGATGATGACTGAGCCGCCTCAGATCGTCCCCAGCCGGGCGCAGCTTGTGGAGTTGCCCGCCGATAGTTGCGGCGATCCACTTGCCATCGGGTGACCAGGCGATATCAGTCAGCGTCAGAGACGTATCGTAGATGACCCGCTCGCCACGTCCATCGGGCGCCGCAATCGCGAGCGCATACGACGGGCGCGTATCGGGCGCGCGCTTGACAACGATGTAAGCGATGCTGCTTCCGTCGGGCGACCAATCCGGCGAAATAGTCGACCGCGCCGCGCTCGGGGGCTTTATGGTCTTATACACGCGGCTGGCGAGATCGCCGCTGACCAAGCCGTAGCGCGACTGCGAGAATTCCCGGTATCGACGCGATACGATGACGGCAATGCCGTCCGGCGCAAGCGCGATCTGCTTGAGCGACGTGAGCAGTTCCCCGGCGGCGGGCCCGTCCAGATGCAGCATTGAGCCATCAAGCAAAGCGTGGTAGAAGCCGTTGAGATCATGGCGCCCGCTGGCGATCACGAGCGACTGCGATTCCGCATGGCAATCTATGTCCGAGATGCGGAGATAGCCCTCGCCATGGGGGATTGAGCCGAGGACGCGTTTCATGCCGCTGCCATCCGAGTCGATGCGATACACGGAATTGGATTCGCGCCCGGCGTCGATGGCATCTGTATCCGAGATGAACAGCAGTTCGCCCTCGGCCGATCGCGGCAGGCTGTTTCCGACTTGATCCAGCCACAAGATCGCCGTCACGACGATCAAATAAAGCGTGACGATGTCTTTACGTAATCTGGCGCTGCCTCGCATCGTCGATCCTGCCCGCGCGCTACAGCGCCTCAGCCAGAATAGCTTTCAACTCCTCATGCATGAGCGAGAGGGGATTGCCTTTCATGCTGCTCGAAGCGGCCGATTTCTCGACGATGAGGTCGAAGTCCTTTTCCTCGATGCCGTAAGCGCCCAGCCCGGGAATAGCGAAGATCTCGCTGGTTTCCTCAATCCAGTCCATGGCGTCCCGGGCTGTCGCCTCGCGATCGAACAAGATGAATTGCGCGGCATACTGATAGCGCCTCAATGTCGGGTTATCCGGCTGGCGCTGTTCCAGCGCTTTGATATTGGCTTTGATGACCGGCGGCAGCAACGTCGCGCAAATGGCGCCGTGCGGCGCGTTGTACATCCCGCCCAGCACGCCCGCGAAACCATGCGCCGCGCCGAGCTTGGCATTGGCCAGCGCCAAGCCGCCCAGCAAGCTGGTCAAAGCCATATCGGTTCGCGCCGCGGCATTATCCGGTTCCGCATATACCCGCCGCAAGGAACGCCCGGCGCGGCGCAGTCCCTCGACGCAGAGACCGTCGGTGAGCGGGTTGGCGAGGCAAGAGACGTAGGGTTCGAGCACCTGGGCCAGGGCGTCCATGCCCGTGCTGGCGGTCACCGAGGGCGGCATCGAATGGGTCAGCAGCGGATCCACCAAGGCGATATCCGCCAGCATGCGGTTGTCGCGCAGGCTCACTTTGACGCGATGCTCATGCGAAGCGAGCACGGCATTTTTCGTCACCTCGGCGCCGGTGCCGGCCGTGGTCGGCAGCGCCACAAATGGCAAAGGCGCCGCCTGCAACTTTTGTCCCTTGCCGATCACCTCGAGGTAGTCGAGCGCATTACCTTCGTTCGGGATGAGAGCGGCTGTGGCCTTGCCGCTATCGATGACGCTGCCGCCGCCGATGCTGATGACCAGGTCACAGCCGGCGGACAATGCCGCTTCCTTGGCGCGGTTGACCACTTCCACGCTCGGCTCTTCCGCCACCGGGAAGAGCGTATGCCGCAGGCCCGATTGCTTGAGCGACTGAAGCAGATCGCCAAGTCGCTCGGGTTGGTCGTCCGTGAAGAGCAACGCATGGCTGCCCAGGTCCCCCGCCAGCGACGCCAGTTGACCGGCGCTGCCGTCGCCAAAAATGATGCGTGTTGCGGTGGCGAATTCAAAGCCCATGCCCTTCCCTTTCGATGATTGTCATC